>DAIRGS010000014.1:0-1422 GCA_036794395.1 Tepidisphaeraceae bacterium | reverse complement strand
ACACGGGGGTCCGCCCCTACAAATATCGTGTCTCGCGACTAATCGAAATCGCGATGCGCTACCGGACATTCGGTTTAATCGACAACAACGGCAATTCGTTGAGTCGTCAATGTCATCAGCAACGCGCGATCGGCACATAAGTGGGGCTGGGATGCTAGACTATGGATGAGATGAGCATTAACGCCCTGCCGTTCGAGTCGCTGTATCGCCATGGGTATGCGCGGGTGTGCGCGTGCGTGCCGGGGTTGAAGGTGGCGTCGCCGCAATTCAATGCGGAGAGAACCGTTGCGCTGGCGCGGGAGGCGGCGGCAGATGGGGCCGCGCTGGCGATCTTTCCGGAGTTGGGGTTATCGGGGTACTCGTGCGATGACCTGTTTCATCAGGACGCGCTGCTGGAGGCGAGCGTGGCGGCGCTGGGAAAAGTCGTCGAAGCCAGCGCGGGGTTTGGGACGGTTCTTGCGGTGGGACTGCCGATTCGGATCGATTCGAAGTTGTTTAACTGTGCCGCGGTGGTACACGGAGGACGGGTGCTGGGGGTGACGCCCAAAAGTTTTCTGCCGAACTATCGCGAGTTCTACGAGAAGCGGCAGTTTGTATCGGCGGCGGAGGCGACGAGCCGGGAGATCAGGCTGCTGGGGGACACGGTTCCGTTTGGGACGGACCTGATCTTTGAGGCGATTGATTTGCCCGGGTTTTGCCTTGGGGTGGAGATCTGTGAGGATTTGTGGACGCCGGTGCCGCCTTCATCCTGGCAGGCGCTGGCGGGGGCGACGGTGCTGGTGAATCTCTCGGCAAGCAACATAACCATTGGCAAGGCGGCATATCGACGGGACTTGTGCGCGAGCCAGTCGGGGCGATGCGTGGCGGCTTATCTGTACACAGCCGCGGGACAGGGGGAATCAACGACGGACCTGGCGTGGGATGGACATGCGATGGTGTATGAGAATGGGAATCTGCTGGCCGAGGGAGAGCGGTTTGCCACTGATGAACAGCGCGTTAGTGCGGATATCGATCTGGACCGGCTGGCCCAGGAGCGGATGCGGCTGACGAGTTTCAATGATGCAGCGCGGGAAAATCGCGAGCGGCTGGCATCGTTTCGGCGTGTGCGGTTTGAACTCGGAATGCCGAAGGAAGCGATCAAGCTTCGACGAAGCGTCGCACGGTTTCCGTATGTGCCGGGCGATGCCAAGGAGCGGGATGCGCGGTGCTTTGAGGCGTACAACATTCAGGTGGCCGGGCTGGCGCAGCGGCTGAGGGCGACCGGAATCAAGAAGGTGGTGATTGGGGTTTCGGGGGGATTGGATTCGACGCAGGCGCTGATCGTGTGCTGCCGGACGATGGATCGGCTTGGGTTGCCGCGGCAGAACGTTCTAGCGTACACGATGCCGGGCTTTGCGACGGGAGATAAAACCAAGTCGAGCG
>DAIRGS010000179.1:4612-14403 GCA_036794395.1 Tepidisphaeraceae bacterium | reverse complement strand
CCCCTGACCCCCACATGATACCATCAAAAGCGCCCGCCAAACGTGCCACGCACCCCCGGAGACGTCGAAGGGGTGGGTGTGAATGGACAGGTACGGCTTCGACGGTTTTAATCGCATTGCCAATTCGTGTACGCCGCCAGGAACTCTGAGTCGGCGGATTGGCGGACGCAACTTTTGCAAATCGAAAAGGAGAATGACATGCCTGCGCCGACTCACGCGGATTCCAGCCAACCACCACTTCACGTTCAATTGATTGATATGGCCCGGGCGCACTGGGTATCGCAGATTGTTTACGTGACGGCGAAGCTGGGTCTGGCCGACCATCTGGCCAACGGAGCCAGGGGTGCCGAGGAACTTGCCGGGCCCACCGGAACGCACGCGCCGTCGCTCTACCGGCTGATGCGAACGTTGACTCACCTGGGAATCCTGACTGACGACACCGCAAAGCGATTCACGCTGACGGAGATGGGCGCAACGCTCAAGACAGGTGCGCCGGGTGCTGCGCGGTCCACAATCCTGACAGTCGCCAGCGGTTGGTTTACGAGCGGATTTGGGGAGCTTCTTTACTCGCTTCAAACTGGAAAAAGCGGATTTGAGAAATCACTGGGAATGCCAATATTCCAATGGCTCGCGGAGAATCCGGAGGAGGCGTCGAGGTTCAGTGAAACCATGATCGGTTTCCACTGGACAGAAGCCCCGGCGGTGGCAGCGGCGTATGACTTCTCCGGCGCGAAGACCATTGTCGACGTTGGCGGCGCTACGGGTCATTTCCTATCGGCGGTCCTCGAGCGCCATCCGCAGCCGCACGGCATCTTGTTTGATCTTCCGCACGTCGTGCGCGACGCCGGGGCCGTCATCTCGTCACACGGGTTGAGTAACCGCATCTCTGTCGAGTCCGGAAGTTTTTTCGAGACCGTTCCCAGCGGTGGCGACACGTACATTCTCTCGCACATCATCCACGACTGGAGCGAGGATCAATGCCTCACAATCCTGGCCAACTGCCGTCGCGCGATGCCGAAGGACGCGCGCCTGTTGATCGTTGAAATGGTGATCCCGCCCGGCAATACGCCCCACCCCGGGAAGATCCTGGACATCATGATGCTCGTGGGGCCCGGCGGACAGGAACGTACCGAGCAGGAATACAGCGCCCTGCTGAACAAAGCCGGCTTCCGGTTGACGCGAGTGGTGCCAACCGCGTCGCCGGCGAGTGTTGTGGAAGCGGTGATCGCGTGAGTTGAAGGTGATCGAGCCAGGAACGGACGACCAGCCGAGGGTACGTGACAGTTTCGGCGGCCCCCCTTTCTTCCCTCTCCCGGTACGCCGGGGGAGGGTAGGGAGGGGGTTGTTTGCGATCCAAATTCCCTTGCAAGGCAGTGGTCTTGCAGACCCCCTCCCCAACCCTCCCCCGGAGTACCGATGGAGGGAGAAGAGGCCCGCCTAAAGTGTCACGGACCCACCAGCCAAGAGGGGAACGATTACGCGGGGAGGGGTAAAGCGGCGACGGGGTGCTGGACCGGGTTGAGCCATAGGCGCAAACGGTCGAGGTAGACGTAAACGACCGGTGTTGTGTAGAGGGTGAGGACCTGGCTGAAGATCAGGCCGCCGACGATGGCGATGCCCAGGGGGCGGCGCATTTCCGAGCCGATGCCGGTGCCCAGGGCCAGGGGCAGTGCGCCCAGCAGCGCGGCCATGGTGGTCATGATGATGGGGCGAAAGCGGAGGCTACAGGCTTTGACGATCGCCTGATCGGGGGTGAGGCCCCCGCGCCGCTCGGCGTCGAGGGCGAAGTCGATCATGAGAATGGCATTTTTCTTGACGATGCCGATGAGCAACAGGATGCCGATCAGGGCGATAACGCTTAGCGGAATGTTGAACATCAGCAGGGCGAGCAGCGCACCAACACCCGCCGAGGGTAATGTCGACAGGATCGTGATGGGATGGATGTAACTCTCATACAAAATGCCCAGCACAATATAGACGGCCAACAGTGCGGTTCCGATCAGGATGGGCTGCCCGGCCAGCGAATCCTGGTAGGCCTGGGCCGTGCCGGAGAACGAGCCGTGTACCGTGTCAGGAAGTTCGATTTCGCGCTCCACCTCTTCGATTCTGACGACGGCATCGCCAAGTGAAACGCCGGGCAGGAGGTTGAAGGAGATCGTAACGGAGGGGAATTGCCCCGAGTGGTTCACCTGGAGGGCGCTGGTATCGGTCTTGAACTGCGCGAACGCGCTCAGGGGCACCTGCGAGCCGGTGGAACTGGGGACGTAGATATATTTGAGGGCATCGGGGTTTTGCCAGAAGGAATCCTCGACGCCCATCACTACGTGATACTGATTGAGGGCGGTGTACATCGTGGAGACCTGGCGCTGTCCGAAGGCATCATAGAGAGTGGCATCGGTGATCTGCGGCGAGACGCCCAGGCGGGAGGCGACGGTGCGATCGTAAGTCAGGCGCGCTTCGAGGCCGCGATTCTGCTGATCGGTGTTGAGATCCGCCAGGCCGGGGATTTTGCGCATGGCCTCGAGCATGAGCGGGGCGAAATGATTGAGATCATCCAGATTGTCGCCCTGAAGGCTGAACTGGTACTGGGCGCTGCTCATCCGGCCGCCCACGCGCAGATCCTGGACTGCCTGGAGAACCATCAGCGCGCCGGGGATGCGCGCCGTCTTTGCGCGGAGGCGAACCATCACCTCACCGGCGGACATTTTTCGTTCGTCCAGAGGCTTGAGCGCAACGAACATGCGGGCACTATTGATCTGGTTTTGCCCGCCAGTAAACGCGACCACGTTATTAACCGCCGGATCCTGGCTGATCACCGTGGCGTACTGGGTGAGCATGCGTTCCATGGATTGGAACGATGTATCCTGATCGGCCTGAACATTACCCATCAGGCGGCCGGTATCCTGCTGCGGAAAGAAGTCCTTGGGGACTACTTTGTACAGGTATGCGGTAAATCCAATCGTCCCCACTGTCACGATCAGCATGAGCGGCTGATGGCGCATGACCCAGCCGAGCGAGAGTTCGTATCCCCGAAGAATCCAGTTGAAGACGCGCTCGTTGGCGCGGTAAAGCCAGCCGTGATGCTCGCGCTCTTTACCCTTGAGCAGGCGGGCGCACATCATGGGGGTAGTGGTCAGCGAGACGATGAGCGAAACGCCGATTGCGGCTGAGAGCGTGACCGCGAATTCGCGGAAGAGCCGGCCAACGATGCCACCCATCAGCAGGATTGGGATGAACACCGCCACCAGTGAAGTGCTCATCGACAGAACGGTAAAGCCGATCTCCTTTGCCCCCAGCAAAGCGGCGGGAAACGGGCGCATCCCCTGCTCGAGGTGCCGGGAGATATTTTCAATGACAACGATCGCATCATCCACGACAAAGCCGGTGGCGATGGCGAGCGCCATGAGCGAGAGGTTGTCGATCGTGTACCCGCACAAGTACATGATGCCGAACGTTCCGACCAGCGAAACCGGCACCGCGATGCTGGGAATGAAGGTCGTGCGGAAACTCCGGAGAAATACGAACACGACAAGGATCACCAGCACGGTGGAAACCACCAGCGTCCATTCGACGTCGTGAATCGACGCGCGCACGGTGGTCGTGCGATCCATGGCGACCCACATTTTGATACCGGCGGGGATTTCAGCCTGAAGCTGCGGCATGAGGGCCAGAACGCGATCGACAGTTTCGATCATGTTCGCGCCCGGCTGGCGGAAGATAATGATCGAGACCGAGGTCTTGTCGTCATACAGTCCGGCAGTGCGCACGTCCTCCACCGAATCGGTCACCGTGGCGAAATCCGAAAGGCGAATCGGCGCGCCATTGCGATAGGCAATGATGAGCGGCTTATATTCCGAGGCCTTGAGGAGTTGATCGCTGGTGCGAAGCGAGAAGGTTCGATCGGGTGTTGAGATCGAACCTTTTGGGCGATTGGCGTTGGCGTTACCCAATGCGATTCGGACGTCTTCGAGACCCAGGCCGTAGTTATTGAGTTGGGTAGGATTGACCTGCACGCGAACCGCCGGAAGAGCTGATCCACCGACGTTCACCTGGCCGACACCTTCAATCTGCGAAAGTTTTTGGGCCAGGATCGACGACGCGACATCGTACATTTTTCCGCGGTCGTAGGTATCGCTGGTCATCGAGAGGATGAGCATGGGCGCGTCAGCGGGATTGACCTTGCGATAGGTGGGGTTATTGGGCAGGTTGGCGGGGAGCTGGCCGCGGGCTGCATTGATCGCGGCCTGCACATCGCGGGCGGCGGCGTCGATATTGCGGTTGAGATCAAACTGAAGCGCGATGCTGGTCGACCCCAGACCGCTGCTGGAGGTCATCTCGGTGATGCCGGCGATGCGACCAAATTGCCGCTCCAGCGGAGTCGCAACCGCCGACGCCATAATCTGCGGGCTGGCCCCCGGAAGCATCGCCTGGACCTGAATTGTCGGGAATTCAACTTGCGGGATCGGGGAAACCGGGAGGAAGAAAAATGCGAGTACGCCCGCCATCGCGACGGCGATGGTCAGCAGCGTCGTCCCCACGGGTCGACGAATAAAGGGCGACGAGAGGCTCACGTTATGCCCTCAATGGCGGGCTCGGGCTCGAACTTATCGCCAATGGGGCCGCCGGACGTTTCGCGGCCAAAGAATTTGGCGAGGCGGTCGAACGCCAGATAAATCACCGGCGTTGTGTAGAGCGTCAGAACCTGGCTGAAAATCAGCCCACCGATGATCGTGATGCCCAATGGGCGGCGAAGCTCGGAACCCGTCCCGGTACCCAGGGCCAGCGGTACTCCACCAAACATCGCGGCCAGGGTCGTCATCATGATGGGCCGAAACCGCAGCAGGCACGCTTCGAAAATCGCATCCACGGGGGACTTGCCCTCATTACGCTCGGCCTCCAGCGCAAAGTCGATCATCATGATCGCGTTCTTTTTGACGATGCCGATCAAAAGAATGATTCCAATGAGAGCAATCACGCTCAGTTCAGTATGGCAAAGCAATAGCGCCAGCAGAGCGCCCACGCCCGCCGACGGAAGCGTCGAGAGGATGGTGATGGGATGAATGTAGCTCTCGTAAAGCACGCCAAGCACGATGTAAACGGTCACCAGCGCCGCAAGGATCAGTAGCGGCTCGTTGGTCAGCGAAGCACGAAACGCCTCGGCGGTTCCCTGAAAATCAGCCTGAATGCTGATCGGCATTCCCAGCGATTGCTTGGTCCGATCAATCGCCTTTACCGCATCGCCCAGTGAAACGCCCGGCGCCAGATTAAACGACACCGTCACCACCGGAAACTGCCCTTGGTGGTTCACCGCCAACGGCACATTATTTTGCTCAAAGCGTGCGAACGTACCCAGCGGCACTGATCCGCCTTCAGCTGAGCGGATGAAAATGTGCTGGAGATCATCAGGGCTTTTCTGAAACTCCGGCTTCACTTCCAGCACCACGCGGTACTGATTGAGCTGAGTGAACATCGTGGTGATCTGCCGCTGGCCGAACGCGTTGTAAAGCGCATCATCGATCATCTGGGGCGTGATGCCGAGACGGGAGGCGGTATCGCGATTGATGACCAGATTGGTTTCCAGGCCCTGGTTCTGCTGATCGCTGGCGACATCACGCAGCTCGGGAAGATCGTGAAGCTTCTGGAGCAGCTGAGGAACCCACACCGCAAGTTCCTTGGGATCCGGATCTTCCAGGCTGTACTGAAACTGTGTACGGCTGACCCGATCTTCCACCGACAGATCCTGCACCGGCTGCATGAACAGCGTAATGCCCTCGACTGGATCAAGTCTGGATTGAAGGCGGCGAATAACCTCGGTGGCGTTGGCGTCGCGCTCTTCGACAGGCTTGAGATTGATCTGAATGCGGCCGGAGTTGAGCGTGGTGTTGGTGCCGTCAATTCCGATGAAGGACGACAGGCTATCCACCGCCGGGTCATTAAGAATCAGATCGACCAATAACTGCTGACGGTGCCGCATCGCTTCGAATGAAATGTTCTGCGGGGCTTCCGAGACGCCCAGGATCACGCCGGTGTCCTGAACGGGGAAGAATCCCTTGGGAACGTAGATATAAAGCATGATGGTCGCGATCAGCGTCGCGACGGCGATCACCATCGTGGCGGCCTGATGACGCAGAACAAACGTCAGCGTCCGGCCATAAAAACGGATGATCGATTCAAAAACGCGCTCGGACCAGCGATACACCTTTCCCTGCTCGGATTCGGGCTTATGGCGGAGAAGCTTTGAACACATCATCGGCGTCAGCGTGAGCGAAACGACCGCCGAGACGAGGATGGTCACCGCGAGCGTCACGGCAAATTCGCGGAACAGACGACCGACAACATCACCCATGAACAGCAGCGGGATCAGCACGGCAATCAACGAAACACTGAGCGACACGATGGTAAACCCGATTTGAGCCGAGCCTTTGAGGGCGGCTTCCAGTGGGGATTCGCCGGCTTCGATGAAGCGCGTGATATTTTCGATCATCACGATTGCGTCGTCGACGACGAAGCCGGTGGAAATGGTGAGGGCCATCAGCGTGAGGTTGTTCAGGCTGTAGCCCAGCATATACATCACGCCGAACGTGCCGATGAGCGAGAGCGGGACGGCAATGCTGGGGATCACGGTGGCGGGGATATTTCGCAGAAAGACAAAGATCACCATCACGACCAAGCCGATCGTGAGAAGCATTTCAAACTGAACATCGTTAACTGACGCGCGAATGGTGTTTGTACGATCGGTGAGGATGTCGATCTGAATGGCGGAGGGCAACGAAGTTTTGAGTTGCGGAAGCAGGCGTTTCACACGATCGACGACATCAATGATATTCGCGCCCGGTTGCCGCTGAATATTCAGAAGCACCGCAGGGGTGCGATTCATCCACGCGGCCAGTTGGTCATTCTCCACGCCATCAATCACCTCGGCGACATCCGAAAGAACAACCGGAGCGCCGTTGCGATACTTCACAACCAGCGGCTTGTATTGATCGCTGGTCAGAAGCTGATCGTTTGCCCCAATGGTGTACGACTGGCGAGGCCCATCAAACGTACCTTTCGCCTGATTGACGTTCGCGCTGGCCACAATCGTGCGCAGGTCATCAAGGTTAAGGCCCAGCGATGCGAGGACCGTAGGATTAGCGCGAATGCGAACGGCAGGCTTTTGCCCGCCCGAAATGCTGACCATTCCGACGCCGGGCTGCTGCGAAATCTTTTGCGCGAGGCGCGTGTCTGCAAGGTCTTCAACTTCGGACAACGGAAGAGTTTTGCTGGTCAGGGCAAGGGTCAGGATTGGGGCATCGGCAGGATTGATCTTGCTGTAGATTGGCGGATTGGGCAGGTCTTTGGGAAGATAAGTACCCGATGCGTTGATCGCCGCCTGCACTTCCTGCTCGGCCACATCAATGTTCAATTCGAGCGAGAACTGAAGCGTGATCACCGAGCTTCCACCTGAGCTGGTGGAGGTCATTTGATTCAGGCCAGGAAGCTGGCCGAACTGGCGCTCGAGCGGCGAAGTAACGGATGAGGCCATCACATCCGGGCTCGCACCCGGATAGAAAGTCACGATCTGAATTGTCGGATAATCCACCTGCGGCAGCGCCGAAACAGGCAGTTGCTTGTACGCGACAGCACCGCAAAGAAGGATCGCAACCATCAGTAGAACAGTTGCGACGGGTCGTACGATGAACGGCTTTGAAGGGCTCACTCTCCGCCCCTCCTGCCGGACCTCCCGCCCGGCCGAGCGGGATTGGCGGGGTTGGCAGGACGGGTTGTGGCCCCGACACGTCCGCGGGGCTGAGTGGATGCAGCCGGTGCCCGACGCGCGACGCGGTACGTGACCGCGGTGCCGTCCTGAAGCTTATCGACCCCATCGGTTACCAAAATGTCGCCGGGCGCGATGCCGCTTTCGATCACGACATCGTCGCCTTCCTGATGGCCGGGCACGATATTGCGGAGAGCGACAATACCTTCAGCCGGTTGCGTCGAGGGGGCACTGGTTGGAGCGATGGATGCAATTGCACTACTTGGAGGCGTGGCGGAGGTGGGCTGGGTCGTGGATTTGTGCCCCGGTTGAACCACGTACACAAAAGTTGAATCCAACGGTCCCCGCTGAACAGCGGCGACAGGAACCATCACCACATTGTTTAAGTTCGTCAGCAGCAGGCGCGCGTTGACAAACTGATTCGGAAACAATGCCCCGTCTTCGTTTTGAAAGATTGCTTTAAATCGCAAAGTGCCGGTTGCCGAATCAACCTGGTTATCACTGGCTAAAAGCGACCCCGTGGCAATGACCGATTTGGCATCGTGATCCAGCGCATCAACCTGGAGTTGCTCCCCGGCAGTCAGGCGCTTAAGCACTTCCGAAATGTCGTCCTCACGCAGGAAAAAATTCACCGCGATCGGCTGAAGCTCGGTAATGACCACTAGGCCCTGTGGATCCGATGCGTGGATGATGTTTCCTTCGTCAACGAGTCGCAGCCCCGCCCGGCCATTCAGCGGAGCGGTAATCCGGCAATACACCAGCTGGAGTTGAGCACTATCAACTTGGGCCTGATCCGATTTGATCCCGCCCTGAAGCTGCGCAACAATCGCCTTTTGCGCATCAATCTGCTGAGGGGTAATCGATTCTTTAATTGATAGAAATCGATCCAGATCGAGTTGGGCGTTTTGGAGCTGTGCCTGGTCGCGCGCCAGTTGCCCTTGTGCCTGGGAAAGCTGAACCTGAAACGGACGCGGATCGATCTCGGCCAGAAGATCGCCGGCGTGTACGACCTGTCCTTCCTTAAAGTGAACGTGCATCAGTTCGCCATCCACGCGACTGCGAACGGTAACGGTTTCGAAAGCCGTTACGGTGCCCAGACCATTTAGATAGACGGGCATGTCTCCGCGACGGGCAACGCCGGCAACAACCGGGAATGCTCGCGCTCCGGTTCGGGCAGAGCCGGGACCCTGTGATTGAGCCTGGCGGATGCGGGCATATACGAGATATGCAATGCCGCCGATCACGAGGATAAGGATGGGCCAGATCCACCAGCGGCTCCGCGGAGGCGGCGCGGGGATCCGGGCCAGCGCGTGCGGCGTTTCGAGGCCCAAAGGCGCTTCATAAGGGACGGCGGCCGGTTGCCGGCGCCCCTGCGTGGGCTCAGGTACGGTCATATCGTCGAGTTTCATGATAACTAAGACTCACGTCCGCCGGGCAATGGGATCAGATCGCCACGCGTAGTCTCAGACAATACGCGCGAGCGAACCGTTAGTTGCGAATGACAACTATTCTAGCTGGCAACCCGCGGGATTGAATTGACGATCATGTATGCGACAGATAGGTAGCAGCGATCCTGGCAAGGTATTCATGCTGATCCATCGCCCAATAATGTTCTGAAAAAACTTCCACTTCGTTGAATCCCGTAAATCCCGCGCGTTCGACCCAGCCGCGAATTGTCGGGATCGGAATGCATCCGTCGCCCATCAAACCCCGGTCAGTCAGCAGATTACGCGTCTGGACGCGCCAATCGCACACATGAAACGCAAAAAGGGTTTTCTGACGGCCCGCCAACGCAATTTCAGCCTCAAGCTCAGGATCCCACCAGACATGATAAACGTCCAAGGCAATCCCGACCAGCGGGTTCTGGAGCTGCTGGCAAACCTCTCGGGCCTCGGCCATCCGATTGATGCAACTGCGGTCGGCGGCGTACATGGGATGGAGCGGCTCGATTGCGAGTTTAACGCGTGCCGCGGCGGCATGATCGACAATCCTTGATATGCCGTCGGTCACCTGCTTGCGCGCTTCAGAAAGAGAC
>DAIRGS010000179.1:0-4602 GCA_036794395.1 Tepidisphaeraceae bacterium | reverse complement strand
CCCCGGAACAGCCCCAACAACAAGCACCACCATCTCGGCACCGATCGCCGCTGCTTCGTCGATGCAAAGACGGTTGATATCGAGCGCCGACTGCCGGGCGGCGGAGTCCAGCGCAGGGAAGAATCCCCCTCGCACCAACGCCGGCACCGACATGCCCGCATCGCGAAGCATCTTACCGGCAACATTGCAGCCCATCGGTTCAAACACATCCCGCCAAACACTGATCCCCCGAATACCCGCGACGGAGTAAGCGTCGATGCATTGGGCCAGCGACCAGAGTTTGGTGGTCTGCGTGTGAATCGCGAGGCGGGAAAGATTCTTCAGACTCGCAGCAGCCATAGGCCGGACAGGATAAGACGATCCGGTGAAAACGACAGCGTGTAGATCAGGCGGTCTTATGATGCGGAGGCAAGTCCTGAGAAAGCTCTCGCTCAAGTTCGGCGAAGAATTCCTCTCCGTCAGATACACGTCCCGCACGAACGGCTTCCAGCCCTTCCTCTATCAACTCGTTGATGTCGGGGTACATCGCCTCAAGAGCACCCTCAGGCAACTCGGCCATCGCCTCGTGCTGCTGAAGAGCGATAACGGCCGCAGTAATGACTTCCGACGGCGATTCAAACCGCCCCGATTCGACCAGCTTGTCCACGAAACCCTGAAGGTCTGGAGGAATGTTAACCACCATCGCGGCACGCCCTTTCACCTTGAATTATACCATCTCCACGGGTCGCGCCATCATTGTTCCAACTCCCCCACATCCACCCACCGCCGTTCCTTCCAGCTTTGCAGCCCCAGTTCCGCCAACTGAACCCCTTTAGCCCCCTCCCTGAGCGTCCAGCGGAACGGCTCATCCAGCGCCACATGCCGCAGGAAAAGCTCCCACTGAATCTTGAAAGCATTATCGTAGTCGGTGCAGTTGGGCACTTTTTGCCAGCCGTCGAAGAAATTGATCGGCTGGGCGATGTCGGGGTTCCAGACCGGCTTGGGGGTCTCGCCCATTCCCTGCACCCATGCTTCGCGCAGCCCGGCCACACACGACCCCTGCGTCCCATCCACCTGGATCGTCAGCAGATCATCCCGCCGCACGCGCGTACACCAGCTCGAATTGAACTGGCACACGGTCCCGTCCTGGAGTCGAAAGATGCCGTACGCGGAATCATCCGAGTCCGCTTTGTATGGCTTCCCATTTTCTCCGATGCGCTCGGGAATATCAGTCGCGCCATACGCAACCACCGATTGGATCGGGCTAAAAAGATTATCGATCACGTAGCGCCAGTGGCAGAACATGTCGATAATGATCCCGCCCCCGTCCTGGGTGCGGTAATTCCAGCTTGGCCGCTGGGCCGGCTGGTCGTGGACATGCCCTGTGAACACCCAATAACCAAACTCGCCCCGCACCGACAGAATCCGCCCGAAGAAGCCCTGCTGCCGAAGCATCGCGATCTTTCGCATGCCCGGCAGCCAGAGCTTGTCCTGAACCACGCCGTTCTTAAGTCCCGCTTTCTCGCAAAGACGTGCGAGGCGCAGCGCCTCGGCAGTCGTTACCGCCGTCGGCTTCTCGCAATACACCGCCTTCCGGGCTTTTACGGCCTGCTCCACAAACCCGGCTCGTTGAAGCGTCCCCGATGCATCAAAGAATACTTGATAGTGGGCGTCGCCCAATGGCGCCGAAAGATCGGTCGTCCACTTCAGCGGCTTGCCCGTCACCCCCGGTCCGTGCGTCTCGGCCAGCGCCCTGAGCTTCTCAGCATTTCGCCCCGTCAAAATTGGGTCCGGCATCAGCCGCAAATCGTCCGAAACCTTGATCCCCCCCTGCTTCATGATCGCCAGAATCGAACGCACCAGATGCTGGTTCGTCCCCATCCGCCCGGTCACCCCGTTCAAAACGATGCCGATTGTTTTGGTTTCCATATGATTTAGGGAAAGCGGGTTGAAGGTTTCAAGATCTCGGCTGAAATGCTGCGAAGTTTATACTGGCCCACATGTCATCCTGGAGTGCAGCGAAGGATCTAGCTATGGAACATCTTTCGAACATCAGATCCTTCGCTGCGCTCCAGGATGACAGTCGGGGTATTTCAGAAAAGCAAATCTCAAATCTCAAATCCCGAATTGAATAATCGTCGTTAGCCTCGCGCCGCCTTGGCAATCTCCACCGCCTGCCGGCTGATCTCCGTAATTTTCCCAAACTGCTTCTCCGCCAGCATCTCCTTCGACACCATCCAGCTCCCCCCACAGGCAAGAATCCTGGGGAACTTCAGATACTCCCCAAGATTCGAAGCATCAATCCCGCCGGTCGGGATGAATCGCATCATCCCATACGGAGCCGCAATCGCCTTGAGCGTCTTAAGCCCGCCGATGGCTTCGCACGGAAAAAACTTCACCACGCTCAACCCATGATCCAGCGCCATTTCGATATCGGTCGGCGTCGCGGTTCCGGGCGTGATGGGGACGTTGTTGCTGACACACCAACTCACGACTTTCGGATTGAATCCAGGCGAGACGATGAACCGCGCCCCCGCATCCACCGCGCGCTTGGCCGTATCCACATTCAAAACAGTCCCCGCACCCACCAGAATCTCACTTCGCGGCGAAAGCGTCCGAATCGCCTGTTCCGCCGCAGCGGTACGAAACGTGATTTCCGCGATCGGCAGGCCGCCCGCCACCAGCGCATCGCCCATCCCTTCCGCCGCAGAAGCATCTTCAAGCGCGATCACTGGGATGATCTTCAATTCACCGATTCGATTGAGAACCTCACCGTTTGCCATGATGCCTCGCCCTCTGATTATGCTTGCCCCGCCGATCCGCCAAACTCAATTTACAGATGAACCCGAAATGGAACAGACCAAGCCCGCCGGGTCAACCCGGCCGCCCCATCACTCCCGCCAAATCCAAGATTCCTAACCTCCGCGCCCCCACACGTCCGATAATCGTTTCGTGGACGCATCAATCTACCGGCTACGGCTTCAAGACATTCTCGCCATCTGCGTATTGGCCCTCCTGGCCTTTGGGCTGTTGATGGTGCAGTCGGCCTCGACCAGCGTGACTGCCGATCCGCATTTTCAGTGGTCGCCGCTGGGGATGAAGGATCTGATCTTCGTTGGGCTGTCGATTCCGACGTTTTTTATTGTGGGCCGGATTGATTACGGGTGGCTCGGGCGGAAGCGCGATTCGTTCGTTCGCTCGCCGATTTTCTGGGCATTCTTGTTCGGCGCGGGCGCGTGTGCGCTGGTGCTGGTGCCCCATATCGGCTCATCGGTCAACGGCGCCCGGCGATGGCTTAAGCTGGGCCCGGTGCAGATTCAACCGTCCGAACTGGCCAAGTGGTCGGCGGTGTTGTTCATGGCGTATTGGCTCACCCGCCCAAAGGCGTCGCTGGATCGGTTTTTCGCCGATTTCATTCCGACCCTCATCCCGATTGGCATCCTCTGCCTGCTGGTGGTGATTCAGGATTTCGGCACCGCAGCCCTGATTATGCTGTGTGCCTTGACGATGCTGTTGGCCGGCCGGGTGAAGCTCCGGCACATCATCGTGATGGTCGTACCGGTCTTGGCGGCGGCGGGTTGGTTCATTCTTCAAAAGGAATATCGCGTCCGCCGGATCACGGCCTTCATGCACCCATGGGACAACCCACGGGGCGAAGGCTACCACATGATCCAGAGCCTGTTGTGCTTCTCAACGGGCGGAATTTTTGGCAAGGGACTTGGGAACGGCATACAGAAGCTGGGGTATCTGCCGGAAGATACAACGGATTTCATCTTTGCAGTGATCTCGGAGGAATTGGGGCTGTTTGGCGCGCTGCTGACGGTGGCGCTTTACATGGGGATTCTGTACGTCGCCTGGCAAATCATCCGCCAGAAGCGCGATGATTTTGGCCGGATGTTGGCGTTTGGGATTGGCGCGATGATCGGGCTCCAGGCGGCGATCAATATTGCCGTGGCGACGGTGAGCGTACCGACCAAGGGCTTGTCGCTGCCGCTCATCAGTGCCGGCGGGAGCGGGTTGATCATCACCTGCGGGGCGCTGGGATTGCTGTATAGCGTTTGCCGGTATGAGCGCAGGGAAGAGGTTTTGGAGAGGGAAGCGGAGATCGCGGCCCCGGCTCGTCGAGAATTGGCGAGTGCGCGGAGTTGAAAATTTTGGATGACGCAGCGGGGTCAATGCGACACTTGGCGAAAAGCCGGAAAGTGTCGCATTGTGTCGCAGGTGTCGCATTCATATAAATGAATATGTTTTAAAGCATTTATACATAATGACTTATAGACTTAACGTTTTTATCTAAATGTCGCGCGGAGGCGAGGCGGTATGCGACATGTGTCGCATGACCCGCGTTTTTCGATCAAGAATCGGGGGTGTCGCGCGACACGATGCGACGCCCTGCGACAGGGGGGCGGGGAGGAAGCTGTAGCAGCGCAGAGGGGCGGGTGAAGTGACGGAAGTGGTTTGTTGCTTTTTTAGGCGGATGGCCGGAATCAGGCATTGTTGCGCGGTTTGCAGTGGCGTTGATCATTTGAGTTTATTCGTCGACGGAATCTGGCTGTGGGGAGGCGCGGCGCCTGGCATTCGCCCTCACCCCAACCCTCTCACGTTCGGCAAGCTCAGTGCAGG
>DAIRGS010000480.1:0-3124 GCA_036794395.1 Tepidisphaeraceae bacterium | reverse complement strand
CGATCAACAGATAGCCGATGATCGCGCTTTGATCGTCGCGCAGGGCGGTGACCGAGACGACTGCCGGAAAACGGCTGCCGTCCTTGCGGATGTAAGTCAGTTCGTAGATGTCCTCGATGCCGCGCGCGGCCTTGAAGACCAGCGCCTCGAAGCCCGGGGTGATCGGGGTGGCGAGTTCCAGGCTCAACGTAGCGGCACGCGCGATCACCTCCTGCGGATCGGAAATATCGGCCGGGGTAATCTTGTTCATCACTTCGGCGGCCGTATAGCCCAGCATGCGCTCGGCGCCGACGTTGAAGATTTGAATGACGCCCTTCTCGTCGGTGGCGATGCTCGAGAAGTTGGCGCTGTTGAAGATCGCGCTCTGCAACGCTCCGGCTTCGAGCAGCGCTTCTTCCGCGCGCTTGCGCGCGGTCACGTCTTCCATGGCCAGAACCAGCAACTCGCCGTGCCGGCCCGCCTGAAGCTTGCGGGCGTTGAGCAGCATCACCCTGCGCCCGATGACCGGGAAGGTGTGCTCCAGCTCAAAGTCGTTGAAGACGGAACTCTTGGGGACGATGTCTTCGAGAAGTCTCCGCAAGTCGGGAATGTCCCACTGGCCGTTGCCCAACTCGTAAATGAGCCGGTCCACCGTCTCTTCGGCGGAGACTTGAAAGGTTTGATAGAAAGCCCGGTTGGCGGACCGGACGCGTAAGGTGGCGTCGAGAATCAACAGGGGCTCGCGCACCGTGTCGACGATGTTCAAGGCGTAGGTCTGAATATCCTCGACGAATGGCTCGGGTTTCATCCGAAACAGCCTCCGGTTTGCTTACATACGATATGCATGGCGCTGAGAGGAATCGTGCCAGCATTCCCCGTATTCTTCTTTTTGCAGGCGAAGCTGCAAAGGTGAAGCTGCAAAGGTGACATCCACCTTTTTAAATGATCTGGATCGACCCCAACCCCTGATTGACCACCTTTTCCTCCCAAACGCCGCCATCCGGCAAGTGCTGTGCAATGCTGAACCGGCAAACCCACACGATCAAAACGATTCGCCCATCAAGCACGCTTCAACCCGGCTTGCCCTTCGCGGCACACAAAAACTTCCCTCAGTTTAACGGGCCCCTGCTACCACCCCCGCACCCTACGGATATAGCAATATTCAGATAAATATCAATGTCATACCCAAATCTGTGACATTTGTTACACTTCGGTAATCCCTTATTCTGCCAGGATTAACGCCGATTTTACAACCCATTTCCCCTTTCCCCCTGTCACTTGTGACATTCTCCAGCCTGACTTCTGCGTTCGACGCTTTGCGCGTCCCTACTTGCTTACGAAAGTTTCGGGCGGGACAGGGCCGATAATCTTTCAAGCGTATTGATGTAACCGCACCTCACACATGAGAGGGGTTCGGATGAATCCCGACAAGGATGTTTTTCTTGGGAAGCGCTCGGCGGTTCAGCCGGGCGATTTCGCGAAGCTTGGGTTGTGGATGACGGCCAACCTTGCCGGGATGGTGACGGCGGTGCTGCTGGTTCGGGGGCCGTTCTATCGGGCGCTGGCGGCGCGGGTGGGGAGGGGGGGGGGCCGGGCGAAGCGGCCGTCGCGGGGGCGGTCGTTGTCGCTGTTGGCGGCGGCGATTGTGGGGAGTGATAGAGAGACGATCGAGGCGGTGTTCGGTCCGCCGCGTTCGACGGCGATTCCGGGGGTGGGGGTTTTGATTCATCCGCAGAAGATTTTCTGGCAGACCGATCAGTGGTATTACCCGCTGATCAAACCGACGCCGATGGCGATGGCGATCCGGTTTCATGGGGGCCATGCGACGCAGGTAGAGTTTTTCACGTCGCCGGCTTAATGCATGTCACCCGGATTATTCACCGGCCGAATTCAAGGCAACCACGGAGGCACGGCCTTCGGCTCGACTCGACCGAGCTCGTCGCGGGCTGAGGCTCAGGCTCGAAGAGAGACACGGAGGCGCGCTTTAAAGATTGAGCCCGACTGCGCAGCAGGAATGGATTCGGCGTCAGAGAATTTGCGCGGACAGCCAAGAATTGAATGGTTGGTCACACGGATTGAAATGCGGGGGAGTGCGTTCCTGTTCATCTGTACTGCTAACCGTCTAATTCTTCGCAGCCCGTGCAAATTTTCTTTGCCACAACTTTTCTAACCTGCCGCCGTTGCGGCGCCGTCCGTTGGTCAAGCGCGCCTCCGTGTCTCTCTTCGAGCCTGAGCCTCAGCCCGCGACGAGCTCGGTCGAGTCGAGCCGAAGGCCGTGCCGCTCCGTGGTTGCATCTTTGTTTTGGTTGGGGCTCCGCGGCGCTGTGTAAATCTGCGCTATCCGCAGTTAAATCATTTTGAATTTGGCTGACGTTGGACAATGGGATGGGTCAGTTGGTTTCTGGTTCGATGATTACTGCCGTGCCGTAGCAGAGGACTTCGGTTGCGCTGGATCCGCGGCCGCCGCCGATTTCGGAGGCGTCGTAGTGGAGGCCGACGATTGCGTTGGCTCCTAATGATCGGGCGTGGTCGATCAGGAGGTCGTAGGCCTGCTGGCGGGTTTGCTCGCACATCTGGGTGTAGGCGCCGATATGGCCGCCGATGATGGCTTTGAGTCCGCCGAGGATTCCCTGGCTGATGGTGGGTGACCGAACGATAATTCCGCGCACGACGCCGAGGTACTGGCGGATGCGGTAGCCTTCGATCATGAAGGTTGTGGTGACGATGATGCTTTGCGAAGGAAGCGGCAGGACGGACATTGGATTTCCCTGAGCGGCTGCGGCCGCGGTAAAGGTATCGTGCGCGAACCGGCGCGACGCCTGCAAGCATGGCGGATCGTTCAAGACGTTTCAATTATCCGAGGGGTTTAAAAGTTATAAGTGCAGCACAATCGCCTGTAGAACGATAGCGCATGGCTTGTGGAGTGCGAGGCTCCTGACGGCAGGGTCTTGAACGAAACAAACTCGTGTAAAGACCGTCGTTTCGCCGCGACTCGAAGAGGAGCGATTTTCTATTCCGCCACCGAAAAGGCGCTCATCTTCGCATGGCGGCGAAACGGGGCCTTTTGGATTTTTCAAGATTCGGCATCTTGGTGAACGGTGAATCGGTATCGACGCGGTTTGGCGAGGTGGGGATTGCGGCGCTC
>DAIRGS010000479.1:0-3150 GCA_036794395.1 Tepidisphaeraceae bacterium | reverse complement strand
GGTTGTGCGTCGATGGTGGCGAGGAACATGCGCCGCTGTCGAGTTTTCGAATCGGCCCACGTAGCCGCGCCGCGATTCGCGAAATCGCCGAAGCCCGCAGTCGTGTTGACGCGCGGGGCATAGTTCCACTTCTCCTTGCCGCTGACTGGATCGAGCGCAATCAGCCGCCCGAACGCGGTGGTCAGGTACAGCGTGCCATCCACATACAGCGGCGTAGTCTCGAAGGCCGAGGGCTTGCCCCCCTTGCCGTGCGGATCGTACAGGTCGCCGGCATGAAAGGTCCACGCCACGCGCAACTGGTTCACGTTGGTCCGCGTAATCTGGTCGAGCGGCGAATACTTGGTACCAGCGGCGTCATGTCCATAGACGGGCCAATCGCCATCGCCGGCCGCGGCGGCCAATGCCAGGCACAGCAGCGGAGCCAAAACCTGGAGTGCTCGTGATGTATCCATAGCTTCTGATTCTGCCTTGCGCACGGCTCAGCCTCAAGCCGGACTGTGGAAACCTCGCTCCCGCGCGGAAACTCAGGCCTGTCCAGGGAACCGGCGCTTTCATGCCAAATGAGCTAACATGAGCCCTTGCGGCGCTGTTCTGCCATTCTGTTGCTGGTCCTCTTCAGCTTCTCACTGTTGAGCCCAGCTTTCGGCTCGAATTCCGCCGCCAATCTTCCGGCCTGCTGTCGCCGCCACGGCAAGCACCACTGCGCAACGTCCGTGGGCGGAGGATCTTCGGAATCGGGCGCCATCGCCAGAGCGAGCGGCAAATGCCCGATGTATCCGCGACTCGTGCTGGCTTCCCGCGGACCCTTCGCAATAAAAGTTTTAGGTGCTTCGCTACTGGCTCCGGATGACGCTTGCGCAGTGCGGACACGTCTGGTTCAGCCCGGCTTTCGCGGGCCCCGCGTCCGTTCCCACCATAAGCGCGGACCTCCTTCTTTCTCTGTCGCCGCGTAACAAACCCGCGGTCCACTCTGCGTTGTTGCGCCCCTTTTAATTAGACAATCCAGTCCTCGAGTTCAGTAATCCGGTCCAAACCGCTGGATTTCGTAACGCCGCGGAAGCGATAGAGAACAGTAGGGTATCGAATTGAAATCGCTTTTGAAAATCATCTTTGTACTTACCGTTCTGTTTCAGACGGCGCTCTTCTCCGCGGTTTTCGGGACGGCCCGAGGCATCGTTCATGACCCGGATCATCGTCCAGTGCAAGGGGCGGAAGTCGTCGTGAAGGCCAGTAGTTCCGATTATCGGCGGAAGCTCACAACTAACGCTGATGGAGCTTTTGAAGCCAGCCCTCTTCCTCCGGGGGCGTATTCGGTGACCGTGAGCAAGGATACCTTCGCTCCTTCTGTCCAGGAGATCGTGATCGGGTCGGGAAGCGCTCCGATTCTCCATTTCCAGCTCGCGATCGGAACACGCAGTGAACAGGTCACGGTCTCGGAGGGCGCGCTCGACGTGAACCCCGAGCAAACCGCGCCCACCACGATCGTCAGCCGCGGCCAAATCGCGACCACCCCCGGAGCGGATTTGAGCAACAGCATGGCCGCGATTATCGACTACGTTCCGGGAGCGTGGATGACCCACGACCAGCTTCACGTGCGCGGGGGACACCAGGTGACGTGGGCGATCGATGGTGTCCCGATTCCTAATACCAACATCGCGAGCAATATCGGGCCACAGATCGACCCTAAGGATATCGACTATCTGGAAGTACAGCGGGGAGGCTATTCCGCGGCCTATGGTGATCGAACCTATGGCGTCTTCAACGTCGTGCCGAGAACCGGCTTCGAGCGGAATAACGAGGGCGAAGTGTTCACGACCTTTGGAACATTCCACCAGACCAACGATCAGGTGAATTTCGGCAGCCACACGGAAAAGTTTGCGTACTTCGCCAGTCTCAACGGCAACCGCAGCGATTATGGTCTGGAAACGCCCGGGCCGAACGTTTTGCATGATCGCGTGTGGGGGCTTGGCGGCATGGCCACGCTCATCTACAATCCCGGCCCGGATAACCAGTTCCGGTTCGTCACGTCAATGCGCGGTGACGATTATCAAATCCCCAACGATCCAGACGCTCAAAGGGCGGGCATCCGCGACGCGGAGCGGGAGCGCGACAGGCTGGCGAGTTTCTCGTGGGTGCATACGTTGCAACCCGGACTATTGCTGACCGTCTCGCCGTTCTATCACTACAATCGAGCCCATTACGACGGCGACCCGAAGGATGTGCCGGTCAGCACGGCCCAGCACCGTGGTTCGACGTACGTGGGCGCGCAAATCGCGGTGAGCCAAGTGACTGCGAAGCACAATGCGACCTTTGGAGTGTACGGCTTCGGGCAGCATGACGATGAGGCGGTCGATCTCATCGCAAATGACGGCTCCGGAGTTTCGCTTGCGCAGAACAAGACGGCCAGCGGCCATGTGGAAACATTATTTCTGGAGGATCAGTACAAAGCGCTGCCGTGGCTGACGCTCACGGCGGGCGTGCGGCTTACGCACTTCAATGGCGCGCTCTCCGAGAATGCCGCGAGCCCGCGGCTCGGTGGCGCCATTCGCATCCCGCGCGTGCATTGGGTGCTCCGGGGGTTCTGGGGCACGTATTACCAGGTGCCGCCGCTCTCAACGGCAAGTGGGCCGCTGCTGGCTTTTGCGGTCTCCCAAGGCCTGGGTTTTATCCCGCTGCGTGGAGAGCGCGATCAGGAGCACCAGTTTGGGTTGACGATTCCACTGCGCGGTTGGTCGGTTGACGTGAACAACTATCACCAGCGCGCGCGGAACTACTTCGATCACAACGCCATCGGACACTCGGACGTCTTCTTTCCGTTAACGATTGACGGCGCACGATTGTATGGCTGGGAACTCACCGTGCATTCGCCCAAGATCGCGCGGCGCGGTGAAGTTTACCTTACGTATGCTGATGCCCATGCCGAAGCGGAAGGCGCGATCAGCGGGGGCCTGACGAATTTCTCTCCTCCCGCCGGCGGATATTTCCTGCTGGATCACGATCAAAGGTACACGCTTCACGCCGGATTCAATTTCAGTCTGCCGTGGCAAGCCTATGCCGGCGGCAACCTGTACCACGGCTCCGGCTTCACCGACGCTTCGAGCGATTTTCCGGCGCATTTGCAGCCGCACACTACTTTCGATCTTTCGCTCG
>DAIRGS010000178.1:7930-14564 GCA_036794395.1 Tepidisphaeraceae bacterium | reverse complement strand
TGAATGCGGCAGGGGCGACTGTGGTGGTTGCCCCGTTTCATGGAGCGCGGTTGGTTCCCAAGGGCAGTGCCGCCCGCAGGCGGTCTGCGGGCGGCACGCTGTCCTGGGCTTCAATCGGATACGAGCCGGTCGGAATACGAAACAGAACATGTTGGACAAACAACGCGAAGTGAATGAGCGGGCAAGAGCCACTTTCGATCGCGACCTTCGCAAAAACTTCGTTTCCTCCTCCGCCAAGACCGCACGGTCCTCTACCCTCCTCTCGTGCGGTCTTTTTTTATGCGCTAGTCTTAAGACCGGTTCACCGCAGAGGCGCGGAGAGCGCGGAGAAGAACAGAATTGTTGCCACAGATGGACACAGATGAACACGGATCGTGCAAAGAAGTGATTTGTGGGTTGGCTATTTGCTTTATCTGTGTCCATCTGTGTTCATCTGTGGCAATTTTGTATTTGTCCGTGCTCTGGTGGCTCATGGTAAATCGCCATTCCTGTGAGGCGGTGCTATAACCCACCGGTTATGGCTGAACCGGCACCGCTCGATCAAACAACGCCCCTCGCTGAGCCGCCCAAGGGGGCGCTTGCGATCATTTTCTTCATTGTGCTGATGGATCTGCTCGGCTTTGGGATCATCATCCCTTTGCTGCCGTTTTATGTGCCGGACTTTGAACGGCACCCGATGCGGGTGACGGCCCTCTTTGCGGTCTATTCCATCTGCCAGTTTATCGGCGCGCCGATCCTCGGCTTGATCAGCGACCGATTCGGACGCAGACCCGTACTTGCGCTTTCGCAAGTGGGTAGCACCCTGGGGTACATCTTGCTGGCCATTGCCGCGTTCAATTGGGCTGATCCGATGACCCGGCTCATTCTCGTATACGCATCCCGCATCATTGATGGTTTCACCGGCGGCAATATCTCCACCGCGCAGGCCTACGTGAGCGATGTCACCACGCCGGCAAATCGCGCCAAGGGAATGGGGGTGCTCGGCGCGGCATTCGGCATCGGCTTCTCGATGGGGCCCGCGGTGGGCGGGCTTTCAGCGCACTACCTGAGTTTAAGCGCACCCGGCTGGATTGCCGCCGCCCTGTCGCTGACCGCCGCGATCATCACCTTCGCCCGCCTGCCCGAATCGCGAAGTCACGCGCCGGTTGACGCGGAGAACTGGCTGCATCCCAGTCGCTTTATGCCTGTGCTGAGAAAGCCCGTCCTGGTGCAGTTGCTGGCGATCGGGTTCTGCGTCATGGGGGCGTTTGTCATGATGGAAAGCACGATTACGCTCTTCCTCAACAAAACCTTCGGTTGGGGCGAACGGGGAGTTGGGTTTTATTTTCTGTTTGCTGGATTGATTATTATTGCCGTGCAGGGCGGGATGATCGGGCGCCTGACTAAAAGATTTGGCGATTGGCCGCTCTGCATTGCCGGGCCTTTCATGGTAGCGGCGGGTATGGCGGGGCTGGTGGCCGTGGCGTATGTGCTGCCGTCGATGGGGTTCGGGCTGGCGCTGGCCATCCTGATGATCGGCGGGGCAACCAACGCGACCGGGAGGAGTTTTCAACAACCTACGTTGTCTTCTCTGCTCTCGAAGTTTTCGGATCGCGACGAACAGGGCCTCGTTTTCGGGCTGTACCACGGCCTCTCCAGTCTTGCCCGCGTGGCCGGGCCGGTCGTAGCGGGGCTGGCGTATCCATTCTTAAGGAACACAGGGCAGTTCTTGCTGGCGGGTGTGATTGCGGTGGCGATGGGGTTCTGGACTTCTTCGTTGTGGAAACGCGCGGGGAGCGCGGCGAAGGAGAACGCGGGCGCGGAAGTCGCGGTCGATGTCGGATGACCGGTCAGCGTTCGAAAGTCGTCAGTGCGGAGATGACGATCTGGCCTGCTTTTGCAGGCATTCGGGGCAGAGGCAGCCGTTGTACTGCTCCCGGAGGGCGCGGAGGGATTCGGGCGTGAGTTGAATTCTGGCGCACCAGCACGCGGGGCCGCCGCAGGCGAAGGTGGCGGCACAGACGGCGCAGACCTTTTGCATCGGGGGCGGAAATGAAACGAATTGGGCTTCGTCGTCAACATGCATGGAAGCGTTACTCTCTTTGTTTCGTACTCCGCCGATTACCAATCCAGATGACGCGGCACGGGGAGGCCGTTGATGCCATTGTAACCCGCCCGAGGGTTCTGAAAGTCCAATGCACATGCCTCTTAGACTGGATTAACGTCCTGGATCGGCATTAAAATGGTCGTTGTGGTTCGTTTCCGTCGATGAGGAATCAATGTCGCCCACGATTACCAAACCTCCTATGGCTGATGCTGCATCCAACGCTTCGGCTTCCGAAGACGTAACGGTTGTCCTCGGCAAGATTAGAGTCACCCTCGTTCACCTCGAACAGACGCTAAGCCGGATCGCTTCGGCCTCATCTAAACAGCTTCCTGACTTTGCAAGGGTGGTGATTCGAGCCAGTCCCGAAGCTCCCGAGGCGATAGGACAGAAGGGCGTTGTGGTCGGATCCGCAAAGCCGGAGGGAGGGGAATGGATGTATAACGTCCTGGTCGAGACGCTTCGAGAGGCGTTCTTTCTTCCATCCTCGGCACTGGAATTCGGCGGCGAGGTCGCGAAGCGGGGCGAAATCTACGGCACTCGTCGGCGCCGCGCAGCTGGGGCCACGGGCAGAAAGATTCCCTCCAGTGCACGCCGGAGTGCGCGTGGGTGAGGAAGAACCGAAGCTTACGAAGGAGCAGGTGCTCCAACTTCATCAGTTGCCAACGACGGGGGAATTCCCGTTTGAGCCCTCGAAGACGTGGCACCCGACGCAGCCGCTGCCCACTCTCGGAGGGGCCTATTCCGATCGCAGAGGTAGGCTATGGGAAAAAGGCCGGTCCATCACGCCCGGCGAGGCCTTTGAATGGGACGTGCAGCTCACCAAGGCCGAGGGCGGGGGTCACTTGAACGTGAGCCAGTCGGGCCGCATTACGCATCCGCGGCCGAAACGAAAGAGCAAGCCACAAGCAAAAAAGGGCAGACGTCGAAAGAAGTGACGTTCGCTGCTCTCACTTGATCATGGTCGGCGCCTTCGCGCCCGTCTTCGGGTTCGTCAGGCTTACCCCTTTGAAACCTTGCGTCGTGACCCACCAACTGAGCTTACGATGGCGTCCACCGCACCGGTTATCTTGAGATCGGTGAGGGCTGCCTTCACGAATTCTTTCAGCTTTGCTTGCTGGTTTTCGGCGGCGAGAAGGTCCGTGAGCGGAACCGTTAATCCAAGAACAGCGTAATCGTCTTCCACACCGGTGCCCATTTCCCATTTGAGTTGTCGCTCATGAAGTTTCTTGAGAAATGGCTCAACCGATTTCAGTACCGCCTTCGCTTTCGAGTGGTTCGGGGACATCAGCACCCAGACTCCGAGATACTCTTCGTACGACCCCTCGGAGCCTATGCCGACATGAAGACATGGGTCTGAACCTTTCGTTTGGCCGGGAACGAGAAATCGTTCGACATATGACGAGGATGAACCTTTGAACAGTCGCTGGGATGCCGTCACTTCCCCGATCCCGACCCCTGCCTCCGTAATGACCGGTATGGCAGCGGCCACGAGTTCGTTCACCTTTCGCTCGCAGTCCCTGCCGATCTTCGAGAAGGCACGGATGAGGGCGATGTCGTTGAAATCGAGCCGAAGTTCAGTGGCGGGCATTTCGTCAAGCCTCCAAAGATTCTTGCTTATGAAACCGAACAGGTGTTTTGCCAGAAGGGTTTCTTGGGGCGGCAGATTCTGGCCCTTGATGGCCGACCTAATCTCAAGGCCCAACCTCGTCCAGCTAACGCAGGTCCACGTTCGCTTCAGCCCCAGCGCCGGAAGCAGGTGGCCCAGGTCATTCAGGGCCAACACGAATCCGCCGCAATGCTGAGCATGCCGTACGTCGAGCCAGTCGTCATAGTGCTTCAGTTGGTTGACCAGTTTCTCGTCAATACCATCATCCTCTACGTAGTCTATCGGCTCACAGTCATCATCCAGCGTCTGGGCGGCACTTCGATGAAACGCAGAGCCGACCTTCACCTCGACTGTCCAAAGGAGGAAGGGATTCTCATCCGCATCATCTACCCTGCGACCCTCGATTCGGAGGTCATCCCGCTTTCGCCCGATGAACCCCTCGGTGATGTAGTCGAAGTCCAAGTCGTCGATCTGCTTGATCACCTCAGCGTCAAGATCGCTCATGTCGGCCATCCAGCGGAAGATGCACCGGCGTAGCGTGGGGGCGTTCATCAGCACGGAGGCCAGCATTTCGGTGCATTCCCGTTCGCGTGCATTGGCCGACTCAGGACGAGGGTTCCGAATGATTCTTTGGAAGATGTTGGTTGAAGCGGAGGGTAAGTTGGAAACGAGGTCGTCCCCTGTTGGCTCGGTGCAAATCAAGATCGTGACTTCACCACCCTCCATGTCGTCACAATAGTCAATTCTCACGGCGCGTCGAGGAAATACATTTGGAGACTTATTCCCACTCAATCGTCGCCGGCGGCTTCGAACTGATATCGTACACCACCCGATTCACGCCGCGCACCTCATTGATGATCCGGTTACTCATCGTCGCCAGGACATCGAACGGGATCCGGGCCCAGTCGGCGGTCATGAAATCCTGTGATTCGACGGCTCGGATCGCGATAACCGAGTCGTAGCTGCGGGCATCGCCCATGACGCCGACCGTACCGATCGGCAACAGGACGGCGAACACCTGGGCCGTCTTGCGATACAGGTTGGCGGCGATCAATTCCTCCAGCACGATTTCGTCGGCATCGCGCAGGACGCGGAGGCGCTCCGGTGTAATATCGCCTAAAACGCGCACCGCCAGGCCCGGACCGGGGAACGGGTGGCGCCAGACGATGTGTTCGGGCAAGCCGAGCACTTCGCCCACATGGCGGACTTCATCTTTGAACAATTCGCGGAGCGGCTCGACGAGCTCAAAACCCAGCTCGGCGGGAAGGCCACCGACGTTGTGATGGAGCTTGATATTGGCCGAGGCGCCGGCGTAACCGTGGCCGGACTCGATCACGTCGGGATAGAGCGTGCCCTGGGCGAGATATGCGGCGCCCTCAATGGTCTTGGCTTCGCGCTTGAAGGCTTCGATGAATTCCTTGCCGATGATTTTCCGCTTTTGCTGCGGATCGGTTACACCTTTGAGCTCGCGCAGGAAATGCTCGCCGGCGTCACTGGTGCGGAGGTTGATTTTGAAATGATCGCGGAAGGTGGATTCGACCAGCTCGCGCTCGTTTTTCCGGAGCAGGCCATTGTCCACAAAGATGCAGACGAGTTGATCGCCGATGGCTTTATGGAGAAGGGCCGCGACAACGGATGAATCGACTCCACCCGAAAGGCCGCAGATGACTTTGCCCTTACCGACTTGCTGGCGAACCAGACTGGTGGAGATTTCGACAAAGTTGCCCATCGTCCAATTGCCATTGCAGTGGCAGATATCGTAGACAAAGTTGTGGAAGATCTGCTCGCCGCGAGGGGTGTGTGTGACTTCGGGGTGAAACTGCACACCATAGAACGGCCGTGTGCGATGGCGCGCCGCGGCAAAGGGGCAGGTGGGCGTGGTGGCCAGTGGAATAAAATCGGCGGGCAGATCGTGAACCTGATCGCCGTGGCTCATCCAGACGGTGGTCTCGGTGGGCAGGCCGCGGACCAGGGCATCGTCGGTGGTTACCGACATCTTCGCCCGGCCAAATTCGCGGGCCTTGGCGGGCTTCACCTGGCCGCCCAGAAGCATCGCGCCAAGCTGCATGCCGTAACAGATGCCGAGAATCGGTACACCCAGATCGAAAATCCGCGGATCGCTCTTAGGCGCGCCCGGCTCATACACGCTGGATGGCCCGCCGCTGAGGATCAGGCCCTTGGGATTCAGCTTTTTGAGTTCTTCAATGGAGATGTCCGGGCGAACCAGCTCACTGTAGACGCCTTGCTCGCGCACCCGGCGGGCGATGAGCTGGGCATACTGCGCCCCGAAATCCAGGATCGGAATAACTTCGTCGTGCTGCATCGTGCTTTCCTAACGGATGCGGGGGGAGAATGCAAAATTACTCCGCGAGCCGCTTGAAGGTGCGCGCGTGCTTCCTGTTCACTGACTCGATGGCCGCGCGGAATTTCCGACGGCGCTCGGGATCGGTCACTGGAGAAATAATCAGCCGTTTCCCATCGGTCGATATCTCAACGGGCTGAGTTGGATCGATATTGATCAAGTCCAGAATTGCTCGATCGAGAATCAAGGCCGTTGAGTTTCCGTGTTTGACGAGGTTCTTAATCATAGAGGGTTCAGGTCTGATGGTTACACGTCGGAGATACATTGTATCACCTGCTCATCAAGCAGGATATAGAATCTTCGCGTTGCGATCCTCCGGGCTTACAATGATTGCCGCCATTTTCAGAAGGATCCGACCATGTCTCGACACCCCGCCGCTCTAATCATTGCCGGTCTTGCGATCCTCTTCTCCCTCTCGGCAACATCCCGCGCCGATGACTGGCCCCAATGGCTCGGCCCACAGCGCGATGGCGTGTGGCGCGAAACCGGCATCGTCGACAAATTTCCCGAGGGCGGTCTCCACATCCGCTGGCGCGTGCCGGTGGGCAACAGCAGGTTCGGCGGCACGCTCAGCACCGCG
>DAIRGS010000178.1:0-7920 GCA_036794395.1 Tepidisphaeraceae bacterium | reverse complement strand
TTCGACGAGCCAGAACGCATGGGCGCGCGAAACGGGCATCGTCGACAAATTCCCCGCCGGTGGCCCGCCCATCCGATGGCGCGTGCCGGTCGGCGCGGGGTACTCCAGCCCGAGTGTCGCGGCTGGAAAGGTATTTCTGATCGATCGCCAGGTGAAAGACGGCGCGCCCAAGCCCGCCAATCCATTTTCGCGCATGAGCATTCCGGGCGTCGAGCGCGTCCTTTGCCTCGATGAGGCTACCGGCAAAACCCTTTGGTCAAAGGACTATCCCGCCGATTACACCATGAGCTACAACGCCGGGCCGCGGGCCGCGCCGCTGGTTGAAGGCAATCGCGTTTACACGTTTGGAGCCGAGGGCAATCTTCAATGTCGCGATACCAACGATGGATCGCTCGTTTGGGAAAAACGCCTTGGCGGCGAGCACACTCCCATGTGGGGCTTTGCCGCCAGCCCATTGATTGAGGGTGATTCGCTTATTGCCATCGGCGCCGATCCAGATGGCACTGTCATGGCCTTCGATAAGCGGGATGGCAAGGCGCTCTGGAAAGCCATCCCCGCGAAAGAGCCCGGGTATTCGTCGCCGATCGTTATTGAAGCTGGTGGCAAGCGGCAGCTGATCGTCTGGAATCCCGAGTCCCTCAACTCTCTCGATCCCGCGACCGGTAACCTGTACTGGCATGAGCCTGTCGCCAGCCAATCCGGAATGAGCATCGCCACCCCGCGCCGTAGCGGCGACCTGCTGCTGGTGACGTCGTTCTACAACGGCGCGATGATGATGAAGCTGGATGGAGAAAAACCCGCCGCCAAACAGCTTTGGAAGATTGGTGGCAAGAACGAGAAGAACACCCAGGCGCTGCACGCGGTCATGTGCAATCCGTGGATCGCCGACAGTTTCATCTACGGCGTATGCAGCTACGGCCAGCTCCGCGGCCTCCAGGCCCAAACCGGCCAGCGCGTGTGGGAGACCCTTGCCGCCACCACCGCCGATCAGGAACCGACACGCTGGGCCAATGCGTTCATCGTTCCGCAGGGCGACCGCTATTTTCTGTTCAACGAGCGGGGCGATCTGATCATCGCCAAACTCAGCCCCGCAGGTTACGAAGAAGTCAGCCGGGCGCATCTGCTCGAGCCGACCAACATCGACCCCGGCCGGATTGTCGTCTGGTCGCAGCCCGCCTTCGCGAACCGGAACATCTACGTGCGCAACGATAAGGAAATGGTCTGTGCGTTGCTGGCCGCTGGAAGCCAGCCCTAACCATAATGCGCTCAATGCACCTGTAGATACAGCCGCGTAAAGTGTGAATGCGCTTCGTCAACTCTTCCACGCCGCGCGCCTTCTCCCTCTCCCTCCGGGAGAGGGCCAGCGGTGAGTGCGTACGTAAAGCGCCTGCAATTTCCCAGCGCGTTTGCAAACATGACTTTGTAAGGAAGGGACAGAGCCAAGTAAGCTCGACAACGGGGAATGATGCTGTCTGGGAATGAATAGCGCCTGGCATTCGCCCTCACCCCAACCCTCTCCGGGGGGAGAGGGGGCAGGACAATGTGGCGCGCGGGATTACGGCCACGTGGGGGGCGGGATTATCGGCGTGGGATAAGGATGAGGTACCCAAGGCCCTTGCATGCCGATAAGTTACGTCTCTGATGTCGGAACTCATGACAATCTTATTAGCGGGTGGCGGGACGGGGGGGCACTTGTATCCGGGCATTGCCGTGGCGGAGGCGCTGCGGGAGATCGCGCCGGAGATGAAGCCGGTGTTTTTGTGCACGACCCGGGAGATCGATCGGGTCATTCTGGAGCCGACGGGATTTGAGTTTATTCCTCAGCCGGTAATTCCTTGGAAGAAGTCAATCAGTGGGACGCTGCGGTTTGCCAAGGCGCTGCGGGAAACCTGGGACGTGGTCCGGCGGATCATCCGCGAGCGGAAACCCGGGGCGGTGCTGGGGCTGGGCGGTTACGCGGCGGGCCTGGCGGTGCGAATGGCGGCGGGGAAGAAGGTGCCCACGGCACTGCTCAACCCCGATGTCATCCCGGGGGAGGCCAATCAATTGTTGATGAAACGGGCCGGGGTGGTGTGCTGCCAGTTCGTGCAGACGGCCGAGCACGTCGAGGCATCGCTACGGGGCAAGCTGAAAGTGACGGGATGCCCGATCCGCGGGGACATTCGTCATTTGCCGCCGCGAGATCAGGCGGCGGCGCGGCTGGGGCTCGATCCGGCGGTGAATACGCTGGTTGTTACCGGCGCTTCACTTGGGGCTCAGACGGTGAATGAAGGGGTGCTGAGCATGCTTGGGGAAATCACGCTTCGGGGGTGGCAGATTTTGCACTTATCGGGCCGGGACCATGCCGCGGCGGTGCGGGCGGGGTATCGGGAGATTGATACGCCGGCGGTGATCATCGACTTTACACCCGCGATGGCGGACGTCTGGGCGGTGGCGGATCTGGCCATCAGTCGATCGGGGGCGAGCAGCTGCGCGGAGCTGACCGCGTGCGGGGTTCCGTCGATCCTGCTGCCTTATCCGTACCATAGGGATATGCACCAGCGGGCCAACGCCAAAGTTCTGGCGGAAGCGGGCGCGGCTGTATTGGTGGATGATGAGAAGGATGCGCGGTTGAACGCGCAGAAGCTGCGGCCGGTGATTGAGCCGCTGCTTTATGATGTGGATAAACGGCGCGCGATGTCGCAGGCCGCCCGTCATCTCGGCAAATCCGATGCAGCGGGAAATGTCGCGCAACTCGTTATAGAGCTCGCGCGAACAAGCCGATGAGGAAAATGGAGAATTGAAAATGGAAAATGGAAAATGGGGAGCGTCGGTCCCTCTGTCATTTTCAATTTTCAATTTTCCATTATCAATTCTCACCGGGCTTTGCGTAACGCTCAATGAGGTGTAGGATGCGGCCGGCAATGGAGAATGCCTTGAACGAGTTGCGAACGGACGCGCGAGGGGGTAGCGGCGTCGCATCTCAAAATCAGCACCAAACTGAACCATCGGTGAGCCGGTTCACAGGGCGGCGGGTTCACTTCATCGGCATTGGCGGCAGCGGGATGAATGGCCTGGCGCGCATGCTGCTGGACATCGGGGCGGTCGTCACGGGGTCGGAGCCGAAGCCGAATGCGCAAACAATTGAATTGACCAAGCACGGCGCGCAGATCAGCCGGGGCCAGATGGGCGAGCTTCTGAATCGCGATATCGATCTGGTGGTTCGCACGGCCGCGGTGAAAGATACCAATCCTGAATTCCAGGCCGCCGGGCGATACGGGCTTCGGACAATTAAATATGCCGAGCTTTTGGGCCAGGTCATGCAGGAGCGGCTGGGCGTCGCAATCGCCGGCACGCACGGCAAATCGACCACCACGGCCATGACCGCTTACGCCCTGCTTCGATGCGGTGGCGATCCGAGCTTTGTGGTGGGCGGAACCGTACCCCAACTGGGCGGCGGAAGCCGATCGGGCAAGGGCCGGGCGTTCATCGCCGAGGCGTGCGAGTTCGATCGCAGCTTTCACAACCTCCGCCCGCGCATTGCCGCGATCACCAACATCGAGGCCGATCATCTGGATTGCTACAAGGATCTGGACGAGATCATCGAATCGTTCCGTCGATTCGCGAGTCTGGTGCCGGCTGATGGGCTGATCCTTGCCAATGCCACCGACACCCGCGTCCGCAAGGCACTTGCGGGCCTTATTACTCCCGTGCAAGGGATTGCCGTCGGCGAACAAGCCGATTGGTCGGCCACGGTCACGGGAATCGATAAAGGTTGCTACCGCGGCGATGTAAGGTTCCGCGGCAAACCCTCGGGCCAACTCAAGTTGTCGGTGGCCGGCGAACATAACCTCTTTGATGCGGTCATGGCCGTCGCCGCCAGCGCCGCGTGCGGGATTGATCCCGCCCACGCCGCCGAGGCCCTGGGCGATTTCGGTGGGGTCGATCGGCGGATGATGGAAGTGGGAGAGTTCAACGACGCGATCATCGTCGACGACTATGGCCATCATCCGACTGAGGTTCGAACTACCCTCCGCGCACTTCGGCAAAAGTACGATCCCAAACGCCTGATCTGCGTATTTCAGCCGCATCAGCACAGCCGGACGCGGTTTCTGCTGGACGAATTTGCCGGCAGCTTTACCGACGCGGAACAGACAGTGATTACCGATATTTACTTCGTTCGCGACAGCGAAGCCGAACGGCAACGCGTCAGCGCGACGGATTTGGTTGCTCGGATTAAGCGAAACGGACAAAGAGCCGTTCACATTCCAACGTTCGAGCAGATCGTTGAGTATCTAAAGAATGACTTGCGCCGCGGGGACCTGCTGGTCACGATGGGCGCGGGGAATGTCTGGGAAATCGGCCGCGACCTGGCGCAGCAGGGGGTAATATGATGTCTTCGGCAGCGACGATGCGAATTGGAACTTCCAACCCGTTTGCCGGCCTCGAAGAGGTCGTGACAGAGAACGTCCCGCTTCAACCCAAGACGTGGTTCAAAATTGGCGGCCCCGCCAAGTGGTATATCCAGCCGCGCAACCCCGAGGAGCTGGCCGAGGCGGCCCAGCGCTGCGCGGAAAACGATATCCCCATCTATGTGCTTGGCCTGGGCGCAAACCTTCTTGTGAGCGATGCCGGGGTGAACGGCGCGGTCTTCAAGCTCGATCACGAATATTGGCGTCGGGTGAAGTTCGAACAGAACATCCTGGAGGTTGGCGCTGGAGTCGATCTCCAAAAGCTGATTCTTCGAACCGTCCGCCAAGGCCTGGCGGGCATTGAAAGCCTCGCCGGCATCCCTGGCACCGTGGGCGGCGGCATTCGAATGAATTGCGGCGGCAAGTTCGGCGACATCGGCTCGCGCGTGACAAACGTGCAGGTGATGGACTCGGCCGGGACCACGTTCGAACGCACCAAGGACGATCTGGTGTTCGAATACCGCTCCACGAATATTTCCGCGCCTTTCATTCTCGGCGCCACGCTGGAGCTCGAGGAAGAAGATCCCGAGCGGATCATGAAGCGGACCAAGGAAATCTGGATGTATAAGCGGAACAGCCAGCCGCTGAATGCCAAGAACGCCGGGTGCATTTTTAAGAACCCGCGCGGGCTGAGCGCTGGGGCGCTGATTGACCAGGCGGGGCTCAAAGGCATGCGGGTCGGCGGCGCCGAAGTCAGCGACAAACACGCCAATTTCATCATCGCCCACCCCGGATGCAAAGCCGACGACGTGCTCAAGCTCGTGAAGATCATCCGCGAGAAAGTCTACGAGAAAAACGAGATCCACCTCGAAAGCGAAGTGAAGATCTGGTCGTAGCTCCTCCGGCAAAGAGTATTGCCACAGATGAACACAGATAAACACAGATAAAGGCAAGACATCAAGGCTTTGACCGGCCTGAGTGCCTTTTCTTCATCTGTGTTCATCTGTGTCCATCTGTGGCGATTATGTTTTGAAAGGCTTCCGATGCGAGTGACGGTTCTTTACGGCGGGCCGAGCGCTGAGCGCGAAGTGAGTTTGGTGAGCGGTAAGGCCGTCATCGACGGGTTGATGTCGATGGGGCATGAGGTATTCGGCAGCGATGTGTCGCCGACGGACCTGTCGGGACTCGACCGCCCCGCCGACGTCATCTTTCCGGTTCTTCACGGCCAATTTGGCGAGAGCGGGGAATTGCAGGAGATCCTCGAGCAGCGCAATCTCCCCTTCGTCGGATCAGGCTCGAAAGCATCACGGCTTGGGATGGATAAAGTCGCAACCAAGCAGGCGTGGGAAGCCGCCGGGCTGCCCACGCCCAAATACCGCGTAGTCACTGCCGAGGACCGGCCCTTTCCAGAAATCGATTACTCCTGCGTCGTCAAAGCCATCTCCAGCGGCAGCAGCATCGACGTCTACCTCTGCAAAGCCCCGGCTGAATTACCCGCCCAGGCGCGCGAATCGATGGAAAAAGTCGTGTCGCGACATGGCCGGGCGCTGGTCGAGCAGTTCATCAGCGGGCCGGAGCTGACGGTCGGTTTGCTGGAGGAAAAGCCGCTCGCGCCGATTCGAATCGTGCCCAAAAGTGAGTTTTTCGATTACCACGCAAAGTACAAAGCCAACGATACCGAGCACCGGTTTAATACGGGGCTTGAGTCATCCGTCATCGAAGAGTGCCGCGAGTTGGCACGTAAAGCCAATCAGGTTGTCGGGGCGCGGGATCTGGCTCGGGTAGACATCATGATCGATGAACAAACCAAGCGGCCGTATCTGCTGGAGATCAATACTTTGCCGGGGTTCACGCCGAAAAGCTTGCTGCCGGAGGCGGCGAATCATGGGGGGATTGGGTTTGGGCCGCTCGTGGATCGGCTGGTACGGAGAGCGTGCGGGCGGCACAAAGGCGCCTGACCGGTCCAGCGTTTGAGCGATCAAGAAAGCCGGATGGCCACCGCGAGGGGATACGGCGAGGCTGATGGACACGATTGATTACCAGACGCCTCAGAATACGACGCCAGCAGGATCAACAGCTGTCGTTTTCTGGACCGCATTTCTTGTTGCAGCGATTGCTGGCGTGGCTATCGCGAGCGTCCTTGATGAGGCAGTTTATCATTATATAATGGGACATTACCCGGATGGAGGCGTAACGATCATCTCGACCGCCGGAATCCCCATGAGTGCGATCGCAGCGGCGATCACCCGATCAATCCGCAAACCTAAACGTACCGGTTGGGTGTTCGCCGCTTGCTGTGGACTGATCGCCTCGCCGATCATGGTAGTTGCACTTTACGCATTTTTTTGAGATCAATTCAACTGACTTAATCAGGCGGACATCGGTCGGATCATCGGGAGCGAGACTGCGGGTTCCATGTTTCTGAAGGGTGACAGAGGTTTGTCGAAGAATCAGATCAAGAAGCCGGCGGACCGGTTCAAGATGGATGCCGTGGTATTCATGGATTAACGAATGGGCAGCGGCATTGAAACTCCGGATTGGTCGATGATTCCCTCGCCGGTGGACGACGGCGGTGCGCGGGGCTTGGTGGGGGCCCGCGTTCCGTCGATCCCGCTTCCGGCGACGGATGGGTCTGTAGTTGATTTGTCGAAGCTGGTTGGGCGGGCGGTTGTCTATGCGTATCCGCGGACAGGCCAGCCGGGCGTGGAGAATCCGGCGGGGTGGGACATGATTCCCGGGGCGCGGGGGTGTTCGCCGCAGTCTTGTGCATTTCGGGATCACTTTGGCGCGCTAAAGCAACTGGGGGTGAGTGATGTGTTTGGACTTTCGACGCAGGGTACGTCCTACCAGCGCGAGGCGGCGGAGCGATTACGTTTGCCATTCCGGTTGTTGTCGGATGAGCAGTTCAAGTTGGCGGGCGCGCTTCATCTTCCGACTTTTACGACCAGTGGAATGACTTTATTGAAGCGGCTGACAATGATCATCCGGGATGGGAAGATCGGGCACGTTTTTTATCCGGTGTTTCCGCCGGATGGGAATGCGCATGACGTTATTGTGTGGTTGAATTCAGCAGGACTATAAGCTGAAGAATATACTGGCTTAAGGGGCTTATTGTTTCATCCCGACTCGTTCTCAATCCATTGAGGCGGTCCCGAACGTTCTCAAAACGGGACTTGTTTGACTTGGCGGCGGGTACTTCGCATAATGTGAAGTCGTGAATGTGATCAGCCGGAGGAAACTGAAAGAGTTTTGCGAATCCGACCACACCCGCACGCGACACTGGGTTGCGTTCGAGAATTGGTTTAAAATGGTTCATCCGGCTTATGCGTAGCTATTCCTGGGGCTCCGCCCCAAACCCGGCTTTGCCTTTTAATTGCGACAGAATGGCAGTTTGCCTTTTTAATCGGGAGTCTGCCCACAAAATCGGCTTTGCCTTTGAAGCCGTGACGGCTTGCCGCATCAGTTTCAATTTAAGACTAGTGCTCTGTCACACAATGATTTTAGGGTAGACCGACTTCAGCTTGACCCG
>DAIRGS010000177.1:0-14652 GCA_036794395.1 Tepidisphaeraceae bacterium | reverse complement strand
ACCCCAGCCCTCTCCCGGGGGGAGAGGGGGCAATTGGGCTCTGGTTAATGCTCCCGCTCATTCAATCCAAACCCCGTTGCGATCGATTGTGAAGCTGACGCAGCGCCTCATACATCGAGATGCCCGCGGCGGTGGAGAGATTAAGACAACGCTCGCCTTCGATCTGGGGAATGCGGATCGCTCGGGTCTGGAAACGCGCTACCAAACCCTCGGGCAATCCATGCGTCTCGCTGCCAAAGACCAGACAATCGCCATCTTCGAAATCGGCTTCCCAGAGTGACCGCTTTGCCTTCGAAGTAAACAACCAAAACCGGGTTTCGTTCATTGCCGTGAAGAAGGCGCCTTCATCATCGTGTACGGTCAGTTTAAGTCGCGGCCAATAGTCCATTGCACTCCGCCGGAGATTCTGATCCGAAAGCACAAATCCAAGGGGTCGAACCAAATGCAACGCCGTCCCCGTGGCAACACAAAGCCGGGCGACGTTTCCCGTGTTGGGGGCGATTTGGGGCTGAAACAGCGCGATGCTTAAATTGTGGGCACGCAGGCTTGGCCGATCGATTGGGGCGTCGCCGGTAGATGATGCAACCTCGCTCATACCTGATAGGTTACCCGCTAAAACTCGGGTGCATGATGCCTTGGGCGACAAGATGTGGAATCATATTCGTGGCACGGTGCTTCCAGCCCGTGGGCCGTGGTACTCCGCGGCCATCGGCCAAAGGCCGATTCAGCACTCGCGTTAGCGACAAACGTCGGCCACCACGGGGGTGTGCGTCGATGGCGGTGTCGGCAAATGACCACCCACGTGCGCGGGTGCAGGCGCCACGGGCAAGATGCCCGTGCCACAAAAAGAGCCCGTCGAACCTCAACGCACCCGCTCAGCGTGCCAGAGCATTTTTCCGTACCTGCAAGTTGATCTCTCCGCCTGGCCTGCGCAGCATGCTTCAACTGATCCATCCTCGATTGCTTTGAATATGCGCGCACTGCTCCAAAACCTTTGCATCGTGGCAGCCACTGTGCTGACGGCGACATCGTTCGCGCACGCTTCTCAGTTTGCGGAGCCGGACACTGCGACAATTGAACGTTGCATGGCGCAGATGACCCAGGAAAACTGGCGCCTGCGCCGCAATGCCGTGCATCAGCTCATCGAAATTGGGCCGCCCGTCGAGGCGCTGCTCCGCGACCAACTGGCAAAAAATCCCAGCCCCGAATTCCGGCTGCGCGCCAACGATGTCCTCCGTCGTGTCGACCCCATGCGCCGGATTGAACCAGCGCTAATCTCGCTCGACTTTGCCAATGCCGATGCGACCACCGCCCTCGATCGCCTGGCCCGGATCGAGGGCGCTCCACTGCCCGCCGATCCGCCCACGCTCCTCGATCAGATTGCCGAACGAATCACCGCACATTTCGACCACCGCCCCTATTGGGAAATTGTCCTCGAAATCTGCCGCCAGGCGGATCTTCGCCTGCGATGCAATGAATCGGGTGTGGTCCTCGTCCGCCCCAAAAAACCGCTTCCGCCGCGTCGCTTTGCCGTCAGTGGAATGTTCCTGGTCACGCCCACCTGGATGCCGGGATTCAAGGAGATCGGTCCCGGCATGCGCATCAGCGTCTATGCCGAGCCCCGCGCCCGCATCCTGCGCGGCGACTCGCCATTTACACTCACGGAAGCTGTCGATACCGCCGGACGATCATGCCTCTCCGAATCGAGCCTCAATGCCGGAGGCATGTCCATCACCAACGGCTACTCGTGGTCGGCTGGGTTAGCCTCCGCTGTCGTGCCCGGATCAACATTGGTTCGCTGCCGAGGGACTGCTCGCGTCATCGCCGCCGAGACTTTTCAAATCCTCGATGTTCCGGGCGTCGCGTCCTCAAAATCTCTGGCCGACCCCATGCCCATCCGCCTCTCGGCCGGCGGCGTGTCCGCCAGCATCGTCCGCATCATCAAGGCTGGCGACGAATATCAAATGGATATCCAGATCTATACCGACCCCGCGGAAGTGGATTGGAACGCCCTCATGTTCTCAGTGCGCTCCGGCGGCATGAAGGCCTTCGACGTCCAGGGCCGAGAGCTTTCCCTGAATGCCGTCCTCTCTGATGGCGCCGGCCCAAGCAACCTTCTCCGCTGCCGGTGGGGTATTGGCGCAAAGCGCTCCAAGGTCAGCGCCGGCGAACCCTTCTCGCTCAAATGGCAAATCCCCGCCAGGACAATTCGCCTCGCCGTCCCGTTTGAATTGAACGATGTGATCTTGAAGTAAGCCGACGCCGCCGTCCCGCGGATCGACTATTAAACTGCTTCCGGGTCGTGGATTTCCACGTGCTGCGACACACGTTCGGCACGATGCTCGCAAGCGTCAACGCCCGCCCAGCAATGCGCCCGATTCGAAATCCTAATAGAAAAAAATTGCCGACGACATAATATTATATTATAAATTCGCCACTGGCGCCCACCGAATTCCGATGGATCGCATTCAACCGGGAACATGCCACGAAGCACGGTTGCACGATCGCGGAAATTGAATCGGTGGTGCGGCACTCGCCGGACCGAAACCGGCGCAAAATTGGCGACGCGAAGTACCTCGTCCAAAGCCGGGACACCGGGGACAGGTTCATTGAAGTGATTTACCTGTTGGACGAGGACGGCACCGCGTTCGTCATTCACGCCATGCCCCTTACCACCCGACGGCGTCGCGGCAAGCGGCGCGGATAGGATCGCCATGGGAAAGCAGAAAGAAATGTCACCGATCGAACGGTTCATCGCGCTACCCGACGCCGAAAAGCGCCGGATCGTGGCCGAGATTGAAGCCCAGGCGCCAGAGGAGCGTTTTGCACGATCCAAGCCCCTCGACGCCGAGGATCGCCGCCGGCACCGGGCGATGAAACGGAAGGCCGGGCGCCCGAGGACCGGCACCGGAAGCGGCACGATCAATATCTCAATCAGTATCGAGCGCGACCTTTTGAAGAAGGCCGACGCCGTCGCCAAGAAACAAGGGCTGAGCCGTTCGGAACGGGTCGCGCGAAGCGTTCGTGCGGTCATCTCCGCGGCATAAATTAGCTAGCCCGGATTATTCACCACGGAGACACAGAGAACACGGAGAAGACCAAGTCACGAAAGCAGTTAGACCTGAATTGCAGTCACAGTCATGAGCCGCAGGTTGTGCGGCTTACAGACGGATTTTCTCCGCATTTCTCCGTGCCCTCCGTGGTGATCCATGAATTTTCCGGGCTAGATCTGCGGAAATTTCGTGGTTTTCATCAGCGTTCCCACGTTCACTGAGGTCAACTAAACCGGCTTAATCGTCGTCCCGATCGGTTCGCCCCTGACCACGCGTGCGATGTTGCCATCGGTCTTCATGTCGAAAACCACCAGCGGAATCTTCCGCTCCATGCACAACGTGATCGCCGTCAGGTCCATCACGCGCAGCTTCTCCCGCAACACCTGCTCATAAGAGATCGTGTCATACTTAACGGCCTTTGGATCCTTCTTCGGATCGGCCGAGTAAATCCCATCCACCTTCGTCGCCTTCAGCAGCACGTCCGCCTGTAGCTCCGTCGCCCGCAGCGCGGCACACGTGTCGGTGGTAAAAAATGGGTTACCCGTTCCCGCCGCCAGAATCACGACGCGGTTTTTCTCCAGATGCCGGATGGCGCGCCTACGGATGAAAGGCTCGCATACGCTGTACACCCCGATCGCCGACTGAACCCGCGTGGGCTGGCCCATCTTTTCCAGCATCTCCTGGAGCGCCAACGCATTCAGCACCGTCGCCAGCATGCCCATGTAGTCGGCCGTGCTGCGCGGGATGTGTCCTTGTTCGGAGAACGTCGCACCCCGGATAAAGTTCCCCCCGCCCACGACCACCGCAAGCTGAACCCCGGTTTTCACCACATCCGCGCATTGCCGGGCAATGTTCTCGAGTTCCGAAGCCTCGATCCCGAATCCACCTTCATGACAAAAGCCTTCGCCGCTGATTTTGAGAAGAACACGGTTATATGCTTTAGGAGCTGCTTGGGGCATGGGCGGGGATTATACAGAGCAGCCCAAGACTTTCCTCCCGTCGCATGGACAACCGAAATGGCCGGGCAACCGCACGTTCCTGGCCCCGCAATGCGGTTGGGGAGTGCGAGGCTCCTGCCGAGCCGGCGTGAATTGAAAAAATCGCTCGGCGGGAGCCTCGCACTCCCTGAGATGGTAAGTTCGATTGCCCTGTTAGAATGTCAAACCTGAGGAACCAAAACGGGGCGGTACAGACTCGCTCGTGATATCTACCGTTGCAATCCACCCCCTCCGGCCGATAAATGAGACGGATGAGTACCTTTCTGATCGGCTATCGCGGCAGCGGCAAAACGACCATCGGCAGACGCCTGGCCGATCAGCTCTGGCAGCCATTTATCGATATTGACGATCAGATCGTCAAAATAGCCGGCAAAACCATCAAGGATATTTTCGAGCAGGATGGTGAAGCCGCCTTCCGCGATCTCGAAGAACAGGCAGTCAAAGAAGCCGTCGCAACCGCAGAGCACGTCATTGCCCTGGGCGGCGGGTCGGTCCTCCGCGAAGCCAACCGCAACGCCATCAAAAATTCCGGCCAGAAAGTCATCTACCTCAAAAGTTCGTCCGCCGAGCTCCACAAACGAATTTCCGCCGATCCCCAAACCGCGGCCATGCGCCCCAGTCTCACCCATCTGGGCGGCAGCATCGAAGAAATCGAAAAGCTTCTTGCCGAACGCGAGCATCTGTATCGTCAGATCATGACCGCCGAGCTGGACGTCACACGCCTGACGCCGGAAGAAGCCGTCGTTTACATTGTGAGATTGCTTTGAATCCGAACGAATGTGGGCAGTCGGCAGTGGGCGGTGGGCAGGAAGAAGAAATGACGGCGTTTGTTCCTGCCGACTGCCGACTGCCCACTGCCGACTGCTGACTGCCGACTAGCGTATGCCCCACCTCCTCTACATCATCTTCGCCTTCGCCCTCGGCTCCTGCGTGGGCAGCTTCCTGAACGTGGTCGTATGGCGTCTTCCGCGCGTCGAGCCGGTCGAAGGCGACGGGTTGTTTCGCGATTTCTTCCGAAGCTGGCAAGCCTTGTCCTACCCGCCCTCGCACTGCCCCAAGTGCGGTAACACCCTGAAGTGGTACGACAACATCCCCGTGTTCGGCTGGCTGAAGCTCGCCGGACGATGCCGGTTCTGCAAAGAGCCCATCTCCCCGCGCTATCCAATCGTAGAAGCAACCACCGGCCTCCTCTTCGTCTTCTATTACGTCATGTTCTTCATGGCGGGCAACGGCCCCGGCATCGCATGGCATTCGCCCATGGGCCTCCAATACCTTCAGGCCGATCTGCTCATCACCGAGCACTGGCCCATTTATCTTCTGGACATGATCCTGCTCGGCGCGCTCATCGCCGCAACCTTGATCGATGCCGAATTGTTCATCATCCCGCTCCAGATTCCCTGGTTCGTCGTCCCGTTCGCCTTTGCCGAGCACGCCATTTGGGATCGTCCCGGCTGGCCCGGTGCACTCAACACATCCGCCACCGCCGGCGCTCTGGCTGCCGGCAGCGGCTTAGGCGTGCTGATCAGTTTTGTCCTCTGGTGGCGTCATATCCTCCCCACCAGTTTCGCCGATGGCGGCCCGCTTCTCGAAGTAGAAAAAGCCCGCCTGACGGAAACTGACACTCCGCCCGAGCGCGAATACTCCTCCGCCGAAGTCCGCGCCGAGATGCGAAAAGAGATGCTATTCCTCTTTCCGCCGCTGGCTTTGGGTTTGCTCTGGATGTTGCTGACATGGAAAATTCCTTCGCTATCCAATGGGTGGATCAGCATCGTCTCGATCGGCTGGGTAGGGGGTCTGCTCGGATCCATCCTCGGACTTCTCGTCGGCGGCTTCGTCGTCTGGATGGCGCGAATACTGGGATCTTATGGATTTGGCCGCGAAGCGATGGGCCTGGGAGACGTTCATCTCATGGCCGCGGTCGGGGCAACCCTCGGACCCGGCCCGGCCACCGTCGCATTCTTCATCGCCCCCTTCTTCGGAATCCTGCGGGCGATTTCCATGCTCTTCACCCGTAAAAGCCGCGAACTGCCCTTCGGCCCTTATCTGAGTGTTGCTACCGCTGTGGTCATGGTATTTTATTGTCCGATTGCCAACTATCTTGCTCCCGGCCTCAGCGGGTTGTTCATGCTGATCTCCGAATACCTCGGCAAACTTTTTTGATTCGCTAAGGCGCTTCATGGCAAACCTCTGGCTGAAATTCCGGATCTGGACGAAAGTGGCAGTCATTGCCGCCCTGGTGATCTACGTGATTCTGTTCACATACAACAATGCCCAGCCAAAGGTTGAGCTCTGGTACTGGTTTGGGCACAAACCCCAGACCAATCTCCTGCTCCTGGCTCTGTGCAGCTTCCTGGCCGGCGTGGTCGGAACGGTCCTCGCCCGCACAACCCTTCGAACTGTGCGCCAGGTACAAGACCTTCAGGACCGCGCCCGCTCCCAGCGCATGGATCGCGAAATGGCCGACATCCGCACTAAAGCCGCAATGCTCCAAACCAAAACAATGCCGGTCGCCGCCCCAGCGCCGCCCGCTAAGCACGTCCAATCCCCCATCGAACAGCTCGAAGACCGTACCCAAATGTGACCCGACTCACGCTCGGATGCCTGATTGCTCCTGCTGATCCAGCTCAACTCCGCTTTGCATTTCTCTGTGTTCTCGGTGTCCTCTGTGATCTCTGTGCTAAATGGTATTCAAATTAAAAACACCCATTTTTGAGCCAATTCACTCCACACCATCGCTCCGCCACCTTGACGTACACTTAAATTGCCCTACATTTCCCGAGGAATTCCCAACGAAAGGAGTCTGGATGGGCTGGGCGAAGACGGGCATGGCGGGCATTTTGTTTGTGGCGATGACGGCAGGATGCCAAAACAAGCTCTACGATCAAAACAAAGAGCTGATGGACGAGAACAAGGCGCTGCGCGATCAAAACGATTCCATGCGCAGGCAGCAGTCGCAGGCGCCGCCTCCAACGGCTCAGCAACAGCCGATGGTGCCGTCGCAGGCTCTTGGTACGAACCCGCCGCCGGCGAATACCACGCCCAAGCCGGTCGTACCCTCAACGCCCAAAACCGTCGAGCAGATCGGCGGCCTTGAAACCACCGTCAATCAAACCACCGGCGACACCACCGTCCACCTCCCCAGCGACGTCTTCTTCGATCCCGGTCAGGCAACCCTAAAGCAAACCTCCAAGGCTTCGCTCGATAAGGTTGTCACCGCGCTCAAGGCGGGAAAATTCGCCACCAAGAGAATTACGGTCGAAGGCCACACCGACAGCACTCCCATTCGGGTTTCGAAGTGGACGAGTAACCAGCAGCTATCCGAAGCTCGGGCGGATGCCGTGAAGGAATACCTGGTTTCCAAAGGCATCCCCACCACGCGCATCACCATCAAAGGCTACGGCGACACCAAGCCCCGAAGTACCGATCTTTCGAAAAATCGCCGGGTTGAAATCGTCGTTCTCGCGGCCCAATAACCGAAGTCCGACCGCACTTTTGTCATCCTGAACGCCAGTGAAGGATCTGCTGACGGGACAACTGTCCGGCAACGGATCGTTCAGTTGTTTCGCCCAGATTGCTCACCGCAGAGCCGCGGAGATCGCAGAGAAGTCAATTACACGAGCTTAGAAATGGGGAGCTTGCACGTCTGTCTTTTGAATTCTCCGCGTTCTCTGCGTCTCTGCGGTGAAACTGAATGGTCTGAGTTTTCGCGCCCTCCTTTCCCTCGGATCAGCCCGGCTATAATCCGCCCATCATGTCCATCGCCATCATCGATTACGGCATGGCCAACCTCCGCTCGGTGCAAAAGGCATTCGAGCAGGTCGGCGCATCGGCCGAGATCATCTCCAAGCCCGAACAAATCGATCGGGCCGACAAAATTGTTCTACCCGGCGTCGGTGCATTCAAAGACGCCATTGCCACATTAAAACAACATGGCTTCGCCGATCCGATCCTCCGCCATATCGAACGCGGCAAAACATTCCTCGGCATCTGCCTGGGTCTCCAGATGCTCTTCGACGTTGGCTATGAAGATGGCGAACACCGCGGCCTGGGTGTGCTCAGGGGTAAGTGCGTTCGATTCGACGTCGATCAGCGCCAAGGCCTCAAAGTTCCCCACATGGGCTGGAACCAGCTCGACGTGAAAAAGCCCTCGCCCCTCCTCCGCGACCTCCCCCAAGGCTGCGGCGTCTATTTCGTCCACAGCTACCACGTCGTCCCGGACGATCCATCCGTCATCGCCACCACAACCGACTACGGCGGCCCTTTCGTCAGCAGCGTCTGGCGCGACAACGTCCTGGCCACCCAGTTTCACCCGGAAAAAAGCCAGAAAGTCGGACTTCAGATATTTTCCAACTTCGCGGCGATATGACGATGGCCGCTTGAGTCAGATGAGTGTTAAGTTCAAGACTCGAAAGTAGAGCATCGAAAATTCTGAATCGCCAAAGCAAGACTGATTGAAACCGGCAAACCGAGAACGACGAACAAGGGAGATTAAGCAGCAGTGTCACAATCCCAGTGACTGCCACCACCGTCGTCGCCAGCCCCTCATCGCTTCTCGTCGGGCCCCTCAGACGTCGGCGCAAATGCAGTAGGAAAACTAAAAAGGGTTTCTCCCGGCATTGCTTCAATGGCGGATTCGGATTCGGTGCGGCTCCACGATCAGCAGCTTTCCCACATACTCGCCCTGGTCCGGGTGAGCTTCCGTGTATGTGCGGAACCGCCGCATTACCTGGGGAATCACCTCTGGGTGGTTGTGTAACTGAATTGCCGCAATCCCGCGGTAATCGGCCGGCGGATACACAACGATGTCCATGAAATCTCCGTTGAGCGAGACGAGAATCATATCCAACTCTTTTGCCTTGGCGATGACGATGACATCCGGCGTTCGGATCGGCAGCACGTCACGCAGTAGAGTGACCGAGTGCCCGTGTAGGCGCAGCGTCTGAGAGATGGACGCTGGCACACATTGATCCGCAAGGAATGCGAGGCTCATGTGCCCGCCGCCAGCTCAAAATCGGCCAGGTCGCGAGCGTAGTCCAAAGCGGCGTTGATATCGGCCTCGGCAAGGTCTGGAAACTCGGCAAAAATCTCGTCGGTCGATTTTCTTGCCGCCAAATAACCCAATATCAGGGCAACCGGGATCCGCGTGCCCTTGATGCAGGGTTTGCCCCGAAGAATTCCCGGCTCGCTGGTGATTCGATCTTTCCATGCCATATTAACACAAGTATACTCCCTGAAACCGCAAAGGTACCCCTGCATTCCTGAGAGGGGCAAAGGGATTTGAGCATAGGACCCGGTTTCGGCGCCCCGTACGCACACGGGGCCTGCCGAGCGGAAACACCTTCATCGTTGGCGCGGGTCTACCGGCCTGTTGCTGATCCGCTCGGAAAGAAACAACTCGTGCGGTGCCGCCCCTACCGTCGCCGCCCGGCTCGAACTGCAATTTGCGGAAGCAGCAATGTCGCTTTTTGACATTCCAAAAGCGGGAATGATTGGAGCCGGCGATCGGAGGACGAAAAACGCGAGAGTAAGCAGCGGTGTCCCGCTTTCTCCTTTTGGACCAAGATCAGGCTTCAGACCCGTCGCTTTCGCCGAATGACAGTTTTAGTAGCTGCATTATCCGCTTCCTTGCGCTACTCGCGACCTCGTGTGCTTCCTCTTCGCTCTTTCCGAAGCCGCCCCAAACGAGGAGTTGATCCGCTACTTCCCATACATCCGCCCGCTTCAATACCTGACGGCAAGCTGCCACAGCGTCATAGCACGGAATAACGATCACGCTCGCCCGAAGGTCCGCGGCCAATCCATGTAAAGCCTTGCTGGCCTCTTCTATTTTGGCGTCCGCCGCCGGATCGCGAGTAGGGTCCAGGATTCCCGGAATTCGCGCCGTGTGCCGAAACAGCCACACGTTCCGGTATACCGTCACTGCATTTGCGATCTTGCCGCGAAGTCGCCGCTGCTCTTGAATCGGCTCAATGAAGATTCGCTGAACAAACTGGCCAAACACGAAAACAACAACGGCACCAAGCGCGGTCAACGCGATCTTCAACCCCTCTGACATCCCAATCGCTGGCGGCCGCGCCTTAGTGACGGGCGGACAGACGGCGTTGATCGGCGGGACAGAGGTCGGCTCTCTCGCGGTTGTCGGCGTTGCACCTGCGTGTCGTATTGCTCGTGTCGCTGCTTCGTGTGCCGAAGGTGGAAACGCACCGGCCCGCGCTGGTTTGGTCGCTGGTGTGGTGGATACTGTGGTCGCAACCAGCAAAAGAAGAATCGTGACATTCATGGGTTGATTTTAGGGAAGCCGAAGCCGAAAGAGGCGACCGCATCAAGCGGCGAATGAGCATGGACCTAACCCGACTGATTAATGACGAAAAGCGACCAACGGAATCTTACGAAGGGTCATGTCACACGGAAATCGGCTAGTTCGCTGCCTGTGACCTCTGACGAAGCGGCAGATGGAGCCCTGGGGGACCTAAGCGCCTATAGCGGCTGCTTCGTCTATCAACCGTTGAATGTTCTCCCGCGTTAGAGGCTCGTCATAACGAACATCAACGACCCGCACGCCTCGATTTTGGCAGATCGTTCGCTTGCGCTGGTCTCTGCGCACGACGGATTCAAAAGCCTCCTCACCACCGAAAAACTCGATCGGGCGATAGTGCTGCTCGCCCATATGTTCGAGCGCCAAGTTTCTGCATGGAAGGTAAGCGTCGAGTTGCAAAGGGCGCAGCCAATGCGGGAAACAATTGTGGACCACTTCCTCGCCCGGAAAAATAGAACGCACGATCATCAACATTTGCATTTCCCTAACCCAACCGTCTCCGATCGCGGGTAGCCCGCAGGCCTTGCGGTAGGCGTTGCGCACGTGGTCGACATAGGATCGCCATAAATCACGGAAGGTTCCCCGCTCGTCTTGCGTCTCCTCGTATTGTTCCCGTTGCAATCGAACCGATGCTCCCCCTAAGATCTTCTGATATCCCGTTGCCAGCAAGCGGGCATCCGCACCCCACGCGCATCCTCTGCCCGGCGCGAAAATCTGTGCATAAAGATCTGGGTTTTGCTGTTTCAAATCGCGCATTGCCAGGAGCGCCACCTCGCTCGTTCGGAACTGAGGAGCTTCGCTCGTGGGAATGTCGAGTCCCGCATTGGCGCGGCACGAGCTGCAGGTCAGTTGCCGGAATCCAACGCAGGTCGTACCATCCCGAGGTGGATTCATGGGGTGCCCCAATATTGCGTGCACCCGGCCAAAGTGCTTAAAGAAGAGATCCCGCACGCAAGAGCAGAAGATAACCGCACCGCAATCTGCACATCTCCGTGGTGGCGGTCGTATCACGGAATTGAATTGCGCGAAGTCCTCGTTGAATGCGGATCGGTCGTAGACGCATTCGGCGAGGCCGCCGCGCCCAGGTATCGCTTGAATATCCAGCCTGTCATGTGCGCAACTTTCGGTTCGGGCTTCTTCTGGCGTCTTGGCTTCTGGCAAACCGATGTAACCCAAATTTGGCGAAAGGATTTCCGACGCGACGAAGGGATTACCCGCGGGAAAGCCGGCTGGTCGCTCAAGGCAGGCGATGCGGTGCCAGAAATGGTATACGCTCCCCGCACCCAAGCCATCGGCTCTTCGATCGATCAACTAGTTCTCGTACGCCGAGGCACTCTGATACTCGAAAACCAAGTCGTCGACGGCTTCATCGCCAAGCGCCTCGCGGAAGGCCGCTTTCGTTGCCTCCACAACTGCGCGAACCTGTTCTGCCCATGGGCCCATTCGGCCCGAAAATCGGGTCCGTAGCTCCTTGACAATCTCCGCACACTTTGGATTCCAATATCTGCGCAGTATGAAGCGATCGAGATGCCCAACCTGCGGCGTAAGCCGGGCTGAGCGCGAACGACACCTCTCGCATCGGATGAATTGCCTGAGGTCCGCGTCCCAGCAGATCCAAGCGGCTGGCTCGAGGTGCGAGAGGCAATTCTTGCACGTCATCGTTTCATTGATCTTTATCCATTCCGGAGGCTTGGTGCAGGGCGTGAACCTTCGCTTGTAATAATCGAGCGGTGTCAATATTCCGGGATTTCTGACGGTTACCTTGTACGCCACGATTTTAGTCTGCCCATCACATTTTAGCGATGGCAACGCCGAGACGCCAAGAATAACCATCATAGGGGTGCGGCGTATATTTCGTCCACAGCTACCACGTCGTCCCAGACGATCCATCCGTCATCGCCACCACAACCGACTACGGCGGCCCTTTCGTCAGCAGCGTCTGGCGCGACAACGTCCTGGCCACCCAGTTCCACCCTGAAAAAAGCCAGAAAGTCGGCCTTCAGGTTCTGGCGAACTTCGCGGCGGTGTGATCCGTACCGGGTATCTTGACCGACAACAATTCTGTCATGGGTCAATACTTATAAACGGGCATGTTGGTTGTGTGCGAATCGATGGCTGATATCAGTTTCCAATCTGAGCGCCTATTCAGTATTTGGGAGTGCGAGGCTCCCGCCGAGGCAATACGCACCGGTTTTAGACCATCGCAGCTCGGCCGGAGCCTCGCACTCCCATGGCTCGTTCTGCTCTTCTGTATTTCGTCCGCGCTAGCCGCTGACCTTTCCCCCTCCTTCGAAAAAGACGTTCGCCCCATCGTCGTCGAGCAATGTATTTCCTGTCACAACCCCGAGAAGAAAAAAGGCGACCTCGATCTGACGCCCTTCGAAACCACCAAACAGGTTTTGGCCGATGAGGCCATCTGGCAGGGCGTGGCTGAGAAGATCAAGAGCAATTCGATGCCGCCCAAGCGGACGGAAAAAAGGCCGACCGACGACCAGAAGAAAATCGTGCTCGGCTGGATCACCGCCCACATCGAATCCGGCGAAGCCGATTGCGGAAAGATCGCCACCGACCGCAACAACCGCTTCTATCGCGGCTACGTCATGAGCCGCCGGCTTACCCGCACCGAATACAACAACACCATCCGCGATCTCGTCGGCATCGACCTCCACGTCGATGAAATGCTCCCCGCCGATGGAGCCGGCGGCGAAGGGTTCGACACCAACGGCAATGCCCTGTTCGTTTCCGCCATCTCCCTCGAAAAATATCTCCACGCCGCCGATATCGTCATGCGCGCGGTGCTGCCTGATGGCGGCCCGCTGAACTTTCCCATTCGCGATGCCCACGATCGCATCCTGAGCGCCTTGCCCGGCGCGAACATTTCATCGCATGAGGCCGCACAAAGAATTGTCGCCGCGTTCGGCGTTCGTGCCTTTCGCCGGCCGCTTGCCAACTCCGAAATCGATCGCTTCCTCACGTTCTTCGATCGCGCACAATCCCGTGGCGATTCCTTCGAAGCGTCTATCCGCCTCGCCCTCAAAGCGATGCTGATTTCGCCCAACTTCCTGTTTCTTGTCGAGCCACTCCCATCGGAAGTCGGGGTTTATGAGTTGGGCGACTATCAGATCGCCACACGCCTGTCTTATTTCCTCTGGTCGAGCATGCCCGATGACCCACTCCTGAAGCTCGCCGGCGAAGGCCGCCTTCACGACGAAAGCATCCTCCGCGCCCAGATCGAACGCATGCTCCGCGACCCGCGCTCGATCGCTCTGGCCCAGAACTTCGCCTGCCAATGGCTTGGCATCACCGCACTCGGCGGCGCAACCCGCCCCGATTCCACCCGTTTCCCGCAGTTCGATGACGACCTGATCGCCGCCGAGCGGCAGGAACTGGTTCTCTTCTTCGACTCCATCATCCGCGAAGACCGTAGCCTGCTTGATCTCATCGACGCCGACTACACCTTTGCCAACCAGAAGCTCGCCCGCCTTTACAACCTGCCCGCGCTCAAGGGCACCGAGATGCGCCGTGTCGCCCTCGCCGACCACACCCGCGGCGGCGTTCTGGGTATGGCCGCGACCCTCACCGCCACCAGCTATCCCCTGCGGACGAGCCCCGTCCTACGCGGCAAGTGGGTCCTCGAACAACTTCTGGGCGAACGAATCCCGCCCCCGCCCCCCACAGTGCCCCAACTCCCCCAGGATGATCACCAGACCGACGGCATCAGCTTCCGCCAAAGGCTCGAGCAGCACCGCTCCAATCCCGAATGTGCCGCGTGCCATTCCCGAATGGACCCGATCGGCTTCGGCTTGGAGAATTTCGACGCCATCGGCCGCTGGCGCACCAGCCTCGGAACTGAGCCCGTTGATGCCTCCGGCGTCCTTACCGATGGCCAGCGCTTCAGCGGCCCCCAGGAACTCAAACGCATCCTCATCCAGAAAAAATCCCAGTTCCTCGCCAACTTTTCCCGTAAAATAGCCGGCTACGCCCTGGGCCGCGAACTCAACAAATTCGACCAATGCGTCCTCAACGATGCCGCCCTCGCCCTGCAAGGCAGCGATAACCGCCCCAGTGCCCTGATCGAAACGATCGTATTGAGTAAGCCGTTTCTGTACCGATATGCAACGAAATGAGCTTTCCGATGAAAGGAAAGAATTAACCACAGAGAGTACAGAGAGGAAATTTTTAACCACAGATTGCGCAGATGCTCGCAGATAAGAAAAAGACCTGCATTCAATCTGCGTAAATCTGCGCCATCTGTGTTGCAGCCCACAAGGCTGCGTGTCCTGCC
>DAIRGS010000176.1:0-14734 GCA_036794395.1 Tepidisphaeraceae bacterium | reverse complement strand
TCGGTCTACCCTAAAATCATTGTGTGACAAAGCACTAGCTGCGTCCCCGTTTCGATCCGGATCCATTATTTCCCCAACCATTTTTGCCACTTTTGGGCCCATTCATCGGCGGTTTCTTTGGTGACGCGGGTGAGTGGATCGATGATGCGATCGGAATCGGGGGGTTTGTTGTTGAGGATTTCGTCGAGCATGAGTTCGACGGACTTGTGGCCCCAGCCGTAGCAGTCCTGGGCGAGGAGGACTTCGACCTGGCCGGATTTGAGGTAGACGAGTTCGGGGGTGAGGGCGTCGACGGAGACGCATTTGATGGCGTCGCCTTTCCAGGGCAGTGCATCGGAGGCGAAGAGGGGCCAGCCGCCGACCATGGCCCAGCCTTGGACCTGGGGGTTGGCGTTTTGGGCGCTGGCGACGGTTTCGGCGGCTTTTTCGGGTTTTTCCTCGTGATAGAAGACGCCTTTGCCGTCGTTGAGCTCTTTCATGTTTGGGTGTTTTTTCAGCTCTTCGCGAACAGCGGCGAGGCGGGCCTGGAGATTGGGGGCGCTCTGGTTGCCGGCGAGGATGGCGATGGTGCCCTGGTCTTTCATGGCTTTGGCCAGCTCCACCATGACCTGGGTGCCGCAGGCGGTGTCGTCGGTGCCGTAGTAGCACATTCGCTTGCTGGCTTTTGAATCTGAATCAAAACAGACGACGACCACACCCTTGGCGACGGCGTCATCGATTGGCTGTTTGAGCGTGGCGCCGTCGGTACACGAGACGGCGATCCCCTTTGCTCCTTCACGCACCAGCGCTCCGATCGCCTCGGCCTGGGCCTGGGGGTCTTCGTCGGTGGGCGTTTTAATGTCGATAACGATGTCGCGGTTGAACTTGTCGGACAGCTCGCGGCCGGCATCCCGCGCGCCGGCATGGGCGGCCTGGAAGACGGCGTTGGTCTGGCTCTTGGCGACGATGCCGAGAATGATTTTTTCGCGGGCCCCTTCCGCGGCGGGCTTTTTGCAGCCGGTGAGTGCTAATCCAAGTCCCAGACATATTGATAGCGCGTGGTTCAATTTCATGAATGATCTCCGTGAATCTGAGTGCGTGAGTTGATAGGCGAAGTTTCGGTCGAGGCATTCAGACGCTATGCGTGCGAGCACTTATTAGGCACTGAAAGAAACCCCCTCCCTACCCACTCGCGGGCAGTCGCCAATTCCGCTCGCTTCCCCCGGCGTACCGGTGGAGGGAAAAAAGAGCACGGGCGTTGGCTCGGTAGGACTTCCGTTGAACATGTAGGTGTTTGTATTTCAGGGTCTGGCTCACGTTGTATGTCGGGATTTGCGGAATCGCTGGCTGATCCAACTGTCCATTGCTGCGGCAACGAGGATCGCGGTGCCGATGATGATGCTTCGGTTCTCTTCGTCGAGTTGGAGGATGTAAATGCCGTTTTGAATGAGGGCGATCACAAGGGTGCCGAGCAGCGCGCCGATTGCGGAGCCGCGTCCGCCCATGAGGCTTGCGCCGCCCACGACTGCGGCGGCGATGACCATGAGTTCGTAGCCGGAGGCGGTGTTGGTGGAGATTGTGGCGAACCGGCCCAGAGAAACCATGCCGGCGATGCCCGCGGTCAGGCCTGAGATTGCGTAGACCAATAGTTTAGCCGGGCCGATCCTGACGCCGCTGAAGCGGGCGGCTTCTTCGTTGCCGCCGATCGCGTAGTTTTTCCGGCCGGCGATGGTGAGGTGGAGGTATATGGCGCCGAGTATCACGCATAGGAGCATGACGAGCATGGGCATGAGGCGGGCGTCGCCGAAACGGATTCGCATGAAGTGGTCGGTGAAGACGGTTGGGAGGGAGTGGAGGCTGTCGGGGCGTCGCTTTTCGCGGGTGGTGACGTTGGCGACGCCGCGGAAAATGGCCATGGTGCCGAGCGTGACGATGAAGGGGTGAATGCGGAGTAAAACGACGAGCAGGCCGTTGGCCAGGCCGCAGAGGGTGCCGATGAAGGCCGGGATGAGGACGGCCATGGGGATGACAAGCCAGCCGGAAGAATCGCGCGGGAGTTCCTGCAAGACGGCGGCGGCTCCGAGCGCGGACAGAGCGAAGATTGCGCCGACCGAGATGTCGATTCCCGCGGCGACGATGACGCACGTTGCGCCGACCGCCATGATCGCATACACGGACATCGGGGTGGCGATGCCATCGATGAGATTATCGACATTCAGAAAAAGGTTGGCGTGACCCGGCGGAGCGTTGCGCCATCCGAAGAAACTCAAGAGCACGCATAGGGCCGCGATGATGGCGACGAGACTTAATTCACCAAGGCGCGGTAGACGACGGCGCGTTTTGATCCGCTCTATATCCTCCGCGTTGGCTGGTGTGGACATGGAGTGGGAACGATAACGAACGGGCTGCATCGCGCCTATCGGGGGGCGCGCCTTAGGGGAGTGCAAAGAAGTGGCTCGAAGTGCGGTTGCGGTGTGGGCTTCGGGCCGTAAGTGCAGGCCTGGAAGCCTGCACCACAACAAACGTATTACCCCGCTGAAATCCTCAATCTTGTCATCCTGGAGCGCAGCGAAGGATCTGGTATTCGAGTGGTTCGCCAACGATCAGATCCTTCGCTGCGCTCCAGGATGACAACCATCGTCAACGGGATTCAGCTGAGCAGAGTCGTGTACGTTGTTCTAGTTTTGAGCGCCGTTGTTGGCGTCGCCGGGGTTGCCCAGGAGTGAGGAGCTGGCTTCGTTCATCCATTTGGTGGTATTGCCATCGATGCGGAAACCGATGACGGTCCAGGGGCCGGTGGAGCGGTAGAGCATCATTTCGACGCGGACGGGTAGCGGGTTGTAGTGGGCGAGGAAGCAGATGTATTCGAGGTTGGGACCCATGTTGCGGTGGGTGATCTCGGAATGGCCGAGGCACTTGCCGCCGGAGTTGGTTTGGAAATCGTCTGCCGCGTGGCCGGCTTGATCCCATGCGCCGTTGTCGGGAGAGAGTGCGTGAACCGCTTCAGACGGACGAGCGCCTTCCCACTGCGTCCAGAATCGATCCACAAGCTGCTGGGCGGTGTTTGGAGTCTTGGGCGCATCCTGAACCGCGTGTGACCACTTCACGGTTGAACCGAGAAGCACGATGACGACCAAGACTGCCGCGATATAGAACTTCTTCATTGAGAGACTCCTTTGATTAGCATGCCATCCGCTCTTCGACGTCGGCGGAACCATAGTACCGCAGCCCCCTGCTGATCCGGCACGGAATCCGGGGATCTTCGATGCAGAATTTCACATGGAGCTTGGCTGAGCAACTCGAATCGATCGGATTCGTCATGCCGTAGATTGAAGAGCGTGTTTGGCCGGATCACTTGGTGCGGCTGCTGGCCGTGCACCAGTTTCGCCACATGTCACGCATCTGCGCCTCGACGTCGCGGGTAAAGTTCGCAGAGTTCATCAGCGGTGAATTGATCATACGCTGCCGAAGCGAAGATCGTAGGTGCGTTCTTCGTGCGACGTCCAGCGCTAATTGCGATGCAATCGTGACGTAGTCATCGACCGTTCGGGCGATGAATTCCGGGAGTCCGATTGTCGAGAGCACGCTTACGCCGGCGCGGGAAACGGCGGTTTGGCCGGGCAGTGTTACTACCGGGACGCCCATCCAGAGGGCGTCACAGGATGTTGTGCCGCCGGGGTAGGGAAACGGGTCGAGGGCGACGTCGATGGCGTTGTATTGCGTGAAGTATTCATTGGCAGCCATGCGTCCGATGAACTCGACGCGAGCGGGATCGATGCCGGCTTCGGCAAATCGCTGGCGGACTTTCTGACGATGGAGGCCTTCGCCGGAATGGATGAGGATTCTGGATTGGGGTGTTTGGGCCAGGATGCGCGCCCAGGCGGCGAGGGTTGGTTCGGTTACTTTGCTAAAGGCGTTCAGGCAGCCGAACATCACCGTGCCAGTTGAGGCAGAGGGGGGCGGCATGACTTGGGGCGCTTCGGATGGGGGTTCGTAGGACCAATAGCTTTGGAGCCGCACGGTTTTTTCTGAATAGACTGACTCATCGCCACCGGGTGGGTCGAGGTATGGATCGCTCAGGCGGTAGTCGATTGCGTCTAGGCCGGTCGTTCCGCAGTAGGCAAGGTACGTTACCTGGACGGGGGCGGGCTTGCGGGCGAAAGTCAGTAGTCGGTTGCCTTCCATGTGCATTGTCAGATCGACGAGGATGTCGATTCCGTCGGCGCGGATCATTTCGGTGAGTTGCTCGTCGGGCATGCCGGAGATGTTTCGCCAGACGTTGGCGCGTCGTTGCAGGCGGTGGGTGAGTTCGTCCGGCCGTTGGGCATCGGAGTAGCAGAAGATCTGGAATTGGTCGCGGTTATGGTGCTCTAAAAGTGGAGCGATGAACCGCCCTACCGGGTGCTGCCGGAAATCAGGCGAGACATATCCGATCCGCAACGGGCGATCGGGCGAGGGATCGTTGGTGTGCGAGCGGATTGAGCCGGCCAGAGGGGCCGCGAAGGCGCGGTTCCATTCGCGGTGCGCGTCGGCGATTTCGCGGGGGCCGTAGCCTGGATGAAAATGCAGGAGGTAGACCAGGTTGCTGGCGATGCGTGGATCGCCGCGAAGTTGAGCGGCGCGCTGGTAGCTTTCAATCGCTTCGTCGAGGTGGCCGGTTTCCTTCAGCGCGCTGGCGAGGTTGGATTCGGCCTCGGCATATTCGGGATCGATCGCCAACGCCCGGCGGAAGCTTTCGATGGCCGGGTCCCAGTGGCGTATTTCGGCGTAGAGGGTTCCGAGATTGTTATGGGCCCGGGCGAAGTCGGGGCGCAGCGCGATGGCCCGTTTCAGGGCGGCGATGCTTTCGTCGGTGTTGCCCTGGCCGGCGACGATCAATCCCAGGTTGTTGTGGTAATCGGCGTTGATCGGATTGAGCAGAATGGCGCGACGGATGAAGTCGGCGGCGGGCGCGCTGCGGCCGGCCTGATGGCTGAGGAGTCCAGCAAGGTGGAGGGCATCGGGGTGGTCGGGCTGTTGGAGGAAGATCTGCCGGAGAATTGGCTCGGCATCTTTGTGGCGGCCGGCCTGGTAGTGCGCGAGCGCCAGCTCATACGCCTGCGGGATCGTCATTGCCGGGATTGTAGGGAAAACTGCCGGGGGTTCAGCAAACCACTTCGTATTCGATCGGATAGGGAATGAGGTCAGGGCGGACGAGGTGGAGCTTGCGAAGGCGGACTTCAAGAGGGCGGAGGGCGTCGTTGCGAACCATGGGAGTCGATGCATCGGTCCCGGGATTATGGGACGGCGATGAGACTTGGGCCGCCGGGGCGGCGGTGAAAAGCATTCCGGTCAAGACAAAAAGCCGCGACATCGAGCGACCGGGTTTCATAATAGCTGCTTTCAACGACGGGGAAGGCACGAGGCCCAGGGCAACGCCCACAGGCGTGTTGCCGATGCGTCAAAAGTACCCCGCCGTGAAGAATGCGCCTACTGAAAAATTATGGCGCGACAGGTTTGAATGACCGATTGGTGTGAGTTGGGGTAAGGGTTTCCTCTACCGCCTATCTAAATGATCGTGCATGATTCGGCGCTGATCCGGCGTCTTGGCGGCAGGTGAAATCGGTATCGTGGTGGGTTGGCGAGGGGAGAATTGCAGCGATCTGAGAATCCGGGGTGGCGCGGGGTACCGCTATACCCCGGCGTGGGGGCGTTTCTGGATGGGACGCGGCGTTTGAGGGGGACATGGCGTGGGTGAATTGAGTCAGCGGCACCGGAGGAATTTCGGAAGTCAGACGCCGGTGCCGCCCTGCTCTCCACGGGGCGGGCTGTCTGGTGAACTTTCGGCTGCCGGTCGGACCCCGCCCATGTTGGCGGCTACCAGGCTGGCCAGGATGGGACGGACCATTCCGAGGACTTCTTTGAGAATCGTGCCGGCGAAGCTGCCCTTCTCGTGAACGCCATTGCCATTGGAGTCAGCGCGTTCGGGGCCGGTATTGAGGGCACGCTCAATTGATGCAAGTTTCTTCAGGGCCTGCTCTTCCTTCGAGGGCACCAAAGCGGCCGTGGCGGCAAAGCCGGCTACCGCCGCGGCCCCGATGGCCATCCAGGGATGTTGCTGGGCCCAGGCTTTGGGGTCGACTCCCTGGGCTAGCTTGGCTTTGAGGTCCTGTAATACCCTGGACATGGCAAGCTGCGCGTTGTGCGCCTGCTGTGCAAGGAATTCGGCCTCTGTCAGGTTTGCGGCCGGGGCATCCGGGTCTGGGCTATTCGACGGATTTGGCCCGCTCGTGGACGTCCCGCCCGAGTTCTTGGCGCTCCCGGCGTAATCGGTCTTCATATTTCTTCACCGTCAGGGAACGGAACGTTCCAGTCAATTTCTTCATTACGAAAACAATGGCACCGGCCATGAGGGCTAAAACCAGCACCGCCGTGATCAGGTCGCCCAACCACGGATGGCCGGAGAACAACTGAGCGAATGCCCCGGCAATTCCCCGAAGCAGCAGCACGACAGCAGTTACAGCCATCGATGCAACTGCAATCAGTCCTATTACACCCAACGCCAGATAGATACCGAGGTTGCGGACAGTGACTTTGAGGATGTCGAGTCGCACCGACGCGTAATACGCGGCGAATTCTTTGAGTTCATTAAACTTGGAGAATGCGTCGCGGAGCGCGTCGGTGGGCGGCGTGCGTGGAGGGGCCTGCGGGGGTGCACTGCCACCGGAACCGCTCTTGGGAGGGTTAACTTGTTCTGTCTGTGCGTTCATGGCGTATCCGTGGCGGTCGGCGACAAAGCGTTTAGCTTCGCTTCCACAGCAGTCCAAGCAGGACGCCTACGCCGGCGGCAATCAGAACCGACTGAAGGGGCTTTTCCTGGATGTAGGACTCGATGCCCTCTTCCCATTCGTGCGCCTTCTGGCGGCCCTGATCGTAGTACTCTTGAGCCTGGTCGCTGAGTTGGTTGTATTTATCGCGAGCCACATCGCGAACTTGGCCGCCGAGGTCGCGAAGGTTCTCGCCAGCTTGTTGCGCTTGCTCACCCAAACCCTGTGCACCGGTATTCGCATCACCCATACGTGACATAACAGCTCCTTTTGTTGCGACGGCATTCCAGTGCCATCTCCGAGCCTTTATATGCGCGGGGTGCGGCGTACGCAGCGCCAAAAAACAATCTATGTGTTGAATTGAGGGATGGGGGGTAATGCCGTAATTCTGAAAACGGCGGAACTGGGGTTGCCGGACATGGCGGGCGGGTCGCAGGCTGAACGCCGCTGCGCAATCCACGAAAGGGTGGACCTGCGGTTCGACCGCTAAAGTCAGTTCTGTTGGATCTTGGCGGACGACGCCGCGGTAGTGCCCTTTACTGCCATCTGCTTGGGTTCGGCGGCGCGCGTGTAGCCGTGATATCCATAGGCGTAGCCTTGAGAGGGCTCGACCTCGTTGATGATCATTCCAAGCAGGTTTGCACCGACACTGCCCAATCCGTCGCGCGCCAACTCGCTGACGCGGCGAGTTGATTTCTCAGCTCGGAGGACCAGCACGGTCACGTCGCAAGCCGCCCCGATGATTCGGGCGTCGGCGATACCCATAACGGGCGGAGAGTCGATGATCACTTGATCGAATCGCTCGGACAACACTTCGAGCAACTCTCCGAACATGGGGCTGTTCAACATCTCAGACGGATTCGAGGGCTTGGGGCCGCAGGGCAATATTTCCAGGCCGCTGACGGCGGTGGGCTGTACAGCCTGGTCGAGCGTGGCCTTTCCATCGAGAACGCTACTGAGACCGAACTCCTGTCGCACGCCGAAAATCGCGTGTTGAGTGGGCAGACGCAGATCGGCATCGACGATCAAGACGCGCTTGCCGGCCTGCGCCATCGTGATAGCGAGATTGCTGGCAATGGTGCTCTTGCCATCTGATGACGCGGGAGAGGTCACAAGAATGGTGCGGCAGCGATCCTTGGGGGCGCCAAAGTAAACGGCGGTGCGGATCGTGCGGCAGGCCTCGGCAATGGCCGATGTGGGCTCGAGCATTGCCTGCTGGCCGGCAAGAGCCGCGGGCAAGCCATCGGGCATTTGGGGGACGGTGCCGAGCAACGGCATCGCCATCGAATCCTTGATCTCTTCAACGGAGCGATAGCGATCATCCGTCCAGTCGCGGAGGAAACCGAGACCGCCGCCGAGAATCAGACCGAGAACCAGTGCGATCGGCAGCGTGGTCTTCTTGGCGGGGTGCGAAGGCTTAATCTCGCGCTTGGCCACTTCGTAAACGTCGATGTTGTAAATGCCAAGTTCCTGGGCGCGGAGGATCTCGTTCAGCCGGGACTGAATCTGGTGCTTCTGCGTCTCGTCGTTGGATTGGGCGGTTTGGAGCCGTGCGTATCTGCTTGAGGCAACACTCACGTTTGCGGCTTCGATGCGCGCCTCGGCCAGTGATTGCTTCAGATCTTTTTCGAGGGCCTCGGCCAACTGGTAATGGTTTAGAACAAGCTTTGCGAGCGTGAGTTCAAGCCGGTTCAGCCGAAGCACCATGTTCTGCTTGTTCGGGTGCTTTTCGCCGTAGGGGGAAGATGCGATCGCTTGCTTGAGGGTGTTGATTTCGCCAGGGAGCTTTGCTTCGGCGTCTGCGCCCAACCCGAGCATGTCAATATCCACCACGTTGGTATCCACACCCCTTATTTTCAAGTCTTCGATGATCTTGTAGGCCGTTTGGCTGGCTTGCTGTTGTTTGAGCGTATCGCGGCGCGCCGCATCGAACTGACTGCTCAACTCCCGGACCTTCTGCTCAGCCAGTGTGTTGTGCGGATTCAGCGGGTCTAGCGCGCCATATTGCTCTTCCAGCTTGGTCATGGCCTCGGACGTTGATTGAATCCGCTTTTCAATCTTCTTGACCTCTTCGTTAAGCGCCTTGATTTCGGCATCCTGCGAGCTGCTCGGAGTGATCTGATATTTCTGATAGGCGGTGACGATGCCGTTGGCGATGTTGGCTGCGTCCTGGGCATTGGTCGAGGAAAAGCTGACGGTCACTCCGGCGCTTCGCTTGCCAACTTCGACACCCATGTACTTCTGGAGGAACTGAATGGGGTCGGGCTCATTGGCCACGACCTTTTTTACATCATCCAACTGTGCCGCCAAGGACAGCACGGATGGAGACTGCATCAGGTCGGCTTCAGTGTAGAGGTAATTGGCGTTCACCGGGTCGGAGAACGAATCCTGGCTCATGCGCGAAGCCGCGGGGCGAATGAGAATGCGCGCAGTGCTGGTATAGACGGGCGTGGCGATCATCAGATACGCGACGCCGGCCGCGACACATAGGAATGTGACGAAGACGATAAGCCAGCGTTGCCGCCAAAAGATGGGCAAAAGCTGGTCGTGATTGGCGCGGGAGGTCGGCCGATCCATGCCGCCGTTCGCGCCAGTCAAACTGGGAAGTTCCTGAAAAATACGTGATCTCCCCTGACTCAAATCAGCACCGGAGGTTAAAGAGACAATACCGTAAATCACGCCCGAGCGTGAGAGAAATCTACTTTCACACATCGGGCATAACGCTCAGTGCGATTAGTCAGCCGAAATGATTTTCCCTAAATTACCCAATGTCCCTATATCGGACTTACCCGATGTTCGGGCACGCCCACATTCTATTACAGTTTATGGTATTTCGGTATGATAAGGAAATTGGGGTCTTGCCGCAAAGTTTGGGATCGTGCGATATGGGTTTGGTCACCGTAAACGTTTGGGATGCCACGGGGAACAAGCGGCAGCAGGTTCAGATGCCGGATGACGCGCCCGTCAACCGGCTTCTGGTGGTGCTGCTGGATAAGCTAAGTTTCCCAGTTTACGCTCCTGACGGGCAACCCCTCAGTTACAAGCTCCACCACCGCTCTTCGGGCAAGCAGTTGCTTGACGAGCAAAGTCTGAAGGACATCGGCGTTAAAGAAGGCGATGTGCTGCGTCTTCAACCCGAAATCACCGCTGGGTAGAACATCCCGGCTGATTGACCTCCGCATTTCTGAGCACCGCGCGACGCGAGCGATTGGGAAGTTTCATGCATCACGATTTGGACACAGCCCCAGAGACTCCACTGCGCATCACGGTCGCCGACACGGATGCGGCGCGTGACGATCGCTTTAATCGGTTCAAACTGATCGGCTGGTGGGATCAGAAGAAGCTGGCCGCCGCCAAGGTCCTGGTCATCGGCGCGGGGGCGCTGGGGAACGAGATCGTTAAGAACCTGGCGCTGCTTGGCGTCGGCAATGTGCTGATTGCTGATATGGATCGGATCGAGAACTCGAACCTTTCGCGTTCCATCCTCTATCGCGCTTCAGACAACGGCCATTACAAGGCAGCGGTGGCGGCAGTGGCGGCGCGGCAGGTTTATCCGGAAATGCGCACCCACGCCTTTGTGGGCAATGTTGTTTATGACCTGGGACTCGGGGTCTTCCGGTGGGCGGATGTGGTTTTGGGTGGCTTGGATAATCGAGAGGCCCGGCTGGCCATCAATCGCGCGTGCTGGAAAACCAATCGCACATGGATCGATGGCGCCATTGAGCAGATCCAGGGGACGGCGCGTGTCTTTGCCCCCGATGGCCCCTGCTACGAATGCACGATGTCGGAAACCGACTGGCGGCTGCTTCAGCTTCGGCGATCGTGCAACTTGCTGTCGCGGCCGGAGATGGAGGGCGGGAAGACCCCTACCACCCCGACCATCAGCTCGATTATTGCAGGGGTGCAATGCCAGGAAGCGGTTAAGCTGCTGCATGGCCTCCAGACAATGGCCGGGCGCGGGTGGGTATTCGATGGCTTGAGCACGGACTCTTATCCGATCGAGTATCAGCGCAAGACGAATTGCTACAGCCACGAGATCCTGGAGGACATCGTTTCACTTGATGCCTCAACTTCGACCATGACATCCCGGCAGCTTCTTGCGGAAGCCAAACGTTTGCTTGGGAATGATGCGCAGCTTGAATTGGCGCGGGATGTGCTCGAAAAGCTGGTCTGCCCGACATGCGGCCGGGAAGAAAAGCTCTTTGCCTCGCTGGGCCGGGTCTCGGCGGATAAGGCGACGTGCCCGCATTGCCCGACAAGCCGGCGCGACGTAAAGACGTTTTACAAGATTGTCGGCACCGAAGATTTTCTGGATCTTCCTCTGTCGCAGATTGGCGTGCCGGCGTTTGACATCGTCATCGCCCGCGCGGGGTCGCAAGCGATCGGCATGGAATTGGGCGGCGATGCGGAATCCGTCCTGGGGCCATTGGCGGAGAGCGGGGGTTTGGAATGGGAATGATCGACGACACCGGTATCTCGGTTTCGCAACAGCCGCCGTCCGAGCCCCAGCGCGACGCGGATCAGATCAACGCCGAGCAGTACCACCGGTGTCCCCTCCCCCAGCGCATCACCGGCCGATCAGGCAAGTACCAGATCGTCATCCGGCGATCGGTCCTGAATGACATCCGCGATCAGGCGTTGAGCAACCCCGACGTCGAAATCTGCGGCGTCCTGGTCGGAACCGTCTGGTGCGATGTCTTCGGTCCGTGGGGATTCGTTTCGGCGAACATCCGCGGGAATTATTCGTCGGGGCGTAACGCGCAGGTGACGTTCACTTCCGAAACGTGGACCGACATTCACCAGCAGATGGAAACCCGTTTCCCCAAACTGCGCATTCTGGGTTGGTATCATTCCCATCCCGGGTTCGGAATTTTTTTGTCTGAAATGGATGTGTTCATCCACGAGCATTTCTTCGCGGCCTCCTGGCAAATCGCATTCGTGGACGACCCCAAAAGCACTGATCGCGGGCTGTTTGTCTGGCGCGGCGGACATCCGGTTCGGGAAGAATTTCTGATTGACGAGGATCTGGGCGTAACCGCTGTTGAGGAACCGCCCGTCGAACAGCACGCGGCTCCGTACGATCCGATTCAACCAGCACGGCGAAAATCGCATTGGCCGGTTGTGGTGGCCGGGACGGCGGTCTTACTGGCACTCATGGGGTTCGCGGTCTGGTGGCTGAGATAGTTTGCACGGAGGATCGTTGACCGATGGCTGACAAAGAACCCATCACGATTACCTGGGATGAGCTGAGCAGCCGGAAGGTGGAGCAGCGCGTTCGCGAAGAGCAGGCGATCAGCCGCAATCGGGCCTACGCGCAGATGGATGCCGCGAAGGTTCCGATGGACGCGGCTGTCAAATTCAACCTGATGCATAGTACGCTGTTCTTCCTGGCGGCGCTGGGTGTGCTGGGCGGTTTGCTGGCGTGGAGCTGCGGTTTGCTGACGCAGTTCAAGTCTTCGGAGCAGCTGGCGATTGAGCTTTACCGCGGGATGTCGCGCATTGAATTTCAGCGGCAGGACAACTCGATTGCAGCGGACAAGGCGGATGCCTCGCTGGAGATGCTTCGCGCCAACGGAAAATCAAACGCTTATTTTACGGCGCTGGCTGCGCCGGGGCTGTCCTACGACCAGAGGATGGCCAAAGTCGCCCAGCTTCAGAGGCGGGCGGCGCTCAAACGATTTGCACTGAATATTGTCAGCTTTGGTTTGTCGGGGATGTTCATCGCGATGTGTCTGGGCATCGCCGAGCCGCTGTCTGAACGCAACATGCCGGCCACTGTGCGCAACGGCGCGCTGGGGGCGGCGATGGGACTGCTGGGCGGGGTGATTGTTTCGTTGTTCGTCGATCGACTGTTCCGAGTGGCTGCGGGTGATGATGTTGCGGGCGAGGCGAATCAATTCAGCTTGCGCGACGTTTTCGCGCGGATGGTAGCGTGGGGTGTTCTTGGGTTATTCCTAAGTATCGGGCCCGGCGTGCTTTTGCGGAATCGGCGCAAGTTGCTGATTGGATTGGCAGGGGGAATGATCGGCGGGGCATTGGGCGGGGCGCTGTTTGATCCGGTGGGCTATCTGGCCGGTCCACAGTGGAGCCGGCTGGTGGCATTGGTTGCGATCGGATGCCTTGCGGGTGTGAGCACGGGCCTGATCGAAAATGCGGCGAAGACCGGGTGGCTCCGCGTGACGGCGGGATTCATCGCGGGCAAGCAGTTCATCTTGTATCGAAATCCAACCTACATCGGCAGTGCGCCGGATAGCCAGATTTACCTGTTTAAGGATCCGAAAGTGGGCCGGCGGCACGCGGCACTTCACCTGGTACCGGGCGGGGTTGATCTGGAAGATCTCCCACTCGGCTCCAAAACATTTATCAATGGTGTGCCGATCACACGCGCGCGCTTGCACAATGGCGATCAAATTGCCATTGGCTCGAGCATGTTCCTCTTCCAGGAAAAAACGAAAAAAGCCGACGGCTCCTCGAATCTTCTCAAAAGGCTTGGCATAGGGACTCACCTGGCGACTCTACGCAACAGGTTCGCCGGGCGACGCTAAAGTTCACGCCATCGGGGAGATGGAAGTTTAATCGTATTGGGATAAGACGAACCCCTTCTACAATCCGCCACCAATCTCTAAAATGCATCGCCGAGCAAGGATGTGACTAGAGCATGGCGACGCTGATTCTGGAGCATGACGGTAAGCGCAAGGCGGCGGTATTGAACGGGCGCGTCGTGATTGGACGCCGCGCTAACAGCCATATCGTCGTTCCGGATCGAACCGTCTCCCGCATCCACGCGTGGATTGGTCAGAACGCCGGCGCCTATTTTATCGTCGATTCGGGGAGCCGGGTGGGGACGTTGGTGAACGGGCAGGCGCTGAAGGGGCGACACAGCCTGGCCGATGGCGATCAAATCCGGGTTGGGTCGGCCGTACTTACTTTTCATTCCAACGGATCGCTCCCCGCCGACGCCGAGGAAATCGACTTGGCGGCCCGCGTGCGCTCGGCTGATGATGGGATTTTTTTGGATTGCTCGTGCGGGGCTCCACTGTGGGCGCCGTGGGATTTCGCGGGGAGGTTGGGGCAGTGCCGGTATTGCGGGCAAATGGTCGAGTTGCCGCCGCGTGTTGGGGGAATGGGAATTTCTGATCCGTCGGCGGATACGATTTATCCTGGCGGGCCGGGGATTGATGCCTCCTCCAGTCCCGCCCCGTCGGCGACGCCGAAGTATCGCGGCATTTCAATTTCTCCGGGGCATCAGCCCACGCGCACGATCAAACCATCGATATTCGATGCGCCAACTCCACCGCCGGCGCCGCCCAAGCCACCGGCCCCCGAGCCGCAGATTGCAACCGAACCGCAGGTTTTGTGTGGCGCGTGCCAATCGGAAATCTCGCCCGACGAGCAGACAGCCGAGTGCGGCGACTGCGGCGTCAAATTTCACGCTGATTGCTGGATTGAAAACCGTGGGTGTTCTTCGTATGGGTGCAAGCAGGTTGGAGCGCTGGATCCCAAGCCGGCGCCGTCTACGCTGTTTGATGCCGCTCCCCCGGAGTCCGATGCCCTTGATTTTGAACCGCCCGCCCCGCCGGTTGCGATGCCTACTGACCCGGCGATCGAATGGGATTACCTCGCGCTGCCGCTTGCGCTGGTCACGGCACTTGTGGGGTTGATTACGTTCGGAATCCCTGCGCTGATTGCCGGGACACTGCTTTATCTTTATCAGCGCCGCGGCTCGGCATTGTCCCACCCGCAGATGCTGATGGGATCGATTGCGCTGTGCGCATTTGCGACGGTATGCGGGTTTGTTTTGTCTTGGTTCTGGTGGATTTCGGTGGGGGCATGATACTTGAGGCGATCCTCTTCTCTCTACCGGTATGGCGAGGGAGGGTATGCCTCTATCGGCGATGAAAGACGGCCCCCTCCCTACCCTCCCCCGGCGTACCGGTGGAGGGAAAAAG
>DAIRGS010000175.1:0-14740 GCA_036794395.1 Tepidisphaeraceae bacterium | reverse complement strand
GGTGAACGGTGAATCGGTATCGACGCGGTTTGGCGAGGTGGGGATTGCGGCGCTCTGAGAAGCCGGGGTGGCGCGGGGTACCGCTGATACCATCTATACCCCGGCGTGGGGGCTTTGCGCGATGGGACGCGGCTATTGCGGTGGGTGCGGCGGAGGGTGAATTGAGGGGGTGGCGCGTGATTCGGCACAGTCATGTAGTGTTACCGGTTGTAGCAGCAGCCGGGACAGAGGCCGATTCGTTTGCGACCCATGCGACTGGAAGAATTGAAGCCAAAAACTTCATCAGAATCGCGTTTTGGCCCCGCGCGATCGCGGGCGCGCGTCGTCCCAAAGTGACGAGCGGCTCCCCTCTCACAAACGACTCAGATCAATCAACCATCGGTTTGTTCGTATCCCCCAAGTTTGAGCTGCGGATAGTTTTCTCCAACTTCGCCCCGAATCGCGGCAACGATTCCTTCGTATTCCGTGACTCGCACCGGACGCGTGGTTGAGAGGTAGCGCGGCATCGGCCAGGCTCGGGTTTTATAGAACAACCATACGCGACGAGATTTGGGAGAACCCATCGCTGCGAATCTGGTGACATCCGCCCATCCATGAAAAACCCCGCGATCTACAATCCCGTCGGTGCGGATGTCGAAAACATCGCGGCGGTCCAGACAAATGTAAGCAATAATCGTCCCCGCCAGCCCGAGGCCGGCCATCGCAATGCCCAGAGCGATCAGGCGCGCATATAGCGGTGAGGGGGAATGGAAAACGATCGCCCCCATCGCGCAAATAAAAAACCCCATTGCAACGATCGTTACGCCCTGCCATGACCGGAACTTAAACGTGTTGCGATAGATGACCTTCGCGTGCTGGTAATCGAGCTTCGGGGGCATACTTCATGTGTATCCCACGATGGAACCTGTGGGGGAATAAGCTACTCGTACCTTAGCGCTTCGATGGGATCCAACCGGCTGGCTTTCCAGGCGGGGTAGAAGCCGAAGAGAATTCCGGTGCTGGCGCTGACGAAGACGGCGGCGATGATGGCGGGGATTGAAATTGAAACGGGCCAATGCAGAAACGCGTTGACCAGGATCGAACTGCCGCGTCCGAACACGATCCCGGCGAAGCCACCGAACAGGCACAATAGAATCGCCTCGATCAGGAACTGGCGGAGAATATCCCGGCCGCGTGCGCCCACCGCCATGCGCAAGCCAATCTCCCGCGTGCGCTCGGTCACGCTGACCAGCATGATGTTCATGATTCCGACCCCGCCGACCACAAGGGAGATCAGGGCCACGCACAGCAGGAGATTGGTCATCAATGTGGATGTGGAAGTCAGCGCCTTGGTGAACTCGGTCATATCCCGCACTTCAAAATCGCTTTCCTCTTTCGGTGTTAGTCGGTGCCGGTCTCGCAGGACAGAGGTGATCTGCCGGATCGCCGTCGGAATTTCCTCCGCCGATCGCGCCGAAACGTAAATTCGATCGATGCTCGGAAATCGAACGATTTGCGGCTGATTGGCCTTCAGAGGCGATGCCGCCGGCAATACGGCCAATGAACTGCTGGGGTAAAGGTTATTAAGCGTGTTGACCTGCGTTAGCGAACTGGCCGCCGCGGCCGCGCTTTGATTGACGTTGCCCAGTGACGAGCCCGACAGTCGAAACTTCGCGGTCGTCCACGGAAGCATCAACACATCGTCCTGGTCCCAGCCCATCATGTTGGCGCCCTTAGGGGCCAGCACGCCAATCACTTTCATGTTCACATTGCGAACGCGAAGCTCCTTGCCAACAGGGCTGTCGCCATCGAACAGATCGTTCGCCAAGGTCTGCCCGACCAGACAAACGAGGTTGGCGCTCTGAACATCCTGATCGGTAAAGTTGTCGCCCTGGCTGATCTGCCAGTTTCCAATTTCGAGATAGCCCGGCGTGGTTCCGTAAATCTGATTGGGCTGCCAGTTCTTGTTGCCGTACACCAGCTGCACGCGGGCATAAACGTTAGGGGCGGCGTCCTTAACGGCCGAGCAGTCTTCTCGAATCGCATCGCAATCCCCCGGCGTCAGCGTGATCCGCGTCCCGCTTCCCAGGCTGATTCCGCTGGTCCGGGATTCGCCCGGCTGCACCATCAGCATGTTCGCGCCCATCTTCGAGATCGTCCCCTGGATCGCCGCCGACGATCCCTGGCCGATCTCCATCATCGTGATGACCGCGGCCACGCCGATGATGATCCCCAGGCAGGTCAAAATGGAGCGCATGACGTTGCGTCGCAAAGCGTGCAGTGCTGTTCGGAGTGTTCGGTAGATCGAATGCATGGGTCCACAACTGATGTTTAATCTACAACTGACATTTAATGAGCCATTACCGGCGTCGCGTCGATATCCTCCGACGGCACGATTTGCGCGTGATCGTTTTCGACGATGCCGTCCTTGATGCGAATGATCCGATTGGAATGCCGGGCCACATTCGCGTCGTGGGTCACGAGAATAATCGTGATCCCCTCGACTTCGTTGAGCCTCTGAAACATCTTCAATACTTCCTCGCTCGTCTTCGAGTCGAGGTTGCCCGTCGGTTCATCGGCAAACAGCAAGGGCGGCCGGTTGACCAGCGACCGCGCAATCGCCACGCGCTGCTGCTGCCCGCCTGAAAGCTGCGAAGGTTCATGATCCATCCGATCACCCAGGCCCACGAGCTCCAGCAGCGCCACAGCACGCTTTCGCCCATCAACTTCCGAAAGATTCCGGGCCGTGTATGTCAGCGGCATCATCACGTTTTCCAGCGCGCTGGTCCGCGGAAGCAGATTGAAGCTCTGGAAAACGAATCCGATCTTCTGATTTCGCAGCATCGCCCGCCCATCGGATGACAACCGGGAGATCTCCTGGCCGTCGAGCCAGTATTCCCCGGACGTCGGGCGATCCAGACAACCGAGGAGGTTCATCAGCGTGCTCTTGCCCGATCCACTGGCCCCCATGAGCGAAATCAGTTCGCCCCTGCCGATGTCGAGGGTAATGCCCCGGAGCACCGGGACATCCACCTCTCCAAGGTGGTACGTCTTGTAGATGTCTTTAAGTCTTATGAGTTCCATTACCGACCCCTCCCGCCACCACCGCCGCGACCACCTCGGCGGAACATTTGCGGTGCAAATGGATTGGTCGTCTGGCTGCTGGCATCATCCTCGTGAATCTCTCCGACAATCACCTGCGCCCCATCCTTGAGGTCGGCCGACGCCACCTCCGTATTGATCGTGTCCGTGGGCCCGACCGTCACCGTGACGGGTCGAACGTATTGCCCATCCTGCACCCAGAGCGTGCCGATCTTCTCGGCATCGCCACCGTGCCGACGTTTCTTCGGCGGAGTCGTGCCGTCACCGTTCGCCGCCGGAGCAGCACTCGGAGCAGCAGCGGGCTTATCAGCCGGGGCGGCTTCCTTGGCATCCGCGACTTCAAACTGCGCCCGAACGTCCGGTGCAACAGATTGCGGCTGCGGATACCAACGCAGCGCCGCATTGGGCACCAGCAACACGTTCTCATCCTTTTTGACCTCGAACTGCACGTTCGCCGTCAGGTAGGGCATCAACTTGAGATCCTTGTTATCCGTATTCACCTCGACCGTGTATGTAACGACGTTTTGCGTCATCGTGGCGTTCAACCGAACTTTGTTCACTGTTCCCTTGAACGTCTCACCCGCGAACGCATCCACCGTAAACGTGACGTTCTGACCCGGATGAATACTGCCGACGTCCGCCTCGTTGACGGCAACCCACAACTGCATCTGCTTGAGGTTCTCAGCGATCAAAAAGAGGCTCGGCGCGCTCAGACCGGAAACAACCGTCTGCCCGATGTTCACCCGCCGGTCGATAATCACGCCATTCACGGGCGATGAAATCTCGCAATAATCATAATTGGCTTTTGCCCGCGGGATTTGTGCGTTTGCCTGTTCGACGCCCGCCATCGCCTGAAGAATCGCCGCATCGCCTACAGCGAGATTCGCCTTGGCCGTGGCTTGATTGGCCTCAAACGTGTCATAATCGTTTTGTGCCAACGCTTCGCTGTGCGGGAACTTCTGAACGCGCTTCCATTCGGCATCCGCTTGCGCGCTGAGCGCCTTGAGCCGCTCCAGATCCGCGTTGCTATGCTGGAGGGTCGCCTCGGCCTGCGACAACTGAGCCTTAGCGTTCAGCAGATCGGACTTAGGAATCAAATCGTCGATATGAGCAAGCCGCATCCCTTTGGTTACATTTGAACCGTAGTCAACGTCTTTGCCGTCCTTATCCTTGCCAAACTCGACGATCCGCCCGGCCACCTGTGCCCCAACATCGATCACATCCATTGGCTCAATGGTGCCGGTCGCACTGATCGTGGCGAGCAACTCGCCTCGCTTCACTTCCGTTGTGCGAAACGTGATGTTCGGTTTGGAACTGTGCTGCCAATACCATCCTCCACCGGCAGCAGCCAGAGCCAGAACGCTAAGGACTAACAACAAGGCTTTCATGCGGTCATCTCCTAAGCGCCATGCGCGGAAGCGGCGCCGTTCGTTTCATCCAATAAAGATTGCAGGTGGGTTGAGAGCCGGCTCAAGAGCCGTTGGAGCTCGGTCTGATCGTCCGGAACAAGACCGCCCAGTGCCCGTTCAACCTGATCGGCGTATACGCCGGTAACTTGCCCCACCAACTGACGCCCATGATCGGTCAAGCGCACACACCGCGAACGCAGATCATCCGGAGCCGGATCGCGAACAACCAACCGCCCCCGCTCCAGACGATCGATCACCCCCGTCACGCTCGGCGGACGAATCAGCAGCCGATCGCTCAAATCCGTAATTCGAAGATTGTCCTGCCCATCCAGTTCAGCCCGATGCAAAGTTCGAAGTGCCGCCCATTGCGACCCGCTGATTCCGAAACGCGCAAATTGCGGCTGCATGACCCGTTCAAGCAGTCCAATCGTTCGCACCAAATCGCGAAATGCGCGCTCCGTAATAGGCTCCCCAACATGAGGAGCAGCGACAGCGGACGGAACCATAGACGACGCGATTGACATAGTTAGTTAGCTTCCTAATTGATTACATTCGGGAAGCTTTTGCGTTGAAGTACGCAGAGATATGGATCTCTGATTGCCAACTACTGCTTGACGGGACGCGTTGTTGACACCGGCTCGCCAACTTCCCACCCGCCGCCCAGCGCTTTGTAAATCGCCACCAGATCCGAAGCCACCGCCTGGTTGCTCTGGACGAGCGCATTCTGCGAACCAAAGAGCGACTGCTGCGCCACCAGCACGTTCAGGAAGTTTTCCTTCCCAGTGGCATAAAGCTCTTGGGCAAACGCAACCGCACGCTGGTTGGCCGCTACTGCATCCGCGAGCAGGGCGCGCCGCTGCTGCTCCTGTGCATATGCGGTCAGCGCCGATTCCACGTCCTGAAGCGCCGTGAGGATCGTCTGGCGATATATAAGAAGCGCCTGGGCCTGAATGGCGTTTCTCACTTCAATGTTGCTCCAGATCCGACCCGAATCGAATATCGCCCAGTTAAACGAGGGCCCGATCGAAAGCACCCGCGTCCCCCAATTCCCAAGATTCTCAAACCGGCTGCCACCCACCGATACCGATCCATTGAGCCCCAAGTGTGGAAACAGGTCCGCCGTCGCAACTCCGATGTCGGCAGTGGCGGCAGCGAGCTGTCGCTCGGCCCGGCGAATATCCGGCCGCCTTCGCAGCAATTCCGAAGGCAAGCCCACCGGCACCAGCGGAGGCGCGATCGGAATCTGCGACTCTGTCGAAAGCTCCTGAAGCAAACTGGCCGGCTCATCCCCAAGCAGCACGCTGATCACGTAAATCTGCTGCTGCACCAGATTCTGGAAGCCGGCGATCGATGCACTGGTACTGGCAACTTGAGCTTCGGAGTTTGCCACATCAAGGCCGGTCCCTCGACCAATGGCTTTGTTCTCGCGCGTCGCCTGTAGCGTGCGTTCCTGGGCCGCCAGGTTTTCCTGACCGATAATCACCTGCTGCTGAAACCCGCGAAGCTGCACGTAATTTGTCGCAAGCTCCCCCAGAAGGCTCACCAGCACATCCCGGCGATCTTCAATCGTGGCCTCGTATGTCGCAGATGCCGATTCCACCCCACGACGAATCCCGCCAAAAATGTCGATCTCCCATGTCGCGTCAAACCCGCCCCGCCAGAAGTCCTGATCTTTGGCGCCGATCGTGCGCGTTCCCCCGCCGGGCGTGGTGGCGGTCGTGCGATTGGCCGCATTCAGGCTACGGGTGTACGACCCAGTTCCCTGAAACAAAGGGAACAATCCCGAACCCGCTATGCACACCGTCGCCCGCGCCGCCCGCACGCGTTCTGCGGCAATCTGCACGTTCAAGTTCGATTGCACCGCCCGCCGCACCAACGAGTCCAGCACCGGATCGTTAAACGTCGTCCACCACTTCTCAACTTGTAGCGGCTCCTGCACTGTGATGCTCGCGCGCGTCGTCGGCGGTGCAACCCACGTCGCCGGCATATGCTCTGCCGGTGGCTGGTAATTGGGGCCAACCTCGCATCCGACAACCAGCCCCACCACACCAAGCGCAAGGGCATGGCAGCGGGCTGATCGGGAGACGAGGGTACTCATATGTCGTGTCGCAAAACTGAAAGTTGGCATATCGGTTGGGTCCGTCTGGGGCTCTGTGTCATTACCGTCGTCGTCGCCGCTCGTTTGGAACGGGCATGTTTTCAATAACGTTGTGCCCGCATCGGCAGGGTCTTCGAAGACGCTGCCCCAGACCGTAGCGGAACTTAATCGCTTCCACCCTCACTGACAAGAACGAGCGACTCCATCGCACAGGCCCCGCCCTGCCAATCAATATAACCACCTGAATGCCAAGCAGTTATCTGACGCCATTGTGGATGACCTGGCGCGAAAACCACGTCGCTCCGACACCGTCCAAAATCTGGGGTATAGTTCATTCACGCTTCGGCCGTGGGTGAGACGGCCTGTCCATTGGAGAAGAAATATCGTGAGTAGTAACGCTTCCGAGCGGCTTGTCCGCGCGATCCGCCCCGTCGTCGAATCGCTCGAGGATCGGCGGCTATTATCAGCAGACCCACTGGTCTACCAAAACGTAGTCCAGACTCTTCCTTTTGCACTCAATTTCACACAAACCGCCAACGGCGTCTTCGACTCCGCCGGCCAGAGCATCGGTTTCACGCGCCTTCAAACCAACACCGCCGGCACTGAATATCAGCCCGCGCTGATTAACCTGAACACCGCCGCCGGCGAACTGGATATCACTACCACCGGAACCTCCACGTCCGGCAGCAACTTCGGAACCGATAATTCACAGGTCAATGCCCTCGAAACCCAATTCGATGGCACCACCACCGGCTTCACGATTACCGCTCGCCTCAACGGTCACTTGAGCTACATGAACACCGCCTACGATGGCGGCGGAATTTACTTCGGCCCTGATCAGGACAATTACGTCAAACTCATCGCCGAGTACGACGCCGTCAAAGGCCAGACCCTCCAGTTCGCCGACGAGCAAACCGCCACCACCCATAGCGTCAACGCCTACACCAACATTGGCAGCTTCACAAACATCACAACGCTCGATCTCAAACTAACCGGAGACGCCGCCGTTGGAACCGTCACCGGCTCCTACTCCGTCAACGGCGGTGCGTGGATCGCCATGCCCCAGTCCGCTCAGCTGACCGGCACCGAAGCCGCCACGTTCTTCAACTCCGCCAGTCGGGCCGGAATCGTCGCGAGCAACAAAAATGATCTTCCGGGCGTCACAGTCGCATTCACGAATTTCCAGATCGATCCGGGTGGCATAGTCGCCAACCACCCAGCCATCATCAGCACCAATCCCGCCAGTGCCGCATCCAACGTCCCACTCGATACCTCCATTACCGCCGATCTGAACCTGCCCAACGCCGGCCTCAATCCCGCGACCGTCAACGCATCTAATGTTCAGCTTTATCGCACGTCCGATCACTCGCTTGTGCCTGCGGTCGTCAATACCAGCGGCGGTGGCGATTCCATTGTCCTTCAACCCGCCGCGGCACTCGCGGCCAATACGCAATATACATTCAGCGTGTCCTCCGCAGTCACTGACACGACCGGCGTATCGATCGTCCCCTACGCGGTCACGTGGACAACCGGCGCCACCGCCAGCATTCCCGATCCGGCCATCTCCTTCCAAAACATCGATCTCCCCAGCGCCGCCGGCGCTCCGTTCAGCGGCCTGAAAATCGGCCCCGATCACAAGCTCTACGCCAGCACGGAAGACGGCCGCATCTTCCGCTGGTCCATCAACGCCGACGGAACGCTTGGCACGCCCCAGATCATCAAATCCCTTCAGCAGGCCGCCGCCGGCGCGCGCCTCGTCACCGGCTTTGCCTTCGATCCCGCATCCACCGCCGCCAATCCGATCATCTGGGTTTCCAACAGCTATTTCGCTTTTCAAAACGTCCCGGACTGGACCGGCAAGATCACCGTCATGAGCGGGCCCGATCTTCAAACGGTACAGGATGCCGTCATCAATCTCCCCCGCAGCTTTCAGGACCACGGCACCGAACAGCCCACCTTCGGCCCCGACGGGGCACTCTACATCCCTCAGGGCAGCAATAGCGCCATGGGCGCCCCTGATTCAACCTGGGGCAACCGCCCGGAACGCATTCTCTCGGCCGCCATCTTGCGGCTCGATGTCAGTAAGCTGAATCTCGCCCAGGGTCCTCTCAACGTTCTCACCACCGATGGCGGCGGAACCTACAACCCCTTCGCCTCCAACGCACCACTGACGATCTACGCGACCGGCGTTCGCAACGCCTATGCCCTTATCTTCACCAGCGACGGAAAGCTCTACGCCCCCACCAACGGTTCCTCCGCCGGCGGCAACACCCCCGCGTTCCCCAACGCATCCAACGGAAACCGCATCGACACCGGACTTCCCTACAGCGGCCCCGCGGTCCCGGGAATCAGCAACGTCCCCCAGACCGAAATCGACTGGCTCTTCAACATTAAACAGGGTGGTTACTACGGTCATCCCGATCCCGCCCGCGGCGAATACATTCTCGACGCCGGCAACCCCGCCGGTAGCACCGATCCCAACACGATCCCCCAATATCCAGTCGGCACTCAGCCCGATCCGAACTATCGCGGCTACATCTACGACTTCGGCCCCCACCGCTCCCCCGATGGCATCATCCAGTACCAGGACAACACCTTCGGCGGCAAGCTCCAGGGCGCGCTGCTCGTCACCGAATATTCCGCCGGCAGCGATATCGTCGCGCTCATCCGCGATGCCAATGGCAACATCGTTTCCACCGAACGAAATATCCCCGGGTTCACCGATCTCAATAATCCAATCAGCCTGATTGAAGATCCCGCCACCGGCAATATCTATGTCGCCGAACTTGGTGGGATGAAGCTCACGCTCCTCAAGCCCATCGCGCCACACGCTACCGTCGCCGTCAACAAAACTGTTTTGGCATTCAACTCCATTGCCCCCGGCAACAGCGGCGCCGGCCCGAGCGCAACGCAAACCATTACCATCAGCAATACAGGCACTGCCGCCCTCGCTCTTTCAGGTATCACCTTTTTGAAGGATCCCGCGTTCGGCGCAAACGACGCGCCGGAATTCTCAATCACCAATTTAGCCAGCGTCCCCTCGTCGCTCGCCCCTGGCCAATCCGTTACCCTCAACATCCGATTCACCGCCCCATCGACCGGCTTACACTCCGCGATTCTTCAGCTCTCCACCAACGATGCAACCGCACCGACAGTCCAGATTGCCGTACGCGGCCTCGGCACCACTGGCACCGGCGGAGGCAACGAACCGTCCCTCGCCGCCATCCTCCGTGCTTACCAAATCCCAACCATCGTCGGCGATGGCATCAACGACGCCAACGCGTTCTCCTCAACCTTCTATCCCGCAACCCCAGACGCTTCGAGCCAGGAAGTCATCATGCCCCGGCTTGCCAAAGCCGGCGGTGGCCCCGTCACCATCACCACCCTCGCCGCCTTCGCGGTCTCTAACCAGCCCACCCTCCGGTTCGGCTATTACGTCCCGGGCGATCCAACGGACACCACCCAGCTCTTCACCCTCAACCAGGCCGACAGCCAAACCATGAGCCCCACCGCTCAAGGCGCAACCCAATTTGATCCCGGCTCGACCGAGTTCGGCCTCTACACCAACTTCCCAACTTTCACCGACAACGGCCACCAGCGCGTCAGCTACAGCGAAGACACGCTTAACGCATGGGACGCCGCCGTCTCGCGCAAGATCCGCTTCTTCCCCCTTCGCAACCCCGACGGCAGCATCGTCCCCAATGCCTACGTCTTCGCCGCCGAAGACAACAACATCCCCTTCGGCAACATCCAGCCCTACGACTCCAACGACATCGTCGGCATCATCTACAACGTCCAACCCGCCGCGGACGGCGCTGTCCTCGGTCTTCAAAATCTCTCCGGCGCCCCCTCGACCACCCGAATGGTTTTCAACCGCATCCAGAACCTGAACCCGTACAACCCCGCCGGCTTCGTCGATAATGTTCACGATAAAAACACGCTTCAGATTCAAAACACCGGCTCGCAGCCGCTGGTCATCACCGCCCTCAACCTCTCCGACCCCAACTGGGCGTTCGTGAATCCCCCAGCGCTGCCCGTGACCGTCCCCATCGGCGGCACGCTCAATGTCACGATCCAATTCGTCGCAACCACCGACCCCGCTCACTCAGGCAACCAGACCAACAGCAACGCGACGGTAAATGGCGTATCGGTCAATGCAGCCGGAGGCGTTGCCAACGGCACGCTCACGATCCTCAGCAACGACGCCGCACGCCCCTCGCGCGTGGTCAATCTGGCAGGCTACTGGCAGTACCAGAGCGAGAACGAAAACGAGCCGGGGCTCACGGCAATTGCCAATTTGATCTACGGGTACGGCACCAACATCGGCAACACACCGTCTTTCCCCAACAACGGGGCGATCCCCACCTATTACGGCGAGGAAGTCGCCTCTAGCCTTTGGAATTCAGCCGACCCAACCCTCCCCGTCTCGGTGCGCCAGTTGGCCGTCTATCACAACCAATACGATCACACGGTAACCCCTGCCAATCCCACCGCTGCCATCATCGGGTGGTACCCACAGGGCAACAGCATTCACTGGCTCTTCCAGGACCAGACCGGCGAAGGCCAGTCGCTCCTTCCCACTATCAACGGCTCCAACACCATCCCCGCCGCCGGCTCAATTAATCCCAGCGGCGCATTCGGCTTTAATCTCGATGGTGAGAACAGCGTCGATAGCGCGAACACCTCCGACATCAGCCTCGGCCGCTCGGGCCATGCAGTCCGCTTCTTCCCTGTCCGCGATGCTTCCGGCAACCTGATTCCCAATGCGTGGCTGGTCACCATGGATTACGAGGGTGGCTCCTTTGAGAACGGCGACTTCCAGGACAACGTTTATCTCGTCACCAACATGCGCCCCGCGATTCAGGGCCCCGCCCCCGCCGGCGCGCAAGCAACTGGAACGCCCGCCGGCATTACGGTTCAGTGGCAGCCCGTCTCCGACTCAACCCTCAAAGGCTACAACGTCTACCGCGGCACCTCCCTGGCCGGCATTTTCACAAATCTCAACGCCTCGCCGATGAACGCCATCAGCTTCATCGACTCCACGGCCCCCGCCGGCGTGACCAGCTACTACCGCATCACCGCCGTTGATAACTCAGGGGAATCGCTCGGCACAAACGCCGCCGCCATGTCCGCGCCGGCCGCTCCCGGAAATCTCTTCGCCTCCGCACTTAACTCCAGCCAGATCAAAGTCACCTGGACCGCATCCCCAGGCGCAACCTCATATGACATCTTCCGCGAAGCCCTGGGCGACAATGCCTTCGTTCAAGTGGCCACCGGAATAACCACCCCCACTTACACCGACAACGGTCTTTCCGCCGGGATGACCTACGTCTATGAAGTCCGCGCCAACAATGGCATTGGAACTTCCGCGCTGAGCCGGCTCACCACGGCGACAACGCCAATCGGCGGCACTCCAGCCGCTCCTTCGGCCCTGGTCGCAACCGCAGCCGGAACTTCGCAGATCTCGCTGAAGTGGACCGACAATTCCAACAGCGAAACTGGATTCCTCATCGAGCGCTCGACCGACGGAATCAGCTTCACTCAGATTGCGGCGGTCTTGACCAATATCACCGGCTACACCGACAGCGGCCTGGCCTCCGCCACTACCTATACCTACCGCGTGCGCGCCATCAACGCCGCCGGGAATTCCACCTACACATCCGTCGCAACGGCAACCACCGCCACACCCGCTCCCACTGCTCCCGCCGCGCCCTCGAGTCTGGCGGCCACTGCCATCAGTGAATCCCAGATCAACCTCACCTGGACGGATAACTCGTCCGGCACGGCCAGCTTCATCATCGTCCGCGCCATCGGCACCGGCGGCTTTGTCCAACTCGCCACCGTCCCGGCCGGCCTGAATACCTACTCCGACACCTCGCTCTCCCCCGGAACAAAGTACACCTACAGCGTCGAAGCCACCGGACCCGGCGGCCAATCCGATTTCTCCAACGCCTCTACCGCCACAACCCCCGGAGCAACTCCCCCGCCCCAGCCCGGCCCCGATTCCGACCCCGGAACCTTCGACGTACGCCTTGGGTCTGGCGGAGCCAAAACCATAAAATTCACCGACGCCGACGGAACCGTCGCCACAATCAACTGGACCGGCGCCGGCTCCGCATTCGCGCGATTCCTTGGCGACGGCCTCCAACAGGTTTCAACCAAAGGCGCAGTCATCGTGAGCGGCGCGGCGGGCCTCTGGGAGATCGACGCCACAGGCACCACCGCCGCCAGTTCCCTCTCCATCACAACACGCGGCGGAAACAATTCCATCGATGTCGAAGGCCTCCTATCGGACAGCGCCTTCGGAAACATCACCGCCAAAACCTCCAGATTCACCGGCGATATCAATATCAACGGCACGGTCAAACAGATCACTCTCGCGTCCGCCACAGGCGGCATACTTACCGCTTCGGCCATCAGCGGCATCACGGTCTCCGGGGCTTTCTCCGACTCAATTGCCGTCGGCTCAATCGGAACATTCCGCGCCGGCAATATCGATGGCGGCGCATGGAACATCTCTGGCGGCGCACGCTCGATCCTGGCCAATTCCGTCAGCGGCCTCTCCGCCACCTTCGGCGGAACACTGGTTTCCATGGTCGTTAAAAAATCCGATGCCAATTCCACCATCTCCGGAAGCGCCATCGGAACGCTCAACCTCGGTGGCCTCGACTCCGGCAGCCGAGGAACCCCCTGCGATATCCTCGCCCACTCCATCAAAGCTCTCGCCGGCTCCGCCCATGGAAAACATTTTTCCCTGCACAAACTCACAACCGCGACAGATATCTCATCCGCCCTCGCCGCAAATGGCCTTTCGTCCGGAGACATCGTGATTCAGATGGAATAGCTCCTAAATGATGGAGCACCAAAAGAGTGAATGGAGCCCGGTCGGGGAAGCGTCCCCCGGGCAAGCGTCTCGCCGTGTCGTCTCACCCACGACGCGGCGAGTTTTTTTTCGACGCCGGTTTCGATTACCTTCCTGCCCTCCAATGACTTTTGATGCAGGTATCCGTCGATGAGTGCAACGCATAACGAACACATCCCCATGGTCATCTCAACCTGGCCATTCGGGATGGAAGCCAACCAGGTCGCATGGGAAATCCTTACCGCCAAAGGCACGGCGTTGGATGCCATCGAGGCCGGCATCACCCAATGCGAAGACAACCCATCGGTCGACAGCGTAGGCTGGGGCGGCATGCCCGACTCGACCGGCGAAGTCACCCTCGACGCCGCCATCATGGATCACCAGGGCCGCTGCGGCGCAGTCGCCTGCCTGCATCGTGTCCGCCACGCGATCAAAGTCGCCCGCATGGTCATGGAACGCACGCCCCACGTCATGCTGGCCGGGGACGCGGCCACCCAATTCGCCCTCGATCAGGGCCTCCCCCAGAACAACCTGCTTTCCCCCCAGGCCGGCAAAGCCTTCGACGACTGGCGCCACGAACAGGAGGCCAACGCCAGCCACGACACCATCGGCATGCTCGCCATCGATCACCAAGGCCACCTCGGCGGCGGTTGCAGCACCAGCGGCACCAAATTCAAACTCCCCGGCCGCGTTGGCGATTCTCCCATTATCGGCGCTGGCCTCTACGTCCTGCCCGGAATCGGCGCGGCCGCCGCCACCGGCAAGGGCGAAGAAGTCATGAAAGTGTGCGGGAGCTTCAGCGTCGTGGAAAACATCCGCCGCGGCCTCGAACCCCGCCAGGCCATCGTCGAAGTCCTCAAAGAAATCCGCCGCCGCCGCAACAACAGCGCCGAAACCGACGTCAGCTTCATCGCCCTCCGCGCCGACGGCGCCTTCGCCGGCCTGACCCTCCGCCCCAAAACAAACTTCCAATACGCCGTCATCTCCACCGCCGGAAAACGCCTCGTCAACGCCAGCGCCCTCAGCACGCTCTAATTGACCGTGCGCGATTCCGCGCCCTTTCGTGACATGGCTTTGTAAGCCATGATCGAGGGGGATGCCTGTCAGCGCCGGGTCCGATTTGGGAAAACCAAGTTTCGACAGGTGGACAACCTTCTGAATTCGCCCCCAAGAAATGCCCAATTCGGCGAGTTGGTTTTCCCACATCTCACCCGTCGCCGGACCCGCGGCCGCTCCAAACACGGGTTGGAAACCCAATACCGTTCAACGCTCGTTACCAAAAATCGAGCC
>DAIRGS010000478.1:0-3204 GCA_036794395.1 Tepidisphaeraceae bacterium | reverse complement strand
AGCCGAAGGCCGCGGCTCAGCGGTGAATCATGAATTTTCCAGGTTAGTGATTCTTCTACTTCCTTGAGAAGGCGTTGCTGACGCGGGTGAACCGACACCCTCCCAAACCCCGCCTACGGGTTCAACTGAATCACTACCCCATCCTCGACCGCCATCCCTCCCCATGCAATTGCCCCGCGATCAAAGAGGCGGGACCATCACTCCGAAATTGATCTTGACATCGCAAATCGCGACCACTATTTTACCCTTCAGTTAATTAACTAACTGGTTTATTACGAATGACCGATACATTGAGCCTCACATTTTCAGCCTTAGCCGATCCCACCCGCCGTGCCATCCTCGGCCGGCTTTCCAGGGGCGAAACTTCCGTCACCGACCTGGCCAAGCCGTTTGATATGAGCCTGCCGGGGATTTCCAAGCACTTGAAAGTGCTTGAGCGTGCCGGGTTGATCGCCCGCGGGCGCGATGCCCAGTGGCGCCCATGCCGGCTGCGCGCCAAACCCCTCAAGGACGTTTCCGATTGGGTGGATACCTACCGACGCTACTGGGAAGAAAGCTTCGATCGCCTCGACGATTATCTCAAGGAAATCCAAAAGAAGGAGAAGACCCATGTCCGTAAAAAGTGAAACCGGTTCTGCAACAGCCGATCGCGCCGATCGGGTATTGAATATCACTCGTGTATTTGACGCCCCTCCGCCCCTGGTCTTTGCCGCGTGGACGCAGCGACAGCACCTGATCAACTGGTCCGCCCCAACCGGTTTTAAAATCACCATTCCGAAGGCGACCTTCGCCCCGGCGGAACATGGCGGAGCTGCATGCGCTCGCCCGATGGCGTCGATCATTGGGTCGGCAGCGTCTATCGGGAAATCATCGCCGACCAGCGACTCGTCTTTACCCATCAATGGGACGGCGCCGATGGTAAGCCGGGCCATGAGACGCTTGTGACCGTCACGTTCGCCAGGCAGGGCGACAAGACGAAGATGAATTTCCATCAGGGATTGTTCAAATCCGTGGAATCCCGCAACGGCCACGAGGGCGGCTGGACCGAAAGCTTCGCCCGCCTTTCCGAATACGTTCGACAGATTGAACCCGCCGCCACCCCCCCGGCGCAAGGCGCAACGAGCCAATCCGATATCGCCGCTCGTGAAATCGCCACCACCCGCATCTTTGATGCCCCGCGCGAACTGGTCTTCAAACTCTGGACCGACCCCACCCACGTTTCCAACTGGTGGGGCCCACGCGGCTTCACCACCACCACCCAAAAAATGGAAGTCCGCCCCGGCGGAGTCTGGCGCTTCTGCATGCACGGCCCCGATGGCCGCGACTACCAAAACAAAATCACCTACATCGAAGTCCTCCCCCCCGAACGCCTCGTCTACGAGCACGGCGGCGACAAAGACGTCGAACCCGTCAATTTCCGCGTAACCGTCACCTTCGAAGACCTCGGCGGGAAAACGAAACTCTACATGCAGGGACTTTTCCCGAGCGCCGCCGCGCGGGAATTCGCAGTTCGCGAATACGGCGCGGTTCAGGGCATGCAGCAGACGCTGGATCGACTTGGAGAGCAAGTGGCAAAAAGCGGTTCCAACTCCGCATCTTCGTAGCCATGAACGCGTGCCTATCAGTTCATAAACATTTTAAAGCCCGGCATCACAATGAAAAACATATACGCCAGCGTCGCCCCCAACGACAAATACAACCCCGCCATCGTCCACGATGCCCACCGGCTAACCCGATAGTATGCCCCTTTCCTTCCCTGCCCCCGCAGCGTATCCCGAATCCGTGGGAACGCATAGAACAACACCATCGCCAGAATCACCAGACTGAATCCCGCGCCGCCCCGAATCTCCTGATACATCATGAATCCCAGCCCCGCCAGCCCCGGAATCCATAGCCACGGACTGATCGCCGCCGTAATCCGCCCCCCATCCAGCGGAGGCACCGGCAACAAATTGAACAAGTTCAACATGAACGCCAGTTGCGCAACAACCAGTAAATCGTGGTGCAACTGAGGTGCCTGCGTGTACACCGCCACCCCATAACACGCCAGCCCCCCGATCGTCCCCAGCAGCGGCCCCCCAATCCCAACCACCGATTCCACCAACGCGTTCGGCGGGCTCTGTCGCATGTTGATCACCGCCCCCAAAAACGGAATAAAGATCGGCGGGCTCGCGCTCAACCCATTCCACTTCATCGCGATCACGTGCCCCAGCTCGTGAATCAGCATCAACACCACAAACCCCACCGCAATCGTCACGTTGTGAAACAGAAAAAAGTAATAAACAACCGCCGCCACCAGCATCGACCCGGCTGTCTTCGCCAGCGCCACCCCCAACGGATCATCCGTAGCCTGCCCTGAGCCCTGTCGAAGGGTCCGTGCCTTCCCGCCTTCCCTCACGACCCCACAAACCGCGCATAGATCGAACGCGCCCGTTCCGCATCCGTCACCCCATGAATAATCGCCCGGCCATCAGCGAACACCGTCAAGTTCACTCCCCCCTGATCGCGCAATCTGCATCTCACCAGGTAAGCCGTCCGCTCCACCTCGCCCACGCCCTCAAGCCGCGCCGCCACTTCCTCCATATTCATTCTCACTCCCCGCGCGGGCCGAACTTGAATCGCATCCCTCCCACACAAGCTCGTCGACCGGCTCATCGACTCGTTTTCCAGAAACTCAAACCGCCTCATCCCGCACGTCACACATTCCGCCCGTTTCGCCCCATCCAGGCTCAACGCCTTAAATCGCCCCGCCCACAGATCCATCACCAGCATCTGCCGGGCCGGCTGCTTGCCAAGCAAAATCTGAATTGCCGCCGTCGCCTGCATCGCCCCCACCACCGCCGCGGCCGGCCCCAATACGCCCGCCGGATCACACGTCGGCAATTCCCCCGCGCCCGGCGGCTCCGGAAACACACACCGCAAACACGCCCCCACCCCCGGCATCACCGCCATGCATCTCCCCTCCACTCCCACGCACGCCCCATACACCCACGGCACCCCCTCCTTCACTGCCACATCATTAATCAAATACCGCGTATCGACGTTGTCCGTCCCATCCAGCACCACATCCACCGCCTCCCCATCCACCCGCACTAACTCCTCAATATTCCCCGGATGCACATCCACCACACGCGGCTCAATCTTGACCTCAGAATTAATCCGCCCCAGCCGTCGCGCCGCAGCCGTCGCCTTGGGAGCCCGCTC
>DAIRGS010000477.1:0-3231 GCA_036794395.1 Tepidisphaeraceae bacterium | reverse complement strand
CGGGCGGACACGGGGGTCCGCCCCTACGAAAATACGGTAATTCCGTTCATCCGGGCGTCCATGCCGAGTTGTGGGTAACGACAAGCGGAGTACCGGTGGAGGGAGAAGAGGTACGCATCCTTTCAGATTTTTCATGCTTTTCGGGGATGCCCAACGTATAATGCCCCGGAATATGCTGCCCAACTCGGAGTTCGTCGATGCGTTGCCGACGCTTGCGTCGATTCTGCATACCGACGAGTTGAACCTCCGGCCATTTCGCCCCCCCGACTACCAGGCGGAAAACCATGCGCTGGTAGAACTCATTGGGGCACTGGCCGATGCGCCAGATGCCATCCTCCAAACCTTGACCGACACGATCCTGAAGGTCTTACATTGTGATTCGGCAGGGATCAGCCTTTTAAGCGAAGATGGAAGGCGTTTTTATTGGCCGGCGATCGCCGGCGTGTGGAAGCCGCATATCGGCGGAGGCACCCCGCGCGATTTCGGCCCGTGCGGTGACGTGCTCGACCTCAACTCTCCCCAGTTATTCAAGCACGTCGAACGGCGTTACGCCTATTTCCAGCCGGTGACGCCTCCCGTCGAAGAATGCCTGCTGGTTCCATTTTATGTCAATGGGAAAGCGGTCGGCACGATCTGGGCAATCGCGCACAGCGTTGGGCGCAAGTTCGACCGCGAAGACCTGCGGATGCTCGAAAGCCTTGGCAGGTTCGCCGCGGCCGTGTTTCATTCGGTGAAGCAATTACAGTCGCTCAACGAGCAATCGGATGAGCGCGACGCCGCCGACCGGCAATTGCGCGCCGTGAACGAAGCCCTGCTGATCTCGGGCATCCGTCAGGAGGAACTCGCGGACACCTCAGAATCGTTGAACGACCGCCTTCAGGCCGCTATCGAAGAAAAGGAGTACTTCATCGCGGTCCTTTCCCACGAGCTTCGCACTCCACTTACGCCGGTCCTGTTAGCGGCTTCGATGCATCAGCACGATCAAGGGCTCGAACCTGGCATGCTTGAGACCATGCAGATGATCCATCGAAACATCACGCTGGAAGCCCGGCTGATTGACGACCTGCTCGATATGACCCGGATGGAGCGAGGCAAACTAAGGCTGGATCGCTGCGCGGTTGACCTGCGGGGGGTGCTGGAACGCGCGGTGGAGGAATCCAGGGTTGACCTGGAATCCTCCGAACTGACGCTGGTCGTTAATGTCGGAGTAGTGGCCCAGTTCGTCGATGCCGATCCAAGCCGTCTTCAACAGGTTTTTTCAAACCTGCTCCGGAATGCGATCAAATTTACGCCGGCGGGGGGCAGCATCAAAGTCCGCTGTCGTCGCGATGCCGGTTCGTGCGTGGTTGAATTTACCGACAGCGGCATCGGTCTTGATCCGGAGTTCATTCCCAACGCATTCAATGCTTTCGAGCAAGGCGATAAAACCGGCGCCCGCAGGGCCGGGCTGGGACTGGGATTGGCCATTTGCAAGACGATCGTGGATCTGCATGGGGGCATCATCACCGCCGACAGCGAGGGCAAGGACCGCGGCACGACCTTTACCATCACGCTGCCGGCCGTGATCGGCGCTCAATCCGCGCCGGCCGACGCAATACCGGCCGCACTGAAGGCCCGTCTCCCCATCAAGCCCCTGCGAATCCTGCTCGTGGAAGACCACGCCGATACGGCCCGTGCGATGCGCCACCTCCTCAAGGCCGATGGCCACGCCGTGCAATGGGCCGCCGATGTCGCCGGTGGCCTCAAGCTCGCCGCGGCACATAAGTTTGACCTGCTTTTGAGCGACCTCGGGTTGCCCGATGGAACCGGCGTGGACCTGATGCGCGCCCTGCGCCGTGAAGGCTCAACCCTCCCCGGCATCGTTCTCAGCGGATACGGACAGGAACAAGACCTCGCACGAAGTGAGGAAGCGGGATTCGCCGCACACCTCGTTAAACCCTTAAGCGCGCAACTGCTAAGAGAGGCCATCGACGCGATACATGCCTGAACATTTCTGCCGCTGCCTGACTAAATGACCGTGCGCGACTGCGCGTTTCGTGGCATGGCTTTCCCCTTCGGGTCTGCCTTCGGCTCTGAGGCTCAGGCTCGAAGAGAGCCTCAGGGTCGAAGACAAGCCATGATTGAGGGGGATGACCAACAGCGACGGGTTAGATGTGGGAAAACCAAGTTTCGACTGGTGGACAACCTTCTGATTCTTCGGAAGAAAATGCCCGATTCGGCAAGTTGGTTTTCCCACATCTCACCCGGCGCTGGACCCGCGGCTCCCCCAACCACGGCTTAGAAAGCCGTGCCACGAAAATGCAATGGCGAAGAATCGCACACGATGATTTAGCGGCCTGTGCAGCGCCAAAATCGCACCTGCGGCTCGTGCAACATCCCACTGGCCCTTACGGTAAGAACCAATGAGACTGTTCTGCCGTCTGACATGCGGGGACGAGCCCTTTGTCCCCGGGGTAAGGGTCGAAGCCGGGGCAGTTAGCGGTTACACTTAGTTCGCTTTACAGACACGGAGGACAACGACTTTGCGATCACTGCTTTTCGCCCTGATTCCGGCCTTGATTCCGGTTTCGTTCGCACTTGGCGCGAACCCTGCCGACTCCGCGCCGATTCCCGATCGCATTGAGTTCAACCGCGACATCCGCCCGATCCTCGCCAACGACTGCTACTCCTGCCACGGCCCCGACTCAGGACAGCGCAAAGCGAATCTCCGCCTCGATACCAAAGCCGGATTGTTCACCGCCATTAAAGATGTCCATCCAGTCGTTGCTCAACATCCTGAACAGAGCGAAGTGTTCCGCCGGATCACCGCGGAAAATCCCGACGATCGCATGCCCGATCCCAAGAGCAATAAGCGCCTATCCGCCCGGCAAATTGCCCTGATCAAAAAGTGGATCGAGCAGGGCGCGACCTGGCAAGGCCACTGGGCTTTCACGCCGCCCGCGCATCAACCCATCCCAGCATCTGAAGCAGCCGGAACCAACTGGGCGCGAAATCCGATCGACAATTTTGTTCTCGCCCGTCTGCACGCCGATGGGCTGAAGCCTTCACCCGAGGCCGAGAAAACCACCCTGATCCGCAGGCTTACGCTCGATCTGATTGGCCTCCCGCCCACGCCAAAAGAAGTGGATGAGTTTCTGGCCGACACCTCGCCCGATGCATACGAAAAGCGGGTCGATCGCCTGTTGGCCAATCCCCACTACGGCGAGCGCATGGCCCTCGACTGGCTCGACG
>DAIRGS010000013.1:0-45939 GCA_036794395.1 Tepidisphaeraceae bacterium | reverse complement strand
CAAATGTTGTAAATGCAGTCATGGCGCGGAGTTAGGGATTATCCGAATGGCATTCAGAAATGTCCCCTTTTTTTCACCCTTTGTCGGGGACTTGGACTTGGACTTCGGCGAGCTCAGTCGAGCCGTGGCCGACTTGCGTGGCTTGCTTGCGCGCGACGTGCCCTTGGCCTTCGGCATGCTCTCACTCATCATTCGTCTCTTTTTGTTAGCTGTCGTGCTGGATCGATGATCGCTGTGCAGACGTCGGGCTTGCGATTGGGAGTCACCAGCCTCTATGCAGTATGCGCAGGAGATTGCTTGCGTGTCAAGCTGAACTGAGCTTCGTCGCAGACCTTGATCAGGGCGATCGCATGTACCTGGCCCGGCGACCCATTTCGGGAGTGCGAGGCTCCTGCCGAGCCAATGCGACTGAAAAAATGCGCTCGGCGGGAGCCTCGCACTCCCAGTAATGGCACATGCCGATTGCCCTGAGACCTTGATAAGGGGACTGAAAACGGGACAGCTCTGAATTTCCATGTTAAAGTCAGAGCTGTCCCGTTTTTTGGTCATGTCCCGTTTTTTGGTCAGCCGCCAACACATCCATCGCGTACTGGACACATGCGCGGAGGTCGCCGGCTTCGAGGTCGGGGTAGTAATCGCGGGTGATTTGGTCGAAGCCAAGCCCCTCGCGGATCAATTCCAGCACGCTCTGGACGGGAATGCGCGTGCGGGCGACACAGGGCTTGCCGAAATGAATCTCCGGGTCGATCGCGATTCGATCTTACATGAACCTAGTTTAGCAGACCGGGCGAGGCGTCGATAGCACATGAATGCGAGCCCCTCCATCCGCCGGGGCTATCGCATTTACCCCCCGCGAGAGGACGAGGCTCCTGCCGAGCCGCGTGATTCTGGATGTCACATTTGGATTTTCGTTTGCAATTCCAAACGAGTGCGGCGAGCGCGGAAACCATGGCAATCAGGGGAGCAATCAAACTGAAAGTGCCTCAAAAATCAAACTGATCGATATTCTCCTTCGTGAACGTGAACGGCTTCCCCAGCAAAATGTTATCCCCCTTCACTTCAAGCTTCCCCAGCCGGCCCGCGTTAACGGTTGCATCGCCAGCCTTGAGCGATCCGTCCTTCAATTCCTTCGCGGCAACCACCGTCAGATATCCCAAATCCATGGTGTTCCATAGAACGATATCATCGGTGATGCCGCCGTGGATGTATTGCTTATTGTCATTGGGCAACCCCAGGCCAAGGACTTTGACGTCTTTCCTTCCGGACTGTTTGACGGCTTCGGCAGCTCCCGGCACGGCTGGCGAGCAGATGGCCATGATCAGCCGGACTTCTGGGTGGGCATTCAGGATCGCGTTGGTTTTGTCGAAGGCGATGTTCTGCTTGTCGTCGCAGGGTTCGGTCACCACCAGATGAATATCCGGATACTTCTCGGCCAGGCGCTGGTCGATTTTCTTGCGCCACTCATTCATGTTGGCGGCGGTAAGCGATGCGGTAATGACCGCGAAATTCCCCTTTCCTCCCAACACCTTCGCGGCATTGTCCACCAGCGTGTACCCGATGCCTTCAGGCGTCGCCTGGTTGACGAAAAAGTCGCGGGAATCTGGGGCGGCATCGGAATCCCATGTGAGGACCTTAATGCCCTGTCCCTTGGCCTTGCGGAGGGCAGTGGAGATGGCATCACGGTTTTCGACCGCGACCGCGATGACATCGACGCCGCGTGTAATCCACGTTTCGACGATCTCGTTCTGCTTGGCCGGATCGGGATCGGTTGGGCCATCCCAGAGCAACTTGATGCCCAGTGAATTCGCGGCTTCATTTGCGCCTTTCTGGCACGCGATGAAATACGCGTTGCCCTTACTCTTGGGCATCATCGCGACAGTGATGGGCTGCCCGGTGCGTGTGGGCGTTGAGGGATGCGCATCATCAACGGCTGCCCGCGCCGTCGTCCGGCCACTCTCCTGTCGAATAGTGTTCACAAGCCAAAGATTCCCGCCTGCCACAATCAGAGCCGCCGCCAGAATCACCGCGCACAGCACCGCCACCTGCGAGTTCTTCATTGAGAATTCCTCCTGATTCGCATCGGCGGCACTGGCCGCGGAATGCGAAGATGTTTTCAGCCTGGCGAGCGTTCGCCAATCGAGCGAGATGGCCGCCAGCAGCATCGCCCCGGTTAATACCCCCGCCATCTCAGCCGGCAGCCCGGACATCCGCAGCCCGTTTTGAAGGATGGCGATGGCGAACAACCCAAGCAGCGTGCCGAGGATGCTGCCTTCGCCGCCGAAGATCGAAGTGCCGCCCAGCACGACGGCGGTAATCGCCGCCAGTTCAAACCCCAGACCCGCGTCCGCCTTGGCTTGGCCCTGGCGGGAAACGTAGATGATGGCGGCAAGCCCCGCACACAGACCGGATAGAACGTAAGTCAGCCCGACGTACCGATACACCGGAAGCCCGGCATACCGCGCGCCCTCTTCGCTGTACCCGATCGCGCTCAACGATCGCCCCGCGATCGATCGATGCAGCAGGACCCAGAATGCGATCGCCGCGAGTATCAGAATCGGAAGCTGCGTTGGCAGCGGACCGAGATTTCCCTGTCCCAGTGCGAGAAAACTGGCGGGGAAGTTCGTGAAGTTATCGACGCCGCCCGTGATGCCCTCCGCCACGCCGCGGAAAAGTGAGAACGTTCCGAGTGTGACGATCAGTGGCGGAATTCGCGGCTTGGTAATCAACACCGCATTGAGCAATCCCGCAAGCCCGCCGATCGCGATGGTAATCATCCCCGCCGCCCAGGGCGGCAAGCCGGCATCGCGCCACAGTTTGCCAAATAGAACGGCGCACAACCCCATCAACGACCCAACCGAAAGATCAATCCCCCCAGTCACGATGACCGGCGTCAACGCCAGCGCCAGCAGCCCCAGCTCCACACTGTGACGCGGAATCAGCAGAAGATTATCCCGACTCGCGAAGTTCGTTCCGATCACCGAGAAAATCGAAACTTCCAACGCCAGCAAAACCGCCAGCACCAACAGATGCGGCTTGGCGAAGCGGGGCGCCCCCAATTGAGCAGCCGGAGGCGCCGGCGATGGTTGAACGATCACTGACACCTATCGTGCCCTCCGATACAACCCATCGGATGCCACCGCAATCAGGATGATGGCGCCTTGAATTGCTTTGGCCCACTGTGGCGGCGTGCGAAGCGAAACCAGCGCCGACGCGATCGTCCCCAGCAGTGCAACGCCGATGACAATGCCAATCAGATTTCCGCGCCCGCCGGTAATGGCGATACCGCCCACGACGACAGCCGCGATCACTTGAAGCTCCAGGCCATCCCCGGCATTGGGATACACGAGCGTGAACGTGGCCATATTGAGCAGAGCCGCCAACCCCGTCAGCCCTCCAGTGATAACAAACACGCTGAAGATCACCCGCCGGGGCCGGATGCCGGCCAGGCGCGCGGCTTCCTCATCAGAGCCGACGGCATACACCGTTCGCCCCGCCGCCAGCCAGCGCATCGCGATGGCGAACATCGCCGCGAGCGCAAATGCCGCGACGATCATCGTCCACTGCCCGCTGTTCTGCGACATCCCAAACCACTGAAACCCGATCGGCAGATGCACCGCCGCCCCACTGGTCTGCCAAAGCAGCAGTCCGCGCAAGATGACCATCATCGCGAGCGTCACCACGATCGAAGGTAGCCGCACCCATGCAACCAGCGCGCCGTTAGCAGCGCCCATTAAAGCGCCGATCGCGATCGCGCCCAGTGCCGCGATCCACACCGGGCATCCTGCCGCCGCCAGCATTCCTGCAACGATTCCGCACACTGAGAACTGCGATCCAATTGAGATATCGATCTGCCGGGTCAGAATCACCAGCGTCATCCCCACCGCCGCAATCAAAGTCGGCGCGGAACTCACCCAGGTGGACCAAAACAGCCCGCGATAAAAGGCCGGCGTAAAAATCGCCAGCACCAAAAGCAGTCCAAGGTAAGCCAGCAGGACCGAAAGCTCCCGACGAAATCGCCAGATGAACCCATCACTTGGGGCCGGCGGCGCCATGACCGGTGCGGTAAGCGATGTCATGCCGCCACCGCGCCCTTGGCGGCATGGCCCAGCGCCAGCTCGAGCACTTTTTCCTGCGTTGCACCCGCGCGATCCAACACACCTGCGATCGTGCCGCCGTGCATGACCACGATGCGGTCGCTCATGCCCAGAATTTCGGGCAGCTCAGATGAAATCATCACAATTGCCAGCCCGCGAGATGCAAGCTGCCCCATCAATTTATGAATCTCAGCTTTGGCGCCCACGTCCACGCCTTGCGTGGGCTCATCGAGAATCAGCACCGCTGGCTCGGTGGCCAGCCATCGCGCCAGCGCCACCTTCTGCTGGTTTCCCCCTGAGAGCGTTCCGACCGCGGAATCGATTGACCGGGTCTTGATCGCGAATTTTTCAATGAACGATTCGGCGATCGATCGCTCGCGCCTGAAGTTGATCAATCCGCCATTGGATATCTTTCGAAGAATGGCAAGTGTGGCATTGGCGGCCACCGGCAGCTCAAGAATCACTCCATGCCGACGGCGATCTTCCGGCACGTATGCGATGCCATGTCCAATCGCCTCGGCGGGGCTGCGAATCTCCACCACCTTCCCACCCAACATAATCTGCCCGGCATCGGCCGGCGTAAGCCCAAATAGAATCCGCGCCAGCTCCGTTCGCCCCGATCCAACCAACCCGGCTAATCCCAGAATCTCGCCTTTTCGCACGCTCAGACTAACCCCCGCCACGCCCGAGGCCCCTAAGCCCAACCCGCGGGTTTCCAATGCGACGTCGCCGATTGGAACTTCGATTTTGGGAAACACCGCCGCCAACTCGCGGCCCACCATCAGCCTAATAAGTTCTGCGCGATCCGCCCCGGCCATCGGGCGTGTGGCGATGTATTTCCCATCGCGTAGCACGGTCACGCGATCGGCGATCTGCGAGAGCTCTTCCAGGCGGTGCGAGATGTAAATCATCCCAACCCCTTGCCCGCGCAGCGTGCGAATCACACGAAAAAGATTCTCCACTTCGCGGTCGCTCAGCGACGCGGTCGGCTCATCGAGAATCAGGATGCGCGCCTTGCTGCCTAAAGCCGCCGCGATTTCGACCAGTTGCTGTTGGGGCATGGTCAGCGAGCGCACCAGGGCATCGGGCGCAATATGGGCCCCCACCATCTCCAGAAGCGCGCGTGCATTTCGCCGCCGCTCCCCCCACTTCAGCCACCGCCATGGCCGCCCCGCCTCCAGCCGAAGCGCGATGTTCTCGGCCACGGTAAGTTCCGGAAACAGCGCCGGTTGCTGATAAATCGCCGCGATACCCAAGGCGCGGGAAAGGTTTGGGTCATTCCGCTCGACCAACTGGTTAGCGACCGCAATTGAGCCGCCATCGGGTGCGTGCGCGCCGGTGATCACTTTCACGAGGGTCGATTTGCCGGCCCCGTTTTCTCCAATAAGCGCATGAACTTCACCGGCAAGAAGTTCGAACGTGACGTCCTTCAGTGCGTGTACGCCCGCAAAGGATTTGGAAATGGACTTGAGGCAAAGCAGCGGTGGCACGGACCCTCTCGTTGGTGGCGGAATAGTACACGAAGTCGTTGAAAGCGCGCAGTAGCTGCCGCCTGCGGACTCATGTGCGTCGGCCGCTACTTACAACGTTGGCCGGGTGGTAAGCTATTAAGAGAGCGGAGTTTTTACCCAGTCGTTCGGGGGCAGCATCTCATCGGTGGCTATCAAAGTTGCCGGCCGGGGGCGATATGGGGGCCGAAGTCACCTCGCAAGGAGAAGGACATGAAGTGGGGTAGAAGCAGGAAGCGGCGCTTTGAACGAAAGCACGTTCTGGGGGCAGCGACGCATCATGCTATCGAAGCATTGGAAAGCCGGGTCCTCCTTTCGATCACACCGATCCTGAGTCAGTTGCCGGAAACGGCAGGTTCATCACCGAGTCATATCATCGACGTCGGCGGAAACGCTTATTTTACCGTGAGCGATCCCGCACCGGCACTTTATGTCAGTGATGGAACCGCCGGTGGCACACACGTACTGGCCACTCTTGGGGCCAATCCGGTTATCGATGGAGAAGGCGCTTCGGGAGGATTTGTTTATTTCGGCGTGCAGGGAACGACCGGGCAACTCTGGCAGACCGACGGAACGGCTACCAACACACGAAAACTTGTTGATTTCGGCCCCTCGGGCGGCGCGCCGCAGTTGCTTACCGATCTGAATGGAACGTTGTTTTTCGCCCAGAACAATCAACTGTGGAAGTCGGACGGGAGCGCTGCGGGGACAGCAGTCGTCACCAGTGCTTCTTCCGGTCCCATCGTGGCCCCTGGCGGGCTTGCGTTGGTGAACGGGGCATTGATTTGTGCGGCGGGCAATGGGCTCTGGGTAACCGATGGAACGCAAGCCGGTACCCTCAGGATCTCCACCGTCGCCGCCAACGATCCTTCATTCGCCAGCCTTGGGGGAAAAGTCTACTTCGCGGGGTTCGACAGCGCGCACGGTTTTGAACTTTGGCAAAGCGACGGCACTTCGGCCGGAACATCGCTGGTGAAAGATATTTACCCCGGCTCGAATTCGTCGGGTGTTTCGCAGATCGTCAACGTCAATGGGAAGCTGTTTTTCTCAGCGGCAACAACGGGAACGGCAGGCGCGGAACTCTGGAAAAGCGACGGAACCGCAGCCGGCACCGTGCAGGTTGGGGACGTGGACCCGTTTGGGAGTGCGCTTCCCCATTCGATTCAGAATTTGAATGGGCTGGCCGCATTCCTGGCTTTCGATGGAACCGGAACGGCGTCGCTGTTCGTGAGCGACGGGACGGCCGGCGGGACTCAGGAGCTGATCAGGCCGGTCTCGGGAAGTAGCCTTCTTGTGGTGGGCGGCAAAGCATACTTTGAAGGCGCCGACTCGGTGGCCGGGGAGGAACTGTGGGCGACGGATGGAACACTTGCGGGAACGGCGCGGGTGGCCGACATCAATAGTGGTCCCGGTGCGTCGCTGGCGTCTAATTTTGCGCAGGTGAGCGGCAGAGTTTATTTCTCCGCGACGGATGGAGTCCATGGCCCCGAGCTTTGGATGAGCGATGGGACGGCGGCCGGGACGGCGATGGTCGCTGATATCAATCCGGCTCCGACGGGCAACGACAACGCCGTGCACCCGATCATATTGGGCAACCGGCTGCTTTACAGCGATACCACGGGCCTCTGGGCACTGGACAACGGATCGACAAACCCGATCCGATTGACGGGCGCGATGCCGCTGGAATCGGTCACGGCAGGAGGAACGGAATTCTTCACCGTTGGCGACGTTTTTGCGCCGGGAACATCGTTGTGGAAGACCGATGGGACGGTCGCGGGCACGATGATGCTCCGGGCTTTCCCGCAAGCGATGGGGCCGCACACTCTATTCGCGGTCAACGGCGCGATCTACTTTGCCGGTCGCGATTCGGGGGCGAGCGATTACTCGCTTTGGACCAGCGACGGGACGATCGCGGGGACGCTGCCGGTGCTGACGGCCGACGGGTCGCCAGTTTATGATCCACGGTCGCTCGGGCAGGTCGGAAGCACAGTTTATTTCGATGCCTACGACACCACAGGCCCGAGCGGTCACGGATATGAGTTGTGGAAGACCGATGGCACGGCTGCGGGAACGGTCATGGTGAGGGATATTGTGCCGGGCAGCGGCAACTCCGCGCCGGCGGGCGTTGCGCCCTCCGGGCCGGCGACGCTTGGCGGGGCGCTGCTGTTTGCCGCCACTTCCCCGGCTGGAACGGTGGAGCTTTATTCCAGCGACGGCACGGCTTCAGGAACGGTTCCACTCACTCATTTTGGATTGACGCCCGGCGCCGCGATGCAGACCGATTTCAACGGAGGCGCTTCGGTGGTGGTGCTGGGTGGGTGGGGTTATTTCATGGCGCACGACGGCAGCGGCGTGCAGTCATTGTGGCGAACAGACGGCACGGTCTCGGGAACCACGCCAATCACTGCGATCGATCCGGGCGATGCATACCCTGCCATGGACCTGACCGTGGTCGGAAACCAGTTGCTTTTCAAGGATGTTCATGGAGGGTTCTCGACAGAGAACGACCTGTGGCGCAGCGATGGAACCGCGGCCGGAACGCTGCTGCTCAGGAAGTTCATTTACGACAATACGTCCTCGGGATTCGCAGTGGGGAAGATTCTGGATGTCAATGGGATTGCATATTTCTCGGCATGGTCAGCCGGTAATGGCACGGGTCAGGAGTTGTGGCGGAGTGACGGGACTGCCGGCGGAACGATGTTGGCGGCGGATGTCTTGTCCGGCCCGGGCAGTTCACACGCGGAGAACCTCGTTGGTGCAGCGGATGGAACGGTCGTTTTTGATGCCGTGCCTCAACCGGGGATTTCGGCGGGGCTCTACCGGTATACGGCGCCGACAAGCGCGCCAGTCATACCCGGAACGCTCGACGCGGCTGTTGCCGGGCCATTTGAAGTGGACCTGAGCTGGGCGGCGCCGGTCGGCGATGTGTCCGGTTACACGCTCGAATTCAGTTTGACGGCGGATTTTTCGGTCATAAGCAACACGCGCGCACTCCCGCCGGCCACGACCAGCTACATCGACGAGATGCTGGACCCTGCATCGATTTATTACTACCGCGTGACGGCATACAACCCGGCTGGAAATTCGAACCCGATCACGGCGACCGCAACGACTCCGGCGGCGTCTTGGACGCCGGGGATCATCTATCAAGTCGCGCCTACGGCGCCCTGGTATTCGGCCACGCAATTGACGCCGTTCAGGCATCAGGTTGTATTTAAGGCGATCGATCCGGTTTTGGGGTGGTCGGCATACCGATCAGATGGAGTGCACGCGGTCATGCTCGTCAGCGGTGGAGTGGACAGTGTTTCCCTCAGCGACGACGGAAAGTCCGTGCGAATCGTCCAGAACACGACGAGCCTTCGAACATGGATTAGCGATGGAACCGTTCAGGGTACAGTCCTGGAGACAAGCCCAGCGGCGGCGGGCAGCGTCTCGGCCGGTGTGATTCCGATCGGCGCGATCGTGATCGGCGGTAAGGGGTATTACGTCGATACGGCCAGCGACGGGAGCCAGCAGCTTTTCGTTGCCGATGGCACAGCCACCCCGCCGGTGCAGCTGACATTCATTCGAAAAGATCTGACCCTCGGCGGGGCGCAGCCGCACGAGCTGACGGCGGCCTATGGGAGTCTATACTTTTTCGCGTGGGTCGAAGGCGGCTCAACCGGGTCGATGCCGGCGCTGTTCAGAAGTGATGGCACGCCCCAAGGCACAACCGTCGTAGCCACCCTTCCGGTGGACCGCTTTCAACCCGGCAACATCCAGGCGGCCAACGGGAAGATTTTCTTCAATGATGGACAGTATCTATGGGCCACCGATGGAACGCCGGGGAACATTGTCACGCTTAGGGCATTTGGATACTCGAATGACCCGCAAATCGTGGCGGCGTTCGTAGTTAATAATCAGTTCTATTTCGCGACGCACGTCTATGCGGGCCAGTCGCAATCCGGGACGCTTTATGATGGAGAGTTCTGGACCAGCGATGGCACCACGGACGGAACGCGGCCGGTTCCCGGGTTGCCCAGGCTCTCGCCGGTTACGGCAAACTCGCCTTCGCAGTTCGTCGTCATTGATGGCAACATCTGGTTCACGGCTGATACCTCGGCTGTTCCTGGTTTTTCAAAGCTGTTCCATTACACCCCGGTTGCGACGGTGATGACGCTGCCCGCGCCGCCGGACTCATTGAGCGCCACGTCCGTGTACGGCAGCGAGATCGATTTGACTTGGACTGATCATTCCGACAACGAGGAAGGATTCAGGCTCGAACGAAGTCTATCTTCCGGCTTTTCGTCGATCGACGCGTCGTTTGACCTGCCGGCCGGGACGAGTCGGTTTGTCGATTCGGGGCTGGTGGGCAGCAGCACGTATTACTATCGCGTTCGCGCCTTCAACGCGGCGGGCCTATCGAGCGCGGCAACGTCAGGGCCGGTGAGCACCCCTGCGGCGCCGCCTCATTTAGGGGCCTTTGCCGCGACGGCCAGCCTCGCGACTTCCAGCGTGAATCTGACTTGGAGCGACAGCGCAACTTCGTCGGACCATGAAACGGGCGTGACCCTACAGCGCAGCACCCGATCAGATTTTGCGACGATCGATCGTTCGGTTGCGCTGGCGGCGGGGACGACGTCCTTCAGCGACGCGACGGCACTTTCGCAGACACAGTATTGGTACCGCGTCTATTCGACCAACGTGGCGGGCAGCTCCGCCCCGAGCATTTTCTTCTTCAGGACGCCCCTGTTCCCACCGATCGCGCCGACGGGACTGTATGCGGGGCCGGTGAGTCAGAGCGAGATTGACCTTCAATGGGTGGATAATTCGGTTAACGAGACGGGGTTTGTCATTCAGCGGTCGGATGGAAGTGGGAGTTTTGCGCAGATCGGGCAGGTCGGTGTAAACGTGACCAGCTACGCGGACAGCACGGCGCTCGCGGGCGTGAGCTACTCATACCGCGTGTATGCGATTGATGCCGGCGGAGCGTCGGCGTATTCGAACGTTTCGGACTCGACGACGCTCTCGTTGCCGCTGACAACGCCGGTAACGCAGTTGCCGCCATTCGTTCCAGTGGCATCCGACAGCGGAGCGGCGGCGTCGACGGTGATGGTGGTCAATGGGAAAGGGGTTTTCAAAGCGCAGGATTCTTCGAGTTCGCCGGCGACCGGACAACTTTGGGCGACGGACGGGACGGCGACCGGAACGACGCTGCTGGCGAGTTACCCGGCGAACGCGGTCGCGATGCTGAACGTCGCGGGCGGTTACGTTTACTACACCGTCGGTTCGGGGATCACCGGACAGGTTTCGCTTTGGCGGACAGACGGGACGGCGGCGGGCGTGGCGAAAGTCGCGGATCTGTGGACGGTGCCCAGCGGAGGGTTTTTCCCGATCATCCGCTCGCCGATCGGGTATCACAATCGTCTGTATTACGCGGTTCAGTTTGATTCCGGGCCGTACAAGCTTTTCGTGGCGGACAGTACGGGGGTTCAGAACATCGGTTCCTTCTCGTCTTTTCCAAGCAACTACACTATTTACAATGACACACTCTACTTCCAGGCCAACGGGCTTATGAAAACGGACGGAACAGTTGCAGGAACTGTCTCTACGACCGATTTTGTGCCAGGGATTGGCTTGCCGCGGGTGACTTACGGCGGCACCACGTTGTATACGGACATCAGCGCGCTCTATTCAAATGACGGTACGCCGGGCGGGACGTCGGTGGTGTTCACCGAGCCTGGGGGCGCGGGGATCACGATGCTGACACCGGTGGCGGGCGGCGTGGCGTTCATGGCGAAGAACAATCAGATTTATTTCTCCAACGGGACGACGGCGGGAACGGTGCTTCTCACGACGGCGGCGCATCCGATTCTTTCGATGGCCGCAGTCGGGAATGAGTTATATTTCACGCTGCCCAATTCGTACTTCGAGTTGTGGAAGAGCGACCTGACCCCGGCGGGGACAAGCTTTGTCACGTCGATGACGTTCGGAATTACGGGCATTAGCGGGGTAAACGGGGTGACGACGTTTACGGGAGGGATCGACGGGCAGGTGTGGGCGACGGACGGGACGGATGCCGGGACGACGCGGATCACCAATATCGGGCTTATTTCAACGGCCGCGTTCCCGGATTGGATCACCGGGAGCAACGGCGCGGTCTATTACACTGATAGCGGGACGTATCCAGACGGGCCGAACGCGGGCACCTCGGGGCTTTGGATGCTCAGCGGCGGAGCAGGCGCTACGCCCACACAGCTGTTCGCGGGCGGGGCAACTTATCCGTATGACTTTAACGGCGTACTTTACTTCGTAGGAAAAGATGCCAAGGGCCGCGTTGGACTGTTCCGGGCGGACCCAGCGACGGGAACATCGTCGCTGATTTACGCTGATCCAAACCTTGGGCGGCCGGCCATCCTGGGGGCGGCCAATGGATTGCTTTACTTTGTGGATGGCTCGCCGACATCGGACACGCGCCACCTGTATGTTTCCGACGGCACTGCCGGCGGGACGCACATCATCGCCGGCGCGCGGATGTATGCGCCGTTGCTCACCGGATTGGAACATCCGTTCGCGCTATCAAGCGGGTATCTATATTACCGCGGGTCCGACGGTGCGCTGATGCGCACCGATGGGACGACGACGATTCAGATCAGCACCCCGTCCTACAACTATCAGCAGGGCGCGCGGGTGATGACGGACGTCAACGGGACGCTGTTCTTCACACTGTTTGGATCGACGGTGGGTTTGTACAAGGTGGCGGCGGGCGATACCACGGCCACGTTGCTGAGCCAGTACACGCAGTACCAGGACCCGTGGCTGGTCAACGATCTTACGAACATGAATGGGACGCTGTTTTTTGCCGCGCCACAGGCGGGCGCGGGAACGGTGCTGTGGAAAAGCGATGGGACGCCCGGCGGAACGGTTCCGGTGTACGATCCGCTGATCGACGCGAACTTCGGCGTAAACGGAGGCAAGATTTTCGGGATCACGAATGTGGGCGGTGTGGCGTTTTTCTTTGCCGATGAGGCAAGTGCGTTTTCGCAATCCGACACAGGCGGGAGTTTGTGGAAGAGCGACGGCACTGCCGCCGGCACGGTTCGAATCCGCAGTACGGCGGTCACTGAGGACATGCAAAACGGCAACCCGCAGCTTTTCGGGTTGGCGGCCGGCGGGGACTTCGTCTATTCGGATTCCCAATTCCTGTGGCGATCCGACGGGACGCTGGCGGGAACGATTCAGATTGACACGATCGGTACGGCGTCGGACGGGACTCAATCAACGGCGCTGTTCCTCGGCAACATGGCCGCGGTCGTGAATGGGACGGATGTCTACTACAGCGGCGCGATTCCGGGCGGTGGAAGGAATCTTCGGATCGCGTCGCTCGCGGTGCCGACGTCGCCTCCCGGACTTTCGGCCTCGGCAACACAGCCGGCCGGTGCGGCGGCGGCTAGTGGCGTTGCGGCGAGTCCGGCGGCGTCCGCGACAACGCCGATCTACCTGAGCTGGCAGAAGGGATCGGCGCAGCCCAGTGGATATGTGATTGAGCGAAGCCGCAGCAGCGACTTCAGTTCGATCGAAGCACGGTACTTTGTGACCGCTCCGGCGACGTCTTTTGTGGACACGACCGCGGCGGCGCGAGTTGCATACTTCTATCGGATCCGGGCGGTGACGGCGGGCGGGCAGTCGGCGTTCACCGGGCCGGCGGGGTTTGCGCCTTTGGCGGACGTGATTCAGGGGGCGACTACAAATGACGCGATCCGGCTTGTGCGCGACGCCGATCTGGCTCATATCGACTGGACAATGGGGAGCGTTAGCGGACGGGTGCTTTTAAATGATCCGGCGGGTCTGACTTTCAACGGGAACGGCGGCAATGATCTGATCACGCTGGATTTTTCAAATGGAAATCCGTTGCCGGGCATTATTCACTTTAACGGGAACTTCACTTTGACGGGCCTAGCAAATCCCGGCGCGCTCAACGGCATCAACCTGGAAATCGGGCGGAGCACGCTTTACTTCAGCTATACCGATGCCCAAAGCGCGGCGCAATTGATTCGCCAGTCCCTGGCGAACGGTTACAATGGCGGTGTATGGAACGGCCTGGCGACGGCCTCGATCGGCGCGATTACGTCATCGGCCGTGAGCGGAATCAGCAGCGCGTTTGGGATCGGGTACGCCGACTCCGCGGACGGATTTGTGACCGGGCAAACTGGAAACACGATCGAGGTTCGTTTTACGGTTAAAGGCGACGCGAATCTGGATGGAGTGGTGAACTCGACCGATGCAATTCAGATGGCGCGGAATTTTAACGTAGCGACGGGAGCTCGGTGGGACCGCGGCGATTTCAATTACGACGGGGCGATCAACCTGAGCGACGCGACGCTGCTTCAGAAGAATTTTAACGCCGTGCTGCCCTCGCCAACTCAGGCGGCTGTTGCGACAGCCGCTCCGGGAATGTCGGCAGCAACAGGCGGCCAATTCGGATCTGGCTCGACGGCCGCGGTGACAAACGGCATCGTGCCCGTAACTGCTACCGTTGAGCCTGTGGCGGTCGCCAACAGCGCGCCGCTGACGACCCCGAGCAATACCAGTACTGCCGCAGGCAAAGCGATCTCGACTCCGTCCGCGCCGATCGTGGCACATATTGCAACGCGCGATCTTGTGGCAGGTTCGGTGAAGGTCGTCTCCCCATCGGGGGTTCCCAGGTCTTCGACGGTTGCTGCAAAGCCTGTTGGGGTTCCCGCGGTATCGTCGCAATCGGCTGCTAAACCGGTAAGTGCACGTGCGCTCACAAGTCCAACCGCCGCCATCGCGCCGTCTCAAGCGACTGCTCCGGCCACTTCCACCGCCGAAAAGTCGATCACGAACAAAATTGCGACAACGCCCGGCGCACAGTCGACTAGCGCATCTTCAAAGCCGGCATCTAAAGCGACCGTGAATGGGGCGGTATTCTCGTCGATATCGATTGCGGGGACGCCTGCGGTATCGACGACGCCGAGCGCGTATGAGGATCAGAACGGCGATTCGGTTCTCGCGCGCGGTTCGGAGAAGAAGAATCATTCGAAGCAGCCGCACAGAGCAACCCGGGGGCACGAGCGCAAGTAGGCGTTTGGCGGGGCAGCCGCGGATTGGGCGGAAGCCCCGATTAAGCGATCAACCAACCTGAAATATGCTCTAGCTCGGTTAAACTGGTGGCATTGGATTCGACAACGTTTCTTCAGGAACTGGTTGTGAACAGGGTGACGGGCTCCTCGCTGGGGCCGGTGCCGACACCGCCAACAGGTCTGAACGCGGCACTTACGGGCGCCGGCCCTGCCGTCCAGTTGAAACGCGGTGGCGGGGGCGACGGGTTACCGCATTCTGCGGAGCTTGTTTGAAAAGGTTTACCGCCGATCAGATGGACATCAAATCGGAATTATCTTCGGCGATGACGTGCGAGGGCACGGGTGCCGAGCAAGGCAAGAATGGCGGCGGCGGCCGGTTCGGGGACTGCCTGGAAGTTGCTGACGACGACACTGTTACTTCCGAAAACGCTGCCGGGGCCGTAGTTGACGATGAATGACCCGATGCCGTCGGTGGTCGTCAGGCGTGAGCCCGGGGCGACGTTGTCGAGCAGGCCGCTGAGCTGCCCGCCCGCGGTCACAATTGCCATGTGATCTGTAGCGGCGGGCGTGTAATCATTCACGAGGGTGAGGGCGAGACTGCCGCTTATAGTTATGCCGCCAGTGGCGGTCAAAACGTCGAATCGCGTGATGCCCGATTCATTGAGATGGCCGCCGAGCTCGATATTGAGATCGGCTGACGAGGTCATGGCGAAGGTTCCCTGCACGCTCAAGATTCCAGGTGAATTGCCCGGGGCCACGTCGCCCTGGGCCACGATGTTCGCCGATGCAAGGGTGCCGGCTCCGGATACTTTTCCGGTGATTGTGATCGGGTCCGAGCCACCCAGGGTGCCGTTAAGAACCAAATCGTGAATCGTGATCGGCTTTCCGGTATCGAACGTCACGCCTCCGTTGAAGTTCACGTTCAAGAGTTGGCCCAGATTCGTGACCGTCGCGCCGGAGAGGAACGCCAGCCCGCCGTATCCGTTGGTACGGCCGGTCATGTTATAAATGCCGGCAACCGAGTTGTTGTTGCTGCGGAATTCCATGGTTCCGGCGCCAAGCACGCTCGAAGTTGCGTCCATTACATGATCGGACACGACGAGAGTGGCCCCCTGGTCGATCTGATAAGTGCCGGAGTTGACGCCGGTATCGGTATAGCCCTGAAAGCCGGCATTGGTGGCGCCGTGATTGAAGGTGAGCGTGCCGGATTGAACACGCAGGGTGCCGGTATTGGTGAGACGAACATCTTCGAAAGACGCCTCGCCGGTGCCGGCCGACTTGACGATCAGCCCGGCATTGGTGATCGAGGGAAGAAACGCACCGGTTTTTGTGGGTCCCCATTCAATTCGCGTATCGGTTTGAATGTCGATTGTCGCGTTTGCCGTGTTCTCGATCACCGCGGCGTTCTTGGCCTGGATGTAGCCGCCGGTCCAGGTGAGGGTGGAATTGTTTTGCAGCCGGCGATGATCCAGGGCCATTCCCGCGCCGCTGATTGTCATGGGGGCGTTGACGGTCAGGGATTTGACCGAACCTTCCTGGACGGCCGAGACCGTTCCACCTGTCCAGTTTGAGGGCCCGGTTAGCGACAGGTCGTCGGCGCCATTGAGGAAAATGCTGGCATTGCTCGTGAGGGTAAAATTGTTATTGCTCGCGAGATCGGCCAACTCGACCGTATGACCTGTATTGAAAGTCGTCGTTCCCTGGCCGATCAATCGCAGTGCCCGACCGCCGGTGGCGACTGATTTACCAAAGGCCGTGAGATCCGACCCGGCCACAAACTGGGTCAGGCCGATGCGCACTTCAAGAGCGCCGGCGCCACCCAAAAGCGTTCCGCCAAACGTGACATTATCCCCGCCAAACTGGATCGTCCCCTGACCGCCGAGCGAGGCCGTCGGGTTAAAAGTATGGGCGCCGCTTTCGAATGCCAATGTAGCGCCGGAAGATGCCGTCAGGGTTCCCGAATGAGTGGAAGCACCGCCGAGGAAGTCGAGCGTTCCACTGTCGACCCGCACGGTTCCCGTATCGTTGAATGCCGTTTCAATCTTGCTGACGCCAGTGCCGGCGGATTTGACCAGCAAGCCCTGGTTGTCAAAGTGCGTGGTCGCGCTGGTGACGCTGATGCCGCCATTTCCGGCGATGTCGAAGGTAGCGCCGAGTCGGTTAACGATCACGCCGCCGGCATCGAGGCGCAAGGGAAGTTGGTTGTCCACGGTTGAGTCGAAAGTGGCGGTGTAAGTGATGGTGCCGCGGTTATCGAGTGTTGCCGCGCCGAGAATGCAGGTGCTGTTGACGGCGATGCTACCGCCGGCCTTGGCGATGACGGTTCCACGTCCGATGATTCCGCCCGACCAGTTGAGTGCATCGTTGAGTGTGAGCGTGAAGGGCGTTCCGCCGTCCGGGCCGGCGAGGAAGCCGCCGGTCATTGTGTATTTTTCAATGGTGGGATTGAAACCGAGTGTAAGGGTGTCGACGCCGAGTCCAACGTACTGCCCGTTAAATACTGCATCGTAAGTCAATGCGCCGTTATTCGGCACGCCAAACGGCGTCCAAGCGTTCCCATTGCTCCAAACCCCGTTTCCTGCGTGTGTCAGCACTTGATCAGCGGCCATTGCTGCCGGTAGTGACGGCCAGCCCGCGTTCACCATCGCTGCCAAGACGGTCGCGAACGATGCGCGAAATACCGAACGCCGTTGCGCGAGTCGTGCTTTGGGCCCACGTATTTTTTCCAAAAGGTCGATCGATTTGATCTGCATTCGCATTCCCTCCTGCGTGATGGCGGCCCGACACTTGAGGTGGCTTCGCGCCCTCGCCCGCAACGATGATCTGAAACAAAACCTAAAACTCCGCCCAGATTTGCAGGCCGGAATCTACATCCGCGGTGCCCACCCTACAAGCTATTTGTTCTCCCATTCGACCGATTGTCCGCTCAGGAGATTTTTCATGCCCAAAATGGTCGCTCGCGGCAGTATGGGGTGGACATGACGCGGGAAATCGAACGGGACAACTCCGCAATCGATGATGAAGCGCTTCTGCGCCGCTTTGTCACGGCGCATGATGCGGAAGCGTTCGCGGCTCTGGTGGATCGGCATGGACCCATGGTGCTTGGGATTTGCCGGCGGATCTTGCGGAACGCGGCTGATGCCGATGACGCATTCCAGGCGACGTTTCTATTGCTGGCAATGAAGGCCAGGAGCATTCGCGAGCCGGGGCTGCTGGGGAACTGGCTGTTTGGGGTCGCCACGCGCATTGCATTGCAATCCCGACGAGCGACCGCGCGACGCATTGTCCAGGAGCAGCGACTCATGGCGAACCTTGGAGCAAGACGTCAAGCGACGACAGACGATGCGGATTTGCGGATGACGCTCGACGAGCAGATCGCGAAATTGCCGGACAGATTACGGCGGGTGATCGTGTGCTGCCATCTTGAGGGGTTCACCAAGCGCGAGGCCGCGAAGCGTTTGAACTGGGCGGAGAGCACAGTCACGGCACGATTGAAGCAGGCGCGCGCGCTGCTGAAGCAACGCCTCGCCGGTAAGGGATTTCCCATTGCAGATGACATATTGGGCGCAATCCTGGCGCCTGTTGTAGTTCCGACCGCGTTGCACGCATTGACGGTCAAGACCGCGACGGCTTTTGCGGTGGGAAAGTTGGCCACTGCCGGGGCGGCATCGGCCAAAGCGTTGACCATGGCCAGGGGAGCCGGGAATGCAATGATGATTGCCAAGGCGAAGTTGGCGGCGATTGTTCTCATTGCTTCAACGGCAGCCGCGATCGGGACTGTCGCCGTTGCGCAGCAGAAGCCGCCCCTGCCGCCACCAGTCAACAATCTCGCGGCGAGCAATCCGGCAACACAGATGTCTCAGCCTGGTGACACTCTCAGCGCGATGAGGCAGGCCGGAATAAACCTCTTCATCTATGCAAATAAGCATGGTGGGAAATTTCCCCCTGACTTGCAGGCGATCCATGCTTCCGGGCGGTTTGAGTATCTTGCCAATGGGTCGGTGAGGCCGGGAACCATCAAACAACCCGCACGTCTCATTCTGCTTTCGGAGGTCGTGGCTCCGGGGAACGTCGCGCCAGTGGGAGTGATCTTTTTCGACGGGGCAGGATTCGTCCGACTTCCGGCCGCGGAGGCGGAGGAATGGCGCGCTGATTCAAAAGCATATTTCGATGCCATCAAGCAATCGGCTGATGGTTCTGTCCTGCCGCCGCCACCAGTGGAATTGCCGCCTCCGCAGTTTCCCAGGAGCAACTTGTTGCTCCCTGAGGACGTACGCACGGCGCTGGTGCGGATCGATGCAGGGTTGAAACCGATCAAGCTCGGTTGGACGCGGAATGCATCAAGCCGGCTCGGCGAGGAGGCGGCGAAGTCAAAATACTTTGTCGAACCTTTCTTCTTCAGGAAGTCATCGTCTCGTGCGGCATTGGACCCAGGGAAAATGTATTTCTGGAGCAACGGGACACGCGGAAATGATGCGTTTGAATTCGCGATTGATGGGGAAACGTACAGTTGGGCGTCGGGCGCGCCGAATTATCAAACAGGACAGGAGTACCTGGCGCACATGAGCCGGTTCAATCAGTTTTCGTGTGAGTATCTCGATTGGGCGGGCCTTTCGATGCCGATGCGGCCGGCGGAGTTGAAATCGGTTGGGCCGGCAGGGCAGATTCTTCGGCGATTGGCTGCGGGCGCATCGCTTGTGTCCGTAAGTGATGTCGTGCTCGAAGATCGGCCGATGAAGCGAATTGAATTGATCGACGTCAATCCGGAGCGCGTCCGATTGCACGCGTTGCCACCAACGCGCAACTTCATCTATTACCTCGACCCGCAACTGCACTTTGCTCTCCGGCGGATCGACGAGTGTTATGACCGGAAGCCGATTGTCCGCATCACCTGCAATCAGCTCACCCAACTCCCGGGCCGCGATATCTGGCTTGCCCATGAAATCGTGCGCGATCACTTCACTTATCGCATGATTCCAGACCAGTTTTTTTCCGAGCCCATTCTCACGGAGACCCTTGAGCTTACGGAGGTTTCGACAGGAGTGTTGCCGGCTGGTCAATTTGTTTTAAGCACACGTGTCGCGTCAAGATCGAATCCGCAAGGTCCACCGCCCGGTTCCGAGCCGCTGGCAAGCGTTACTCCCGCGGCTCCTCCAATCGAACGCAGTTCTTTCGCAATATGGATGGGCGTCGGGCTGATCATTGCGATCGCGGGTGTAATATGGTTTGGCCTGCGCAAAGCTCAAATGCGCCGATAAGGACTTTTTGCGGGGTCGGTCATCGGCCTCGGTAGGTCATCACATGTGGTATCGATCACTTAAAGTTTGGCATTGGTTGGTCATCGGGATGGTTGTGGGGTTGCTCGTCGGAGCGAGCCGGGTTTTATCCGGCGAAGAGCCAACCCTTGGCGGGCCGGGATACATCAGCCAGAGGTTGTTCGAACAGGCGATCAAGAATCCGGCATTCGACGACAGGCCTTATGTCAAAGATCTTTCGATTCGACCGTCAAAGACGGTGAGCGGAATCGACATCGTTACGCTCAGCGCGCTGGATCGCGAGACCAATTCCTATCAGCAATATCTCTTTGCCGCGCCGCGGCCCTTCGCGCCGATCGGAATGAAGCCGTCACAACTAAACTATTCAGTGTCGGAATTCCTTCACGAGCAGGCGGCATTCAACCCGGCGCTGCGGCCCTCCAATGCGTGGTGGGACACAGTCCCCGCGACGCTGTGCTTTTACGCTTTGCTGGGAGCCGCGGTGATGGGCGGGCTTTGGCCGGCGTGGCTTAGGCTGACCAGGGGCCCGGCGGCAAATGAGCCGGACTATGGCTTGGATCGCTTCCATCATGATCTGAGCGCTAAATTGACCGGTGTTTCGCATGGCGATGCCGAAGCGCATATTCACGAATTGGACGAGGAACTTGAGGAGGCTTTGAGCACCTCATCCGAGGCCCAATCCGCGCCACACGAGGCAGTGCGTATGCTGGAGAACGGCCCGTACGTGCCGGCGCAGTTCGAAAGTGAGCAACAGAAGAAGGATTTCGGTGGTGAATTCTATCCTGTCGAAAAGCACGGGCCGCATGGCTTTTCACTCGTTGAACTGATCATCGTCATTGGAATTATCGCGTTGCTCATTTCATTTCTCATGCCCTCTATTCGTCTCGCGCGCCTTCATGCCCAAACGGTTAAATGCGCGGCGCAGCTCAACCAGGTTGGCGAGGCGTTGCATAGCTACGCATCCAACAATCACAACTGGCTACCGGAATGGTCGGACTGGCACACGTGGCCGGTCGGTAGCCCCGGCGACAACTACGGCCCGGCATGGACCGTCGAGATGATCCCATACCTGGGTAACCCGGATTCGCCCGTTTACAACTGCCCGTCTTTTCCGCGCGCCCAGAAGTACAGAAACTATTTTCTGGAATCGCAATGGTCCGGGCGAAGCGGACGCAGCGCGATGAAACTCACGGACATCACCCGTAGCGGCCTGTTTGTCCTGAGCGGCGACAAGACCAACATGGGCCTCTACCCGTCCGACCCGAAACAAGACGACTCCGACCCCGACGACTTCGGCGCCGCAGGCGCTCTTCTCTGGCCCTGGACGGGCGGCTTCTACATGCATCTGGGCGGGAACAACGTGCTCTTTGATGATGGACACGTCGCGCTGTTCTCGCGCTACGATCCAGTCAACATGACGTTTCACCCGAAGCTAATGCAGGATCACGATGCAGTGACGCCGGATTAGCCAAGTTTTAGAAACCGAGATCAGGAAAAACGGCCCCACGCCGGGGTATAGCGGTACCCCGCGCCACCCCGGATTCTCCGAGCGCTGAAATTCGCGCCTGGAGAATCCGGGGCGGCGCTCCGCGGAGTACCGCTGCGACTTTGCCCCGGCGTGGGGGGTTACCAGGCAATCGAGGGGGCTATAATCAGATGCAATACCCTGAGAGTTTAATCCATTGACCTCAGCATGAGATTCATTCCGTTGCTGATTTTCGCGTCGCTCTCTCTGGTGATTTCACCTCCGGCGGAAGCGCCCCCGGTGCCCCGCCCACTGGAAAGCGCGACATTCGCGGCGGGATGTTTCTGGGGCGTTGAAGCGGCGTTTAGAAAAATCCCAGGAGTGGTTGCAACCACCGCGGGATATACGGGCGGGCATACGATCAATCCGACTTACCGCGACGTGTACGGCGGAAACAGCGGGCACGTCGAGGCGGTGCTGGTTACATTCGATCCGGCCAAGGTGAGTTACGCCGAGCTGCTCGACGCATTCTGGACGTGCCACGATCCGACGATCGATCTTGGTGCCGATCTGGATCAGGCCCCCCACTACTCAGCCATCTTCTTCCACAATCCGCATCAGGAGCAGATCGCCCGTGCATCGCTGAAAGAGGTCGAAGAATCCGGCGTATTCCCCCGCCCCATCGCCACGCGGCTTGAGCCGGCCCACACATTCTATCCCGCCGAGTCATTCCATCAGCACTATCTCGAGCGCCAGGGAATCGCCGAGTCCTGCCATGTTGGGATCGCGAAGGTGCACACGAAGCTGGCGGGGGTGGAGATGATTCAGCGAGAACAAAGTGATCATATCGGCGCTCTCCGATGAATTGAGGGCGGTTTGCCAGTATCGATTCCTCATTTCGAATTTATTTGAAGCATTGAATACCGCGATTTGACCGCTGCAAGCCCCATGCACGGGTCTCACCCGCATTCGGCTTGAAAATCTGTCTTCCAACGAGTCATTATCCTGGTTAAAATATGGGCTCTGATACAACAACTCAAAAGGGAAGCCCCAATGGCCAACCGGCAGTTTTGTTTTACGGCAGTGTTATTATGCGCCATTGCATCAACTGCTACCCAAAAAGCGCAGGCCCAGGGGCAATCGATTCTCGGCGCCAACGTTAAGAATTATGTCTCGGCGACAATGGACGGCTATTACGCATGGTATGAGCGAGGTTTCAATCCGGCCGAGCCAACCATCGGGATGCCGCACCCAGGCATAACCGCGGCACTGACCGGCTCGCAGGGAACGCAAGGGCCTTCCGGCACCTTCCTGATGCAGGATTACGCCGCCAATAACGCCCTGCTACTTAACGGACTGCACCCGGCGGGCACGCTCACTTTCAGCACGCCCACTCCCGCCAACGCGTTCTGGTTAACGACGGACACCGGATTCGGCCCGGCTTATTTGAATACGGTCACACACTTTGCCGATGGCACGCCGGATTTTACGCAAAACTTTTTCTTCCAGGATGACTGGTTCCACAGTCGGCCCAATGTCTTCAACACCTCGGGACGGGTCGACATAAACCCGCATGACTTCAACAATGGGACGCATGCCGATCCCGGTACGTTTGAAGCATCCGGGCTGCAGATTGCAATTCAGACGGTCATCTTCCCGAACCCGGCGGTCCACCCAGTCTCGTCGATCGATCTAAGCTGGTTGTACGGGAGCGTCGATCCAATCCGGCCGTCCAACACTGCGATATTCGGCGTGAGTGTTTCCACGAATGGGGGCGCCGGCCCGTTCAACGCGGTACAACTTACACCATCGAGTTTCAATCAAGATATTGTGGTTGAAGCGGCGGCGCTGCCAGCGGCTGGTCCGCTTCCTGAGCCGGGCAGCTTGCTCGGATTTGGCATCGTCGCATTGCTTTTGTCGCGTCGCCGAAAAATCGGCTTCGCCAAAAACATTGTCCGTTTCCACTTGGCCGAGCCCCTCGAGCCACGGTTGGTTTTCAGCCAGATCTTCGCCGTTACCAATTTCACCGACGATCCTGCGGCCGACGGAACACTCCGCCGCGCGATCCAGTCCGCCCAGAGCGGCGATACAATCGTTTTCCCAAACACCCCGGTCTTAAGTCAGAGTCTCCATGTCATCACGTTGAATTCACCGCTGGAAGTGACTACTTCGTTTAATCTCCAGGGACTGGGCGCGGGGATCATTTCCGTTAGCGGCAATCAGACCGGCCACGTATTTGTGATCGACAACAACGCCTCGCCCACCTTCTCCGGAATTAACATTACACAGGGAAATAACACCGTCGATCGCTTCGGCGGCGCAGTCTATGTAGACACTGGCGCGTCATTGACGCTCTCCAACGTCACGGTGTCGCAAAGCAACGCCCAATATGGCGGCGGCATTTGCAATTTTGGGACACTTAACATCAACAATAGTTCGTTCTTGAATAATACCGGCACGACCGGCGCCGGAATCGCAAACTTCGGCACGCTCAACATTTCGCGAACAGTTTTTTCAGGCAATTCCGCGAGCGATGGCGGGGCTGTTTACAACCTGACAAACAATCAAGCCACTCCCGCGATTGCCACCATTGACAGAACGACATTCCAGAACAATACGACGATTCGCCAGTTCGGCGGCGGAGGTGCGGGTATTTCCGGTGCGGGAACTTTGATTCTCACAAACAGCAACTTCTTCGGAAACGTTTCATTCGAGGGTGCCGCGGGCATCCAGTTTTTCGGGGATGCAACGATTGCATCATGCATCTTTTCTGGGAACGGAGGAAGCGTCGGGGCACTGGCAGTCTCGGGCAATTCGACAGTGAGTGCATCGACGTTCGATGGGAATGGCGGCCCGCCAACTCGTGGATCTATCGCGGCGCTGGTGAATTCCGGAACGTTGAACCTCGTTGGATGCACCATCTCAAACAATTCATCCACCGGAATCTCCAACAGCGGCACGCTCAAGTTGATCAACTGCACTGTCGCACAGAACACGACCACTGACACCGGCGGAGGGATTACCAACACGGGCGTTCTGACGTTACGAAACAGCACCGTTGCCGGCAATTTTGCATCGGCGGGAGGCGGGGGAATCTCCACCACCGCTGGAAGCGTCGTCCTCTACAACTCGATCGTCGCCGGAAATACAAAGACCGATTCCTTTTTTCATACGCCCACCGCCGGGGACATTTTGGGGTCGGTGATCGGCTCGTTTAACTTCATCGGCACCGGCGGTTCAGGCGGATTGGTCAACAGCGTCGATTACAATATGGTCGGCGTTCCCCAGACTTTTCTCGCCCCGCTGGGTGATTACGGCGGTCCGACTCAAACGATGGCTCTACTGCCGGGAGCATTGGAACTGAACACCGGCTCCATCGCGCTGGCAATTGATCCAAGTGGCCAGCAGCTCACTACCGATCAGCGGGGTCGGACACGGGTCGCGTATAGCTCTGTTGACCTGGGGGCATACGAGGCGCAAAGCATACAAACCGCGCCGCCCGCTCTTACGGCCGCCCCCGGCCCAGACCAGATCTCGCTAAGTTGGACGACCAACGGATCGAACGGGCCGTTCGCGGTGTATCGAGGCACGTCGCCGGGCGGCGAGGATGCCACGCCCATCGCTTCACTGACTGGCAATTCTTATCTTGATGCCACCACACTCGACGGCGTTACTTATTACTACCGCGTTGCTGCTGCCGATGCGTCGGGACCAAGTGTGTCGTCGAATGAAATCTCTGCCCTCGCGATTCCGATTGGCCCGCTGGTCTCGCCTGACGGGCAGAGCGGGTTGATATTGGTCGGCGATGCCGACCATCAACATGTCAATTGGACATTCGGCGGGAATTCGGGGCAATTCGCATTAATTGATCCCAACCCGATTACAGTCGTCGGCAATCCCACGCTTACGACAATTTATTTTGATGACTCAAACGGACAGATGCTTCCCAAAACGCTCCGGTTGCAAGGCACCTTTGAACTCCAGAGTCGGAATCGATACGTCTTTAATGGCGGAGGTGTGATCGATATCGGAAGAAGTACAGTTTATTTCCCGTACACTGGCACTTCGGACGATCCAAGCACGACCATCCGAAATTACCTGCAAAACGGCTTTGCCCGTGGCGCGTGGAATGGACTTGGTTTCAGCAACTCCATATCGATCGTTTCTTCCGCCGTCGCATCCGGCCCGCCTGGCAAGTACTCCATCGGATTTGCCGATTCAATCGACAACGCCGCAACCGGACAGCCGGCAAACACCTTTGAAGTCCGATTTACCGTCACCGGCGATGCGAACCTCGATGGCGTCGTCGACCTTAAAGACGCGGCAATTTTGCAGGCCCATTGGAACGCCGCAAATTCCCCGGCGTGGGATCAGGGCAATTTTGATTACAACTCGACGGTCGATGTGAACGACGCACTGATGATGGCGCGCAACTGGAACGCGGTGGCGACGGCTGCCGCCGCGGCGGGGAATTCCGCATTAATCGCACCAACTGCGGATCCGTCAGCCAGTTCGTCGACTGCCGCTGGCTTGACCACCCCACCACTTTCGGCGGGTACAATCGCTGCGCCGCCTAATGCAGTTCAACAGGACCTTGCGCCTCCGCTGGTATCGGTGAAACCTGCGGTAGTTCCGACTCCATCCGCGAAGAGTGCGATCAATCAAACCGCCGCCACGACTCACGGTGCGGCATCAGCGCAACTTCCGGTTTCAGTTGCCCGCAACGTTTCACCTCCAGTGGACGAATACGGTTCGAAGAATCGCGAGCATCGCGATAAACATGCAAGACGGCGCTGATATTCCTGGATCAAGGAATTAGGCCGTGGCTCCAGTTGTGAGCGATCTGCTTAGCTTCAGCATCTCGCCCCCGCAGATCGCACAAACGTTTCGCCGCGACTCGAAGAGGCGCGTTTTCCTGCATCGAAACAGAGAAAGCGCTCCTCTTCGAGTCGCGGCGACACGAAAGCAATACCGCGAGATTCTTGAAGGATGGCTACGGAGCCCTTTGAGGTGGAGCGAGCGATTGTAGCGGAGTTTCCACGGGCTCCCCTTCCCGAACCGCAATCGTGCTTCCCGACAATCTGCGATTGACTCGGGAAAATGGGGCGTGGATGTAGTAGGCGATCTGGCCTTCGGGGGTTTCCCAGAGCGTGTAGGCGTTTTTGTTGCCGGGGTGATGTTCGTTGCGGGTTTTGAGGAGGCCGCGGGTGACTTTCCACTCGGCGGCCACGGGAAGGCGCTTGATCGAGTCGCCTTCCTGTTCATAGCAGGTCAGGCGGCCATCGGGGTGGTAATACTTCAGGTCATCGTATTCACGTTTGGGATCAAGGTAATCGCGGTGGATGACATACGTGAAGCCGGCCAGGCGGGTGGTCATTTCTTCATGGGTGATGCGCCGGCCTTTGGCGGCGCGCTTTGTCTTGAGGTTTTTATATCCCCGCCAGGCAAATTGCGGGAGGGTGTATAGAGCGGGGTAGGCCGTGATCGCGAAGATGATGTAGACCAGCCAGCGCAGGTGGAAGTAAACCGCCGCGGCAAGGACGACGCCCACTCCAGCGCAGCCCAGAGCGACCAGTAGCAGGCAGCCGACCGCTTGCCCATCCTCTGGATGGCGGCGACGGGTCGGCCAATTGATCACCAGAACAATGGCGATGATGTAGCTTGCCAGCAAAATACCGCTTGCGATGGCCACGGGTCGTTACCTCATATACTTGGCCACATCGACGCCGACCGTTTCGCAAAGCTCTTTGAAAGCCGCTCGTCGCTCGTTGCGGTCGGTGGTGTTGAAGCGGAGGAAGAACGCCCTATGGTCCCAGTCGAACGGCTCCTTGGCTTTGCCGTGCAGGAAGTACAGCAACGCCGCAAAATGCACGGCGGCTTCGCCATCGCCATTGAGAGCGCCTTTGAAAAGCGTTTCGATCACCGCCGGTGGATGGAATTCGGGCACTTCATCAATGGCTTGGGAGAGGCCATCGTACAAGCCTTTGTTTTGCAGGGTCTCGATCAGCAATCGCTCGCGGTCTGCCGGGTCGACCTTTTCGCCGGCGTGATGCATGGCCTCACGGCGGACTTTGGCGTCAACGCTTTTGAGCCCCGCCTCGACGGCGGCGCGGGCGCGCGGCGAATCAATGCGAGCCAGCGCCTCGATGTCGCGCCAGTCGCGCGGGTGATGATTGATCAGGACGGTTTCGATGGCATCGCGTTCGTGAGGCGTCAGTTGATCGAGGGCGGCCAGGTCGTATCCAAGGCCATCGTGCCACATTTCGAAAGTCATGGTCATGCTGGCGATAAACCGGTTGCCCGCATCGGCAAGATTAGGATCCCGAATTGGCTTGGGCGGCTCGTTTGCCTGTGCCTTGCGCGCCGCGGCGGCAGCCTCGTCGCGCTTGGCGATTGCTTCCATTCGCTTGATATGTTCCTCAGTTGGATTGGGCGGGCCCTGAACTTTTTGCAGAACCATGGGCTTGAATTTGGCGGTGATCAGGGTGAGACGTTCATCGGCAGTGTAAAACTCGAAAATCAGCGGTTCGCGGTCTTTGATCTCGCGATATGACACGCCCGGCGGCGCATTGGCCGGGTCGGTTCGGAACGGGTGAGTGAGGACAAGAACAGTCTTGCCCTCGCATTCCCCCCGCCCCACCTCAATGTCCACCAGCCGGTTACCCGCGGCGATTTCGGCATCGAGCAGTTGCTTGAGTTCCGGCGGAACTTGGGTGACGGCCTGGGCGATTCGCTCCGAAAGATCCATGGGTGTCTTGTTCCTTTGGCGGAATCAAACGCGCCTGTCGCGCCGCATTTCTCCAGTATGCCCGCCGAACTGAGCCGCCTATACTAAGAACGCGCTTATGATTCGCTATCATTTCATATTGATCGCTTTACTGAGTTTCGCACTGTGCGGCCCCGCGTCGGGATTGGAAACTGACCAGTTTACCACGCCGCCCCGCCCACTGGTGGATCTGGGGCCGCAGCTGCGGAACCATCTGATTGCCTGCATCGCCAAAACCATCGACGCCGCCAACGCCCGCCATGGCCAACTCATGCACGACGCCTCTCGAGCGCCGCTTGGCGTGATCCGGCGCATTCTCGCTGAACGCGCCGATGAGGTACTAACGCCTGATTATATCGCCGCTCGTCTTTACGACGATATCGGCCCGGGGTTGCCCGAATGCGTCATCGAGCAATGGTTGGTCGAAAGTTCCAACCGGCCCGGCTACCAGTTGTTTCTTGAGTGCAGCGATTCGGTGTACGGCAACGTGTTTCAGCGCCCGATCACGCTTCAGGAACTCTCACCTACTGTCAACGTGTACGGGGTTTATCTGGGCACCGACAAGATCGGGCACTTTTTCCAGCAGGGCCACGAGTATTACCGCGCTTACCGAGAACAGGAAAACGCCGGGCATTCCTCGGCGGAAGCCACCCGTGCGGCGGTGCGTATCGGCGTCAGCCAGGAGCATGGCTTCTACGGCGAAGCAATGGTGGGCGTGTATTCCAATGGCGACCTGGCGGCCAACTTTGCCGGCCTTCAGTTTTATCTCAACCTCACCCGCCCGCTGGAAATTCGCGGCAAGATGCGCCCGCCCATTCTTCAGATCCGCGAACGCCGGTGGGAATTCAATCCCGGCGCCGATCCAGAATTTCTCAGCCTGCTGTTCACCGATCATATGAACGAGTCGATGAATGTGAGCCGATACGTGTGGTACATCCGCGACCACGTGCGCGCTGCCGCTCGCGACAGAGGGGCGCGTTGGGCGGCGTTTTACCACACTTCCCGCGAGCGTGAGATCCGCCATGCCGAGGAGCTGAGCACCTGGTTCGGCCAGGACTACGGCCACAGTGGCTTTGCCAACGTCTTTACCCCCGCCGATGTCTGCTTCACACAACTCGCACAGCGATAGTTTGGGGTATCTATCGCCCGTCCATCTCGCAGTCGATAAGGTGGGTGACAATCTCCGTGGGCAGTATTCGGTGACATGGGCATCCTTGCCCATGGTGCATGTATGCATGCATGTCGTGGGGCGATGGTTGTATCGGCCTTGTGGCCGATCGGCTACGGCGTACCGCAGCCGCACGGGCTGGAACCACCGTGTCACGAAAATGCCCGTGATCCACACCGCCTAATCTGTCGCACACCCCATTCGATACCAGTCCCGCGTCCATTGCTAACAACTGGGATTCGTCGCGGTACAAGTGCTTGACGCCTCCGATCCGATTTCAAGGAAACTTACGATGAATTTCATCCGCTCCCGGCTCCAGTTCTGGATGTTGTTCCTGATCGCCATCTGCATCAGCATTTCAAGTGCCCGGGCGCAGGCGCTCAAGCCCCAGGAGCGGCGGCAACAGTTTCTGAAGCTCATCGACCGTCCGCGGGTTGAGCCGGCCCCCGAGATCATTGAAAAGACCGAGAGCGATGGCGTCGTGCAATATCACTTCACGTTTTCCAGCGAAGCCGATCAGCGCGTGCCGGTCATTGCCCTGCTCAAGCAATCGATTATCGACGATGGGAAACGTCATCCCTGTGCCATCGTCCTGCACGGCACCGGTGGCAAAAAGGAAGGCGAACTCGGAATCCTGAAAAAGCTCGCGGCGAAAAACTTCGTCGCCGTTTCGATTGATGGCCGGTTCCATGGCGAACGCGGCGCACCGGCCGATTACAACGGCGCGATCGCAAAAGCATTCACCGATGGCGGCACGCATGGCCACCCTCTCTATTACGACACCGTATGGGACGTTCTGCGGCTGGTCGACCTGCTGCAAACCCGCCCGGAAATTGACCCTGACCGTATTGGCCTGATGGGCATCTCCAAGGGCGGCATCGAAACATGGCTCGCCGCCGCGGCCGACCCACGGATTGCCGTCGCCATTCCGTGCATCTCACTGCAAAGCTTCGAGTGGAGTCTCCAGCACGACGGCTGGCAGAATCGCGTGGGAACATTCAAAGCCGCGTTCGCCCAAGCAGCCAAGTCGGCGAACGTGGACAAGCCCGACGCCAACTTCGCACGCCATTTTTACGACCGCGTGATCCCCGAAATCTACAGCACCTTCGATGGCCCGGCCATGCTCCCGCTCATCGCCCCGCGCCCCCTGCTCGCCATCAGTGGCGACAAAGACCCCATCAACCCCCTGCCGGGTGCGCGTCTCTGCGAAGAAGCGGCCAAGGCGGCCTATTCACAAGCCGGGGCGGCAGATAAGTTTGAACTGATGGTCGAAGCCAACACCGGCCACGCGGTAAACCCGAAAGCCGAAGCCGCAGCGATCGAATGGTTTGTGAAATGGCTGAAGCCTGAAACGAATTAATAGAAGGTTGACCTTTTGGCGAAAAGTGGCAACGAGAGGAAGCGGGTCGTAATTATCGCCGGGCCAAACGGCGCCGGGAAATCGACCGTCGCGCAAAGCATTCTTCGGGGCACGCCAGGCGTGCGCCATTTCGTGAATGCCGACGCGATCGCGCGAGGTCTCTCGGAATACAATTCCGAGGAAATGGCAATCCCCGCGGGAAAAATCATGCTGTCCCGCCTCCGCGAGTTGGCGGGTCGGCAGGAAAACTTTGCATTCGAAACGACACTCGCCAGTCGCACTTTCGCCCCGTGGATTCGCACCCTTCTTGATCAGGGTTACTCATTCCACCTACTGTTCATCTGGCTTCCGACCGTTCAAATGGCCATCCAGCGTGTCCAAAAGCGCGTCGAAGGCGGCGGCCACGGAATCCCGACCTTGACCATCGAACGACGATATCAACGCGGCATCGCCAATTTTTTTGAACTTTATCATCCGATCGCCAACAACTGGCGAGTGTATAATAATGCAGAGCCCCAAGGCCCGCGGCTGATTGCGTCAGGTGGGCATAATAGAAGAATTCGAATTTATGAAGCAAACCAATGGCGAGACTTCTCCTCCGGCGTCTGTGGCTGCGGCTGACTGGGACGAGTTAATGCAAGAAGACGAGAACGGTGTACTCGACACCGCGATGCGTCACGCAGTTCGCGATGCACTCCGCCGCCATAAATTGTTGGGCGAATCAATCGTCGTATGGCAAGGTGGCAAGGTCGTGGAACTGAAACCCGACCAGTTTTAATTCTCAACTCTACTCATTCTCAATATCCGCCCCATCCGGTCGCGGCTCCTCCGAACGAATCCGCTCCCCATCCGCCTGCCCTTCTTCGTTGGCATTGATCACGTCGTCGGCATTGATCTGCCGCAAAGGCTGGCGATGTTTCACGGCCTCTTCCATGCGATCCGGCGATTTGGCGGGCGTCGAAACATTATTATCGAGCCTGCCCATGCCGGATTCCTTCTGGGGGTCACCCCGGTCATAAACGCGCGCGGTGTCGGGGGCCAGGTCGTCTGATGCGGGCCGCATTTGAGGATTTCCCATGTGTGTCTCCTGTTTATGAACAACAGGAGACAATGCAATCACCGTGCCGTCCTCTACCGTTTGACTTTGCTGGTCCCTAAAAACGTCAGCAGGTCGGCGAGTTTTTCTTCGCCCAGCTGCTCAAATCCTTCGGGCATCAATGTTTTGGACGTTCCGACCAGCCGGTCGATATCCGTCCGCTGCACCTCATGAAGCTTGGCGGTCGCGTCATAGAGCTCGATCGAGGTTTTGTTCTCGGCGTAAATTCGGCCGGCGATCACGTCGCCATCCTTGGTGCGCACGATCCACTGCCGATACGTTCCTTCGACCGAGCTGTTAGGGTCAAGCAATTTGTGAAGCAACTCAGGGCGGGGCTTGGCGCCGATGCCGGTCAGATCGGGGCCAACCTTCCCACCCGTGCCTTCGATCGCGTGGCAGATAACGCAGTTGGCCTCGAACAGCAACTTGCCTTTGGCCGCATCACCGGGCTTGTCCGCGACGCCGATAAACTTATCAACAATCGCCTTTCGATCGGCAGTGGGCGCCCGGCCGGTTGCGTTGCGAAGTTCCTGGGCCCGCCCGGAAATCTGCTCATCGAGGTTAGCCGCGAGCGTGCTCCACTGCTGGGGGAGAAGATCGCGGTTATTGACCTTTCCGGATTTGATGCCATCGAGCAGAGCGCCGGTCCATTGGTTCCGCCGAATCATCAGGTTCAGCAACTCGCGCTGGGCCGCGGGTGCAAGCTGGTCATAATGCCCCACCAGCGCCTGGCCAAGTCCTCCATCGCGGCTCTGGCCCACTGCATCGAGCAGCCCGATCTGCACATCCGGCGGCTCGGTCGGCACAATCTGTTTCAGCACCATTTCGGCGGTGGATGATGAATCATCGATGGAAATCAGATGCCGCGCCGCATCCACGCGGGCAGTGCTATCCAGTGATTGATCCGACAACGACTTTTGCAGCGTCGAGATCACACCCGCCGCCTGGGCGGCGAACATCTCCCGCTTATCCCAGCGCACGATCAGCGCCAGCAACGCATCCTGCGCCCGCGAAGGCAGCGCGGTCATCAAGGTGCTCATCTGCTTTACATCCGCCTCTGAAAGCCTTGGCGATTTTCCCGCCGGCCAGTTTCGGGACAGCGCATCAAGCACAACCGTCGCCAGCCCCGCATCAGCCTTCGATACCGCTTCGAGCGTTGCCATGATCGAATCGGATGGCGCACGCCGCGCATACTGATTGACGACCACGCCAATTGTCCGGCTTTCGCCCGCCGCCAAGCCCGCGGTGCTCACTTTCGAAAGTTGCACATCGTCGAACCACGCAACGCCTTTGACAGTTCCCCATCCACCAAACAGGCAATCAATTGTCAGCGACTTATACGTGCCGCTATTAAATTCCACCTCCACCTGCTGCCAATCGCTGTTACCCTTGATCGTCCGGGTCGCAACACGCGGCTCCTGAAATTGATCCACATTCAACTGTGCGCCCTTACCCGTGAGCGGCTCAAGCGTTTTGGTTTTGATCCACCCTGAGAGCCGATATTGCGTATTGGGTTCCACGCGAACCGCAACGTTCGCGCTGGCGTCTGCCCCGGCATCAGAACTAATCATCAGGCAGTTCGCGCCGGTATGTCCCGGTTGATCAGCGCCGATCTCGGCCTGCCCCGTATATGTGCGCTTCCGCCATGCCAGCGGCGCGGGTTTGGCGGCCTTGGCGTCAATCTCATCGAATGATGGATTGGGCAACAGGTTGACGGCAACTTCCGCCATCGCGACGGACTTTTGATCGTCCTTCCGCGGATGCGCCGCAAAGACCGCCTGAAGGAAACCCACATCATGATGCGCCGCGGCCACTGCCTCGGCATCGGGAATCCATCGATCCTTCGCGTTCTCCGGCTTTTTCACTGCGGCATAGACCGCCGCCCCGGCTTCATTCGATGCCGGCATTTCTGAAAGCGCCAGCAACGTGCTCTTGCGAACTTGCGGATCTGAATCATCCAGTAGTTTCGCACTCAAGATCGCCGCGACCGAATCGCTGCTTCTCGGCAATGTATCCACCGCCGCCTTTCGCACACCCGCCGATGGGTTCTTTAGCGCCGACTTAGCCGCCGATCCTGTCTCCCCCCCGCCGATGATGCCCTGGATCGCCCACAGGGCATGAATTGCTGTCGGATTGATCCCCAGTTCGTCGGTGGATTGGTCGTCAACTAACTTAGCCAGCGCAGGGATAACGCTCTTATCGCCATGCTCAACCAGCAGGCGCTGCGCGTGCATGCGCCAAAGCATATTGTCGCTTTTAAGCGCCTCCACCAGCTTCTCGTTGGATGCCCCCGCAAGGTCAAACGTCTTAGAGGGTTTGCCCGCCGCCCACGTCAGCCGGTAAATCCGTCCATGCCGCTTGTCGCGGAGCGGCGTCTCGTATGCTCCGCCTTTACCATTCTGCCATCCACGTGGAATCGGGTTGTGCTGAATGATGTAATTGTACCAGTCGATGAACCACACCGACCCATCGGGGCCAACCTCCGCCGCAATGGGCGCAGTCCATTCATCATCGCTGGCCAGTAGATTGAAATCATCCTGAGCGGTGAAATCGCTGCCCTTTCGCTCGTACACAAACTGACCGATCAGATGGCCGGTCGGCTCGCTGACAAAGGCCACCCGGTTCCAATAGCTTTTCGGGAAGCTGCGCGCGGTATACAGCGCGCTGCCCGCCCCGGCGGTGTATCCGCCGAACCAGTCCACTTGCCGCACTTTGTCGGTCACCGGAAAGAAGTGATACGAATCGGCAATCGTTTCGAGCCTCGTGGCCGGCCAGCCGCTGACGCCTTCAAAATACCGGTTCGGGATATGCAGGTACCAGGCCGGGTTGCCATTGGCGGTGGAACCGATGACCTGCCCATCTTCGGTAAACCCAAGGCCCCAGGTGTTGTTCGTGGTCGAGCCCAGGAACTCCAGCTTCGACCCATCGGCCTTCATGCGGAATACGCCCTGGCCAAACTGCACGTGCTCGCCATTGACGGTTCCATTGAAACCCGAATACCCCACCGTACCGTAGATCCAGTTATCAAAACCGTACCGCAGGTTGCTCGGCCCGGCATGCGTATCGCGCGTGCCCCAGCCGTGATAGAGCACCTTGCGAACGTCGGCTTTGCCTGAGCCGGTAGTGTCTTTCAAAAAGAGCATGTCCGGCGCCTGGGCAACGATGATGCCGCCGTTGGCGAAAGTGATGCTGGTTGGAATGCTCAGCTTGTCGGCAAAGACCGTGAACTTATCGGCCACGCCATCGCCATTGGTGTCTTGGCAGATCGTGATCTGATCATGCCCTTCGCCGGTCGGCTGCATGTTATTCGGATAATCAAACGTCTCGGCGATCCACATTCGCCCGCGCTCATCAAACGCCATGCAGATGGGCTTTTTCACATTCGGCTCGGAGGTCACCAGCTTCACATTGAAGCCCGGAGCCACCACCATGTGCTTCATTGATTCTTCGGGGCTTACCGGCTCCTGCATGGTCGTCAGCGGCTCGCCAGCCGTTCCCCAGCGGGCGCCCACCACGTAGCTGGGGACCTTGGCTTCCACATAAGTAAACGGCTTGAGCTTCGGCTGCGGGGCCAGCGCCCAGTCGCCCGCCGACCATCGAATCCCCCGTTCGAGCAGAGCATCAAAATCGGGATTCGTCCACGTCCGCTGATCGTGCCCCCAGGCCGTGTAAAACACGCGGCCCTTGCCCTGCGTGCGCGTCCAGGTGTATGGCTCGCGCTTGTCGCCCTCCACGCGGTAGGAAAGAACCTCCCGATCCTTTTCATTGTGCATCTCGTGCACATATGTTTCGTCCCAGCTCTCGATCGGATTCAATCCCTGCTCAATCACGCTGTCGGGCTTGGCGATGGTTTCCTTGAATGTGCCGGTCGAGTGGCTCTTGAACCGCCCGCCGATCATCGCGGTAATCTTCGGTGAATTCAGGAAGCAGTAAGACCCGCAATGGATCGTCGCCAATCCCTTCCCACCCTCGACAAAATCGATCAGCGCCTTTTCCTGCTCCGGTTTAATGCTCGTCCAGTTGGCGTACAAGAGGAGTACGTCATATCGCCCAAGTGTGTCGGGATTCAGATCAGATAGATCCTGCGTGTAGGTCAGATCGATGCCATGCCGTCCGAGGTGGGAATACGCGTCCCGCGCCCGCTCGATCGGCTGGTGGTGCCCGGTATCGCCCAGGAACAGCACCTTCACGCGCCGCGGATGGACGTTTTCCGGATTGGCCGCCTGCTGCGCCGTCGCCCGCTCAAACCCCGCGAAGATCGCCAGCACGGCAAACATCGAGCATGCCGAAACAAGCAGAGCCCTGATGGACACGTGTACACCTCCGTCGTAAACCCAACTTCAACGCCTGATAAACCGCAAACCTTCCTAAACAGTACCGGCCCCAGCCCTCAACGGTGGATTAGATTTTGCGCAAAAGTCATGCGTTCATTTAGATATTCCGCCTGACGAGCCGCACTGATCGCGTCACGACTATTTCGGTTCCGGCGAAAGATGCACCACTGATCCACCCGCCGGTGCGAGCTTCAGCCGCGCGATTGGATACGAGGACAATCCCATTTGCGATTATCAGGACAATCAAAACGCGCGACATGAGAATCCTCCGATGTCATCCAGCATAACACCATCGGTAGAAGTTTCACCATCAAGCGTGCTGTGCATGGGTGCACAAAACTCTTGGCGACAAGATGTGCGAGCATTTTCGTGGCACGGTGCTTCCAGCCCGTGGGCCACGGTACGCCGCGGCCATCGGCCAAAGGCCGATTCAGCAATCGCGTAAATGGCAAATGGAGCCGGGCAGCCGGGATGCACATCGATGGCCTGATCGGCGGAGTACCACCGCCGTGCATGAATACACGCACCACGGGCAAGATGCCCGTGCCACAAGAATAGCCCGCCGATATTGCCATCAAACCTGACGCAGCTCGTAAACGAAAAGGGCGAGGCTCGCGTTTGAGTCTCGCCCTTTCCATTTCAACCGGATGCTTGGATCGAATCTCTTATTGTTACAGAACTCGCGCCCCGCCCCAGTCGGCGTGGTCGAAGTCGATGTCGCCGACGATGCCGTTGGTCGCGACCAGTTGCAGCGTCTGCACACCAGCCACCGACACATTGATGCTGACCGTCGGGCTGCTGCTGGTCAGGATGCCGCTGTCAAACAGGACTTTGCCGTCTCCGATCACCTGGAAGCGAACCGACCCGGAGCCCACACCGATTTCTTCGTCATCGATGCCAACATCGGACAGGAAAGTCGTGTATTTGCCGGCCAGGTTGTAAACAATCGTGCTGGCGGCATGGGTGCCCAGGCCTTTGGCATAGGTGGTGCCGTGCAGCGTAATTGCATTGCCTTTGATCGAGGTGTCTTTCTGAACGGTGCCCCAGCCGGATGTTGCGCTGGTCCAGGCGATGTCGCTCAGGTAGGTGATCGTAGAGACCGGCAGCGTCGTCGTAGTGGCGATGTTGGAATTGGGCGATGCGCCCACCGAGTTCACGGCTCGAATCACGTAGTAATACTTGGTGTTGGCGGTCAGAACCGCCGGGTCGGTCCAGCTTGTGGCCGAGGCGCTGATGCCCGTGGCGACGGTGGTGAACGTGGTGCCGTTGGTGGAGCGATCGATCGTGTAGCTGGTCTGGTTGCCCGACGTGGCGGTCCACGTGAGCTTGATCGAGTTGGAGCTGACGGCTGTCGCGATCAGCGAAGCGGGAGCGGTTGGCGCGGCCGGGCTTCCCAGCAATTGCGCCCCGGCCCAGTCGGCGTGATCGTAATCGATGTTGTTTGCAATCCCGTTGGTCGCGACCAATTGCAGCGTCTGCACACCGGCAACGGATACGTTAATTTTCACCGTCGCGCTGCTGCTGGTCAGCACGCCGCTGTCAAACAGGACTTTCCCGTCGCCGATCACCTGGAAGATGACCGATCCCGAGCCGACGCCGATTTCTTCATCGTCAATTCCGACATCGGAAGTGAATGCCTGATACTGCCCGGCAAGGTTGTAGGTGATGGTGCTGGCGGCATGCGTGCCGATGCCGGTGGCGTATGTCGTCCCGTGCAGCTTAAGCGCGTTGCCCTTGATGCTGAGGTTCTTCTGAATGGTGCCGTAGCCGGTGGTGGCGCTGGTCCAGTTCAAATTGCTCAGCGGCGTGGCGATCAGGTTGGAAGTGGGCAAGGTCACCGAGGCCGTGTTCGAAGCCGGTGAGGAGCCAAGCGCATTCACCGCCCGAACGCGGTAGTAGTATTTCGTCCCCGGCGTCAAAACTGCCGGATCGGTCCAGGTTGTGGCGTTGGCGGCGAGGTTGGTGGCAACTGTAGAGAATGTGACATTATCGGTTGAACGATCGATCGCGAAGCTGGTCTGATTCGCCGAACCGGCGACCCAACTGAGCCCGACCGAAGTGGTGCTCAGAGCGGTTGCAACCAATCCGGTCGGAGCGGCCGGCGCGCTGGGAGCCGCGGGATTGGTAAGGAATTGAGCCCCCGCCCAATCCGCGTGATCGTAGTCGATGCTGCCATTGACGCCGTTGATGGCGATCAATTGAAGCGTTTGCACGCCGGTCACCGGAACAGCAATATGAACCGTCGCGGTGCTGCTGGTAATCACGCCTGTATCAAAAAGCGTCTTGCCATCGCCGATCACCTGGAAGCGGACCGACCCTGACCCAACGCCGATTTCTTCATCATCAATTCCGACATCTGTCTGGAACGCATCGTACTGACCAGCCAGCCCGTAGGTGATTGTGCTGGCGGCATGCGTGCCGATGCCGCTGGCGTAGGTCACGCCGTGCAGCTTGAGCGGGTTGCCCTTAATGCTTAGGTTCTTCTGGATGGTGCCGTAGCCGGCGGTGGCGCTGGTCCAATTCAAGGTGCTCAACTGGGTGAATGTCGCACTGGCGGAAATCGTGGTGACTGTCGCGGTGTTTGACGCCACGGAAGTGCCGGCCGCGTTGAGTGCGACGACCTGGTAATAGTATTTTGTGCCGCCCGCCAGGCCGGTTGAGTCGGCGTAGCTGGTCGCGCTGGCGGCGATTCCCGTGGCCACGACGCTGAAGGTGACGTTATCAGTGGATCGCAAAACGTTGAACGACGTTTGCGTCGTTCCACCGGCTGTCCATGTCACCAACACCTGACTCGTTCCGGCCGCGCCGGCGGCAACGTTAGTCGGAGCCGCGGGCACGGTAAGCAGCGTTCGGCTGGCGAGGTTGCTCGCCGCCGAGTTTCCGGTCGGGTTGGAAGCGATGATGCGATAGGTATATGTGCCGGTGGCAAGAAGCGTGGAATCTGTATACGCATTCAGCAGCGGCGGCAGCGTGGCAATAGTTGTGAAGTTCACGCCATCGGTCGAGCGCTGGACGAGCTGGCTGGTCGCGGTCGTCATCTGAGGCGTCCAGGTCAGGTTCACCTGCGTGGACGAGACGCTTGTCAGGGCTAGTCCGGTCGGCGCTGCTGGCGCGGGAATATGTGTGATATCGATCAGGGCGGTTGCCCACGGGCTGAAAGTCACCTGTCCGCCGGGCGCGCCAGAGGGAATAATTCCGTGTCCGCTGGTTCCGTTGGCCCACACCGCCGAACCCGTGCCGGGCCCATCTCCGCTAGGCCCGCTGGCGTTGCCCCACCAATCGCCGACGGCATAGAGCATGCCGTTGTACACATTGGAGATGGTGAGTACGCCAATGCTGCTGCTATTGCCGTAAATATTGTTGTTGTTGACGACGAACCCGGAGCTGTCGCCCGGAGCGCCGGCACTGTCGGCGGCCACCCCCGGACCAACGTTGCCGGTAATGGTGTTGTACTGAATGTTGATGGTGTTCGCGTTGCCCTCGAAACGAACCGGGCCGCTCGATTGGTCGTTGGTGGCGGTGGCGGTATTTCCCATGAACGTGAGGTTGGTCACGTTGAACATGAGGATCGCCTTGGAGTCGTTGCCGATGTAGTTGTTACTAATAGTGATGTTCGACTGACGGCCGGCGGTGCCCGCCTGGAGCGCGATAAGCCCTTCGCCCATATCCGCGCCGCTGACGGTGTTGTAGATGCGGTTGGCGTCGATCAGGACGTTGGTGAGATTGCCGCCGGAGACCGTGCCATCGGAGTAAATCCCCCGGCTGCCGTTCCATCCATACGTCCAGTTCTGCCCGGCCTCGTAGTTGTTCTGGATCAGGTTGTGCTGAATGAGGCCGGCGTCGGTGTCGCTGTCGTTGGAAAGATAAATGCCGGTGATGTTGTTCTGAATGATGTTGTTGACGACATGGGTGCCATGAATGCTGGGCCCCATGATGATGCCCGCGCCCAGGCCGGCGCCGATGTTCTGGCCATTGCCCTGCACGGTGAACCCATCGATCGTCACATCATTTGCAGTGATGTTGATCGCGGTCGTCGTGGCGAAGACGATGCTTTCGGCGCCACGAGCGCTTCGCGCATCGATGCCGGCTTGCGCGCCGCGGAGCGTGAGTGTCTTGGAGATATTGACCGATTCGTTGTACGTGCCGGCGTCGACATTGATCGTCGCGCCAGGAGCCGCGGCATCCACGGCCGACTGAATCGTCGCGTACACCGTCGAGCTGCCCACGATATGTGCCGCCAGCATGCGGCGGCCTTCGAGGCTTTCAACGCCCTTTTGGCGGGCCGATTCGTTCAAGGTATGTTTAGACTTCAGCCCGCGCAAGGTCTTCTGCCGCCGCATTTTTCCACTCCAGAAGAGATTCCGCCCGACTCCCATGAACTGCTGCCGCGGGAGCTAACCTATGGACGGCTCAATATATGTAGCGATTCCCCAAACTGTTTCAGACTCAAGGCCTTTACCTTACGCCATGCCCAAATGATGACAAGCAAAACCCGCCCTCGCGTGCCCCTCTCCACGCCCCTTACGTCTGAAGCTGCGCAGGTGATTCTATTTATGCCGTTTAATTGCTTGGGGCCGAATGCAAGTTAAATCTTCGTCATTCCGTTAGCGGACCTGCGATAGCCCGATGAGTTGGCGCGGCATCCCAGGTCCCTGCGCCGCATCCACCCGAACGCCGGGTTCCGTCGCGCTTAGCCCCCCACGCCGGGGTATAGCGGTACCCCGCGCCACCCCGGCTTCTCCAATCGCTGCAATTCCCGCCTCCCCAAACTACCGCGATACTGATTTCACCTGCCGCCAGGATCCCGGATCAGCGCCGAATCACGCACAATCATCGAGACCCACCTCATTCCTGTGGGGTCATTTGCTTGGAAACCGCCCGGGCAATGCGAACGACTTCGCTGAAATGAACCCGGCGTTCAAGCGGGTATTTCTGCTGGTTCCAGCAGCGCAATACATAAACATTTGGATCGGCCGGGTCGAGAAAAACGCGTTTGAAGGTGGTCGTGCCATCGGAAAACGCGAGGTAGTAGCTTTTGCCGGAGAGAATGCCTTCGCGCTCGTATGAATCGTAGCTGAACAGAACAATCTCCCCGTCGTTCCAGACCGGTTCCTGGCAATCGCCATCCACGGGAATGGTAAAGGCCCGGTCATCGAGCGTATCAGCGGGACGCCGGGCGTCAGGATCTTCATCCTCGAGCTTCTCAACGCGCTTGCTCGCGGCAACTCCACTGCTGAAGTGCGGCACCATCCGGGCTGGCCGTTTGAGATTGGAGCGCAGCGAACTGGGCAGATCACGGGCGGCAGGAACGGTCACGCTTCCCACCGCCGTTCGAACGCCCAATCGACGTACCAGCTCTGTCGGCGAAAGATTGAGCGCCTTGGAAAGGGCTACCACCGCGTCACCCTCGGTGTCTCGATTCGAAAAAGACCTGCCGTTGTCGTCTGCTGAACCAGTGCGTGACCCCAGGCCGGCCTTGGGGTCCTCGGCCATGAAAGCAGCAATCAAATCGGCCCACGAGGCAAATTCGAGCGCATTGGATAGCGAGCGCAGGCTGTCCACTTCAGCGATCGGATTGTGCGGATCCCCATGGCGGATGCGGTGGAGCGTCGCCCGGCTCAGATACGCATCGGATAAGATCCGCTTCCAGCGCTTGCCCACGGCAATCCGCCGCAGGTGCAGAAACTCCGAGAACCCTTCCCGATGCATCGACATTGCTCACCCTCCGCAATGATTAGGTGTTTGTATGGTACGATAACCTGGACGGATTGAACAAATAAAATTGTCGTTCGCGTCATCAACCCGTGCTTAAAGCATTGAGCAGCGCCCGAATGACAAAGGCTTGGCGTAGGGACGTCGTCATGCTGGACAGTGACGGGGTAGGACCGGTAGTCTCCGCCGGACAAATTACGGTGAGCTAAGGGTTATCGAGTTACCTCATGGATGAACGCGCGCAATCTTTTGATTATTTCGGAGACGCAGTACCAAACCGAAAGCACAGGGTGGCACGAAAATCGGAGGCTGGATTGAGCGCCGAAGGCCTCGAGCGTCGGATGCTTCTGAGCGCGGCCACATTCGCGGCCCCCGAGCACTATCCGTTTACGTCCATCCCCCATGATACCGCCATAGGCGATTTTAACGGCGATGGCTCCCCGGACATTGCCGCGGTTCTTCCGCTGGATAACCAAATCGGAATCCTGCTGAACAACGGCGATGGTTCGTTTGTTCGAATGCGAAACGTGAACGCCGGCATTCCGCGCGCGGTGGCGGCGGCCGATTTTGATCACAATGGCACAGTAGACCTGGCCGTTCTCGGCTCCGAGCCGAACGCGGTGGGCGGCACGGTCGAAATATTCGCCGGCAATGGCGACGGAACATTTGCCAAGCCAGTGCAGCGTTTTCATCTGACTGGCGCCGGGTCGACCCTTATCGCGATCGATCTGAATGGCGACGGCTTTGCTGACCTGGTCGCGACCACCGCCAAACGCGTCGCAGTCCTGATCAATCACGGCGACGGCACGTTCGCACCGGCGGTCTATTACGCATCGGGTGGCGATAGCCCCTCCGGCCTCACCGTAGGCGATCTCAATAATGATGGCGTGCTGGATCTCGCCCTCTCGCGGGGCAGAAAGAAAGACGTCAGCATCCTGCTGGGCAATCCTTCGGCTCCGGGAACCTTCGGGCTGCCGACATTTTTCCCCGCCGGGGGAAATGCCTCGGCGATCGCGCTGGGCGACTTCAACAATGACGGGCATCTCGACGTCGCGGTGACCAATTCAGATTTTGAAACAACTGCCCTCGGTGTGTTGATTGGAAACGGAGACGGCACGTTCCGTCCGGCGGCCATGTATGGAGGAGCCAATTTCTCCGATGCCGTCATAGCGGGAGATTTTTCGGGAACGGGCAATCAGGACATCGTCGTTAGCTCGTTTGATAGTGAATTGAAATTGTATCCCGGCAATGGCAACGGAACATTCGGCACGCCGGTCGTTGTCAACGGTGGGCAGTTTACGCAGCATCTGCGAACGGCGGATTTCAATTCCGATGGCCGGCTGGATTTGCTGGAAACGCCCTATTCGGGGATCCGCATTCTGCTCAATACAACGGGGACTGTTACGCCACCCCCCAGCGGATCAGGCCTGGACAAAACGCTGGGAGCCGGCTCAGGGAAGTCGTTCAGCTTCTATACACCCGAAGGCACGTTCACGAATATTTCACTGTCTGGCCCCGGCTCCGCGACGCTTCATTTCACGGCCAGCGGAACGGTCGATCTTCCCAATGGTCGGGGAGTCCGAACCATTAAAGCGCTCACACTCTCAGACATAGCGACTTCCGGCACCACCGCGGGGACGACCTTGTCTCTGGACGTGCAGGGCCATAGCGGAAGCCAGACGATCAACCTGAATTCGATCACGGCGGATTCCGCGCTGGGTGCGATCAATGCCCCTCGTGCCAATATCAGCGGCGATATCGCGCTGCCCGGCGGCGTTGGATCGATCGGCCTGCTCTCGGCGAATAATGGAACTATTACAGTGGGCGCGGGGCGGGCGCCTCAGTTGTCCTTCCAGCAGGTGGGCAACGAGATCATCAATTCATCGGCCGGTATCGGTGAGATGTTCGTTCGCCTTGATGCGGGCATAACGCTGACAGCCCCATCAATCCGCCAGCTTCAGGTCGGCGGTAGCCTGATCAATTCGTCAATTACACTTACCAACGGGTTTGCCCAGGGCGTTTTGGATCTGGGCCGCGCGCAGGTGATGGGCGATATTCGCGACAGCGCTATTTTCAGCGCGGGAAACATCGGGGCCCTCCTCGGCCGCACGATGTCCGGTAGCTCGGTCCAGGCGGGCGTGGCCGCGCTTCCGCCAGGGACCCTCCCGGTCTCGGCGGTGGATTTTGTATCGAACGCATCAATCGCCAATATCACCCTTGGCGGCGACCCCCGCAGAACGACATTCACGAGTTCCACGATCTCGGCTTCGCAACTCGGGTCACTTAACCTCGGACGAATCCAGACCGCCAACGGCGGCGCACCATTTGGCGTGGCAGCCACTTCGATCAAGCTTCTCCAGGGCACTGACATCACCACCAACCGGGCATTCCGCCTGGCCAACATCGCCAGCACCGCGGCCGCGTCGGCCAGTCTGGCGGCGCTCCACATCAATCCACAGGATCTGACCATCCTGATTCTTTAAATGACCGCGAGCGATTCAGCTCCATTGCATTTAAGTGGCACGGGTTTCCCCTTCGGGTCTGAGCCTCAGGGTCGAAGACAACCCGTGTTTGGGGGAGCTTCGGGTCCGGCGCCGGGTCAGATGTGGGAAAACCAACTTGCCGAATCGGGCATTTCCTTCCGGAAAATAAGAAAGTTGTCCGAACGTCGAAACTTGGTTTTCCCACATCTGACCTGGCGCTGATGGTCATCCCCCTCGATCATGGCTTACAAAGCCATGTCACCAAAAGCGCGGAATCGCGCACGGTCATCTAGTGTCACCCTGCACACTCTCGGACTCCCACCTCACGCAACCCACCCGTGCAACTCTCTCACCTTCACCATCGCCCCAAGAATATCATTCCAGGTCTGCTGCTTCATCATCGTGTCATTGGAAAACATGCACCCGTCCCAGCAGATATGCTTGAACTTCTTCGTGACATTCCCCTTCTCATCCCGCAGCCAATACCCCGCCTCGCGCGGAATATCCAGCTTCCCATTCGGATCATTCGCCAGGCAGTGCCGCCCCGTCTTATCGTGCGACCCCGATCCCTTCACCGTCGCGTCGTTCTGCGCCACATGGAAATCGATCGTCCACGGCCGAAGCGCCGCCGTCAGCTTTTTATACCCTTCCGCAAACTGCGCCTGATTCTTCCAGTCAAAATTCTGGGGCAAAATCGCATCCTGCTCGGCGTTGTATCCCAGCAGATACAACAGCGTGTGCGCCATGTCCGCCTGGAATCCGATGTTGTCCCGCTCCACCATCTCCAGGAGCTGAACCATCGCCTTCCACGAATGCATCCCGCCCCAGCAGATCTCTCCTTCGGCAGCCAGCTTCTCGCCAAAGCCCTTGGCGATATCGCAGCTCTCGCGGAACGTCTGGGCGATCTTCTTCTGATTCCCCGCCGGGTCCTTGTCCCATTCGGTCGGGCTGGCAGCTGAGTCAATTCGAATCACCCCATAAGGCCGCGCCCCCAGCTCCTTTAACTTCCCCGCAATCCGGCAGGCCTTCTTCACCGCCCCGGCAAACTTCTTCCGCTCCGATTCATCCCCCATCGCCGACCCACCCCCCGTCGGCGGCCATACCGGCGCAACAACCGACCCAATCACCAGGTTCTTCGCCTTCACCTTGTCGGCAAGGCGTTTGAGGTCATCGTCTGATGCATCAATGCTGATGTGCGGATCAAAGAGAAACAAGTCGATGCCATCAAACTTCACGCCGTTCACATTCGCATCGGCCGTCAGTTTGATCATCGTATCCAGATCAATCGCCGGCTCCGAGTCGGGCCCTTTGCCCACAAGACCAGGCCACGCGGCATTATGAAGTTTCGGATAGTTATTTCCCTGCGCCATGTGAACTCACTTTCGTTTTCAATTCCGCCAAAACCAATTCACTTCCCGCCTATTTTGCCGAACCCCGCCTCCGAATGGAAGCACATCCCAATCGCGAAGAAAAGCAAAAGATTAAACACGAAGGCACGAAGACACGAAGAAATCCAAAGCAAAATAAACCACAGGGCACAGAGAAGAATTTTTAACGTCGAGTAGAGAAGAGGCGCAGTCATGTTTAGACCAAT
>DAIRGS010000174.1:0-14973 GCA_036794395.1 Tepidisphaeraceae bacterium | reverse complement strand
ATCATCCGTTTCTTTAGGGACAACCCAGGTAATGAGTGATTGTCGACTCGTGGAGATCACGAGAATCGAACCTGGGAGGGTATCCCCACACCCTTCCCCGCTCAGGGGATACCCGTCTCGGCCATTGGGCCTTGTATTGAAAGGGTTTCTGCGCATTCGAAGTCGAAACAGCACCCCCGACTTCGGCCCCTTCCTAACCCTCACGGGTTTGATCTCACATGCGTTTCGCTCACCGGAAGGGGCCTCACTCGGCCTCACGGCCTCGACTTGCCGGCCCTGCGGGCCTCACCGGTTTGGGGTGGGGTGGAAAATAGTTACTGCATCTTGTGAAGATGCAATATATTCTTCCTGCATGACTGAGTTCACGCGTATGGTGATTCAATCCCGCGAGACGCTTTCGTGAGAGCGGCTCGCGCCGTAGTGGCTTTGACAATCTTGCCAATCGCAAGGTGCTTGCGGATTCGGTGCGTGGATGACCTATGAAGTTCATCAGGCGTGAACGCGTCAACCGCTTTGCGGGCAGCACGAGCAGCAGTGTCACGTGTGCCGTCAACGACGATCCATCCTTCGTGCGTGACGGTGCAGGTGAACTTGACGAGAAACTGCTCGTGCTCATCGTCGTTGTGTTTTTGGGGCATCAAGATTTAAGTGAGTGGTAATGTTGAGAACTATACCACGCGATGTGGCAAGCGCAAGTTGTGAATATCCGCTTGCGCACATCCATTTCCCGTGCTTTCCTTGATGACAGAGCGACGACAAATGTCAGCCATGGTGGCTTGGCACTGTTCGTCGTGGAGTTCCTTTCAAAAAGGAGTTTGTCATGAAAGCACGGTACGAACTGTTGAGCGTTCCGTTATCGCAGTTAGTTCCTGGCCGCCGAGACCCAAGAAAGGTCAAGAGCGGCAGTGAAGCGCACCACCAATTGGTGGCGCTCATCCGCTCTCAAGGATTGTTACAGCCGTTGGTGGTTCGACGGATGGATGGCAAAGCTAAGCAATACGAAGTGGTTGCCGGCCATCGCCGATTGAGGGCGCTGCGGGAAATTCACAAAGACGATGGCAATCCGAAAGTCCCCTGCATCCTCCACGACGTGGATGCGACCGAGGCGGATGCCATGTCGCTTGCCGAGAATTTTGCCCGAGAGCCCATGCACCCCTTGGATGAAGCCGAGGCCTTTGCCAAACTGGCAACCGCCGATGGCAAGGATGCTCCAGCGATTGCCGCCGAGTTCGGCGTCAAGGAGCGGTACGTCCGCCAGCGTATGAAGCTGGCGACTCTTATCGATTCCGTAAAAGCCGCATACCGACAGGGCGTCATCGACACCGCCATGGCCGAAGCATTCGCTTCAGTTCCCGAGGAGCGACAGTCGGAAGTCTGGAAGGAAGTCGGCGGTGCTCCCCGGCACGCCGATCACGTGCGGAACGTCATCGCCAATGCCTGGATTGACGCCAAGCACGCAACATTTGATGTCTCCGCTCTGCCAGAGTTGGCGGTGAGCCGCGATCTGTTTGGTGATCGAGTTCTTATTGAACGTCAGGCATTCATGGAGGCTCAGGCTCAATCACTCGAGACTCGTCGACAGGAGATGAAAGAGCAGGGATGGTCCGAGGTAGTGGTTGGTCGTCGCGAAGATGTGCAGGACCGGCTCTATGCGATGGATCAACCCGCACGGGAATTCGATGAGAAAACGTCCCGCAAGCTCGACAAGGTTGCACGCCTGCGCGAGAAGCTGGAAACGGCGGCGCAACAGCTTGAGGATGGCGACGACGTTCGGATCAACCGGCTCCAACAACGCTTTGACGCGTTGGAAGAGAAAGAGCAACAGATCATCGGCAGTGCTCCCGACCACGTCTCCGAAGAGACCAAGTCGGTGGCGACCGCATTCCTGACCCTTGATCCTGACGGCCGTGTTCATCGGGACTATCGCATTCCCCGCCAGCGACGCTCTCAGTCAACAAACGGGAACTCTGGCGGTGGAACAGATGGCGCCGCTACCCAGCCAAAGCCTCCGACCTCCGATGAGTTGAGCGACCGGCAACTTGCCGTGACCTTCACGCATGAAGCGTTGGCCGTTCGCGAGGCAGTGCTGAAGAACGACAACGCTCGCTCGCGTGTCCTGGCGTTGATCCTTCACAAGAAGGTCAGGTCCAAAGCGCTCGCAGTCCATCACGAACCTAACAGCACCACACTTTGTGCCGATGGTGAAGGGTTTGCTTCCGAGGCCTCCAACCGATTGCGAGAGAAGCGGGCGAAGGTCGATCCGTTCGCGGGCGAGCGTTATGTCGACGATCGGAAGGCGTTCGAGCAAATCGAGAAGTTGTCGACCGCTAAGCTCGACACGTTGATTGACCTCCTTACGGTCGAGTGCATCACCGCTCACTTGAGACACCGAACGGAGTTGGTGCATCACCTTGCGGTGCAGCTCCGCGTGAATATCCGCGACGATTGGCGCCCGGATACCGCATGGCTTTCCAGCTTTCAAAAGATCCAGCTCGCCCACTTGATCATGCAGCTGAAAGGTCCGACGCATGCTCCGGCTCCCGAGCGGAAGAAGTCGGAGTTGGTCGATATCCTGGCGAAGCTCTTTGCCGACGCGGCAGAGGACAAGCTGGAAGACAAGAAGCTGGCGGATCGCGTGAACTCGTGGTTGCCATCCAATCTGCTTGATTCAAGTGAAGAGGAACGCGAGCCAGAAGTGAGTCGTTAGATTTCAAATTCGAATGCGCCGGATCTTTTGAGATCCGGCGCTTTTTGCTACGACGAGGGATGGGGTTAAGTTGGACGGGTGGTAAGACAAATAAAACCTACTGTAAGATTCCTACATTTCGAGGCTTATCCGACTCGAAATGCCGAAAAACGAGCTGTAGCCGAGCACTTCAACAACCAAGGCGCTTTGCAAAGGGGTGTTGTCCCACGCGTAAATACTCGCTTGCAAGCGATGTGGCGATCAGTATTCACGAAGCAATTTTTGTGTCTCCGCTTGCGACAGGAGATGCGAGTATAGGTGGGTGCAAGAAATTGAACTGTCCAAGTTGACGATCCGCCAACGCCAGGTGCTTGCGCATCTACTGAGAGGCGTGGGAGAAAGGCGGACAGCTTACCTGCTGGGCATTAGCGTTAACACGGTTCACTCACACGTCCGTGGGATCTACGCTGCCTTTGAGGTCCATTCTCTCACCGAACTGATGTCGCTTTTATTACAGGGTGGAGTCGAAATCAGCCGTTACATCGAATTGTGAGGAAAACGCCAACCGAATGATACAAATCCTGTCAGCGAAGATTCCAAAGGGCAAAATTTCAATTCATTGAAATCGATCTCGATGCCGGTATGTTTTATATAAGAGGAAACGCCCTGTAGACCGCTTTTGGACGAACCCTAATGCATCGAACGGTAAAGCACAGGCGGTATTTGGCGGCGACTGTTATGATCGCCCTGATCGTCTTGCTGTTGGCGTGGATTGTCCGATCGATTTGGACAACGAACGATTCAGGGATAATCCTCACGTCCGCCGCCGTACAGCCATTGCAAGTCGATTATCAGGCGACGCAATTCAGCGGAATCCAGAACATTCTTCCAGCCGAAGTGCCGCTGGCGCTGCTAGATGACTTTTACGAACACATTGCCGAGCATGTCCCCCCTCGACAGGGTGGAGGGGTGATGCAACTACGAGAACAGTTCTACCAGGCGCCGAGGGAGCCCTTCGATTTATTGCGACAAAATCTTCGCCAGAACCAGGCCGATCATGCATTGACTGAACGCGTGCTGCATTTGGAAGAACGATTTACTGCGGGTGGCGGCTTGGGCGCCGAAGAACTAACCCAAATCGGAGATTTGGCCGCCCATTCTTCCCTAAAGGCAGAATTGCTTCTCGAATCCGCCCGAGGATTTGGTTTCCTGATGGGTGACGATCTCGCGGACGTATTCATTCGAGCGGGCCTCAGGAAGGCCGAGATGCAGTTCAAGGATACGCAACCAGGTGACCGGGCTGCGCGGAGTTTCTTGCAGCAGCTCGATCAGACGAAGGCGCTGTATCGATTAAAAGACTACGCGGCACTGGAAAAGCGATTCGGCTTGGCGCTGCGGCTTTATCCGCGTCTATCGGTGGAGTCGCGTCGCGCTGCTTGCCTTCATGCCGATGCGCTATTTAGTGCGAGCAGAGTCCGTGAGGCCGCCGACGCGATTTTGAATGTTTGGCAGGCTGACCGGGAGGCGGGCGACCTCGGATTGGCCGAACAAGGTGATGTCGGTGAGTTAACCTGGCGGGCAGGACGGTATCTTTCGGCCGCTGAAAGATACGATGAGGCAATCGGCTTTTATATTGAATTTCTCAAGACCCCCGACCCGCGCAAGATGAGCGGCGCCTGGCTTTTGATCAGTTGTCTTCGGCACCTGGGGCGGGACGCCGAGGCTGACGCGGTCCAGGCGCGCTATAAGCTCGCGTCACATGTCCCGGCCACTCAATCAGCATTCGGCTCGAGTGCCCATCATCCATTTGGATGAAGTGGACGCGAAATTGATTAGAAGTTGATGGTTGACGCACAATTCATGGAGGAACCATGGTACGGTTGATTATATCCGCCCTATTCCCTTTACTGATGTTCACCGTCGTGGCTGGTGCCCAACAATCCGGCCGGCCGCCTGAGGTAGTCGCTCGTATTCGAGCGGACCTGAAAGCGAATCCAGGTGAGACAATTGATCGGCTTAATAAAAGCGTCATGGCGGAACTGATGGAGGACCAGCAGTACGCCGCGGTCGAAGATCTGGCGACAGCCGGAACGCTCGCCCTTCCAGCCGATACCTGGCGAATCGAAGGCCTTCAAAGTTTTCGAGTTCGGGCTCTCCTGGCCGAGCACAAGTCCGATGATGCGCTTCACGCGGCCAAGGGCCTTTTCAATGTGTGCGGTTTGGGATTCGTGAAAGATGCGTTGCCTCTGCTGTGCAATTCCCTGGGCGCTGCCCGGGCGAATGATCCCGGGATCGTGGCCCGTTTTAAGCGTCAAATCATTGCCGGAGCGCAAGAGGATATAGCCGAGCGGAAAAGCGAAATGGCAAAGTTCGGCGGCAACATCATCATGATGTCCATTCCGGCCGATCCCGCGCCCTATCAAGCGGCTCTCGCTGGCCGAAAGACACTCAAGGGCTGGCGCGATCGATATGGCACTGGCAATTTGCTGCTATTATCTGGAAAAATAAAAGAAGCGCGAGAGGTGTTCACCAACGTGTATTCCACCCGACCCAGCGGAGAACTGAGGTATGCATCCGAAGCTATCGCGAAGCTGATCAAGGCGGAAGACGGTGGATTGGGTCGAGCCAATCAATTCGTACGCTCGATCAAACCCAAATAGGCAGATCATCTATCACGGCTCTAATGCTTGCCCTCGCACCGCATTGCGATGGGCTATCTGGGGCTTAATGCCAGTTTTCAGTGGTTCCTCGTTAGGAAGCTGCGGCAATAAGCGTTCCACAAGGCCGCTCAACCATCCACGAAAGTCATCGATGTCGATAGGTTTGCCGAACAGACCTTGAGGGCGGAGTTGCAGGGTCTGAGCCAGCATCTCATTGCCCGCGCCGCTGATCACCGCTACTGCGATTTTACTCTTCTGTTCACGAATAACCTTCAGCACCTCGATCCCATTCCCATCTGGAAGGATCAAGTCCAGAATGATTAATTCCCAAGGCCATTGAGCAAGAAGTCCGAGCGCTTTGGACAAGGTGGATGTTGACTCAACATCGAAATCCATCGATTTGAGCAGTCTAACCAATGCTCGTCGGCTGGACGGATCATCTTCTATGACTAGAGCGCGCATGGGTCTGGACTCGCATTGGTGACCTATCACACTTGGTTCATCCCATGGGGCACCGCATGTTCTGCGTTTGGCGAGTTGTCCATTGATTCAACTCGCCAGAAATGCCGGTTCAGATATGGACTGCCCCATCGACGCTTCGGAGGAGACAGCAAAAAACCGGCGAGTGGACTTCTTAACGCGAAGGGACCGTGCAGCACCGGCAACGATGCCAGTTCCTAAGGGGCGACTTTTTGAAAAGCGCATGGAAAGCACCGACCCCGACACCGCTAGCGCTAACAATGTCACAGCACGAATGAACGTATATGCGCTGATGATGTCGTCGGTGCCTCCGAAACAGCCGCAACTGATACTCAAGCCCCTGGACCAAGCCGATCCGATCGCAACAGTAAATGAGGCGGTGAGAAGAATAGCGCCGAAAAAAGCGCCATCAATCAGGACCCCCGACAGCAGGCAGATCGCGCTGACCACTTCCAGCCATGGGAGCAGAGCCGCGACGACAACGCCCGAAAGTGGGCCCGTCATTCGATAGGCATTTACAGATGCAAGAAAATCGAAGGGACGACCGATTGCGCCCAGGCCCCCATAGAGCAACAAGGTGCCGAGTAGCAGGCGAATGGCGAAAACGATGAACTTCATGATCCGGCCCTCGTCAACGAATCATCCATGTGAGATTGGATGAGAGTCTTTTGCGCAGTTGCCTTCCATTGCGTCCATCCCCCGATCATGACATCAATGTGATTCAATCCAAAATGATTGAGGCGCTTCGCAAGTTGCGCTGCAAAAGGACACGATGGGCTCTCGCAGTAGACGACAATCTTTCGATCTTTCGTGCGTGGTTGTAGCCACTGTTCAATATCCCCACGTGTTGAATCGGGCGGGATGTTGATCGCACCTTGAATGTGATCTGAATCGTAGTCGTCGGCGTGACGGGCGTCGATGAAAAGGGCGCCTTCGGAGAGGAGCCGTTGTGCCGCGGCGAGATCAATCCCATTAGGCGCTTCGGCGAAGTGGGCTTGATTGAGCGCAACCAGAGCATTGCGCTGGGCGACAAACCCTTCAGGCGAAGCAAGTTGAAACGCGGTAGCAAGAACCATTGCTGTCATCAGCACCAAACTAGATTGAAAAAGACTCTGCGTTTTGAGCTTTGGTGACCCATATCGGCGATTAAAGGTCCGGCAAAAAAGTATGGAGATGCCGATACCGGCAAAAATCACGCCCACCAATATCGTAATCCTCATCACAGCCCAGATCCGCATTGAGGCCAGACTTATGGGCTCGGCTGAAACGATAATCGCGGTTCCACCCCACAAGGCTGCTAACTCATGGCCTGAGGCCTGCATCGCTTCATCAGGAGGATCGTAAAAAGTGAGTTGTCCCTGGACAGGCACACAAAGAATGAAATGGTTGAGTTCAGCGGCATCATAGCCATTCTTGACGTGAAGGATTGCCGGACGATCAAGGTGGTGAAGATCGGCGACGCTGAGGTTCGTAAGGACTTCGACCTTCGCATGGTGGTCATGAGCGGCTTGCACAATCTCTGCGATACTGCTCCCAGAGGAGGAACCGACATACTGCGGTTGAACCAAGCTGGAAAATTCGAGCTCAATTCCTTCCGTTCGAAGCGCCGTATAAAGGCTGTATATGCCGCAAAAAGGACTGGCTGGTTTGGGATCGATGAAATCCGTTGCCCAAACAGCGCTTTGGCCGCTCACCCCCAAGAGCAATACCCATGTAACCAATCCCAAACGTACTAAAGTCATCGTGGGCTCCGGTCGGAGGAGGCACGTAGCTGCTTTCTCAGCGATTCGGCGGTACGATTCATCTGGGCGACAAGTCCTTCGTCGACCCGTGGAATTGCTCGGCCGTCTTTCCATTGCAACGGCAAATGTGGCTCGGCCAGGTTGATGAGGTGTGCCCCTTGGCGCATCTCAGGGGTGAAAGCGCCCTGCGGCAATGGATTCGGATTCAAATTGATTCCCGTCCGGCGCCAATGCATCAGGGTTGTTTCGGAATTTCCATCGGCATAATGCAGCACCCGCGTCATCCGAAACGAGACGGGCAACCAATGATCTTGCACCCTGTCAAACTCCGCCTGGTCCATGGTGAAAAGCATTTCGGTAATCGGTGATGGACCAGGGCTTCCATCAGGGGTCCGGGGGCTCCATTGATCCAGGCGCAATTGACCGGCATAATTCCGCGGCATTTTTTTCACGACCACCTTGCGGGGAAGGTGGAGGGTGGCGTCATGCCAGATTTGATAATGCCCATAATCGGCCGAATCAAGGCTCACCACGTCACATGCGTGCCCCTCCATGGTGTCCTGCGAAAGAGCCACTTCCGAGGCGAGTTGTTTGATTTCCGTGATGCTGATGTAATCACCAGCCATGTAACCCTCGAAGGTTCCCACGCCGCTCGGCAGCACTGCACCCACTAAGTGATCTCCGGTGACTGCGCAGTAACCTGACGGCACGGTTTGGCCACGCGGGGGCATCTGGTACGAAATGTAAAGCCCTTTTAGAATGCTCCGCCATCCCACTATTGGCAATTCGCCCTCGTAGCGTATGGTCTGCGCATCAAACCGATCTGCATCGCGGAGACACGTGCATTTGAGGGTAAAATCCTTGGTTCGATCATTGCCTCGTGGCAACCCCATCGAAACCGTCCCCTTGATTTCACAGCGAATGAGCCAGTGATCACCAAAGACGCCGGATCTACCCGAAGTGTTTCCTATTGTCCCCGTCGACGATTTCCCACCGATCGCGGTGGCGCAGGTGAATAAAAAAAACAATGCAGGAACCAAGTACACTCGCATCGGAGTTCTCCTTCGCGTCAAGTGATTGCTTACTTGCAGCTTCCACCGTTGAAGACTCCACCGCAGCCCGTCGACGTGCAATATTGTTGAGGAGTGCAGATATAGGGGCCCTGGTCGCTCGGAGCACACTCGGCATAGCCCGCGCAAGCGTCGCCGGCGAAGGCGCACAGGCCCGATTTCTGATCGCTGCACAGGCCGGATCCGCATCCTCCCAAGGCTGTAAGAGCGCGGCTGCCAGCCAATGTTCGAGGAAGAAATTGAAATGCCGCGATTGCTACCGCCATTCCGGCGGCACAGAGGAGATTCATAACGAGTTTTGAACCGGCGGACATGAAGAGTATCCTTCCTTGGTTTTGGTTTATGGCGTGCCGTTATCGAGGGCGGTTGGGGAGATGCTCTCGATCAACGTCATTTGATGCCGCCATTCCTTAAGCTGAATAGCCTCTTCGAGATCGGTGGCCCGCGCGGATGCTTTCGCGCTGGGTGTCTTGAATCGGCTGTTAAATTCCTGAAACGCACTTTGTGCTTCGCCTGCCGAACCCACTTGGAGAAGCGCGCGGAACAGAGCATCCGCTGCCACCTGATCATGTTCGCCGCCCCCGCGCACGCGCTTCAGATTTGAAATCGACGCTTCAAGATCACCGGCAGCGAACTGCAAGTAACCCAACTGAAAGTTCATCTCGTATAGATCCCCTCGGTCCAGAGCGCCAAGATCCCCCACCTGCCGATGCTCGGCCATGACGGTCTCAATGAGCGATTCGGCTTCCCTAAACCGCTTTTGATAAAACAAGGCATCGGCCAGCAGATAACCCGCCCGCCTGGATTCCACGCTCAAGGGTGGATACAGCCGTCGCGCAAGCACAAATCTGGCTTCCACGGCCGGGAAGTCCTTGAGGTTCCAGAGACACTTGGTTTGATCCAATTGATTGAGCAGATTAATCGAGCGTGAATCTCCCCTTCGGATATCGGCGCATTCGATTTGAGCCTTGGCCAAGCCGGCATGGATGAAGCCCGCCGCCAAGGTGTCTCCATCGAGAAACTGAAAGCCCTTGGCCGCGTGCAAAAGCGCGATCGCGTCTAGCGAAGACGATCGAGCGGTCTGTTCAAATCTGCTAATCGTGTCCGTGCTGGCCAGCTGCCCATGGAGCCATTGGTGTTCCCAGGCAGTCAACAGATTTCCCAATTCAATATCAGCCGGCTGGCTTGAGAGTTTAGATCGAATGAAGCTCACTGGGTCAGAAGGTGGTCGGTAGTAGGCCTCTCGCTTCTGCATGACGCCGCTCGGATCACGGGGCGGCGCATGTTCCAGGCCGTGCTCGTAATAGTCGCTTATCAGAGCCAGGGGGATATCCACCAAGGTGGACGTCCCCCCCTCGGACGTCACCTCATGGGCCATGCTGTTGGGGTGGATGGAGTTCCACAACGAATCAACGGCATCATCGCGTGTGGCAAGAAACGAAACTATGACCACTGCCAGTGCGCAAATCAAAGCCAATGCACCGGCCATTCCGCGGCCGACCCTGCCGCAATGGGAGAGCTTACCCATGTCACTCCTCTGACTATCGTGTGCTTCCGTACGCTGTTGACTGACTTCAGACGGGCAGCGAGGAGACACAATTCTTGTAGATTAGTCGTGAGTTGCCGACGTTTCGCCTCACCCAAGCTGCATAAGTAATTGCTAATGAATCATTTGCGGGATGGGGGGCGGAGAAAGGAATTTCTGAAATCGCGATGGGATTAGTGCTCGGCAGCCGAAACGCGAGCCGATGTGGAGGTTGAACCCCGCTGGGGCTGGACGATTATTTTTCCATCCTCCGATACGTAACATTCCAGCTTCCCGGATGGTGATACCGTTCGCAGTACCGCCTCCAGCTGCTCCAAGACCGTGCTGCTTTTTGCCTGCAATGTAATATGGGTGTCACGCGTGACCCCCGTCGCCGCAATCGTGTCCCATCGACCCTCAACCGGGACTCCGCTTGCGTCTTGCAGTAGTGTCAAGGCGAATTCGAAACGCGTTTGCTGATTGATCAAGCCCGGAAGTTTGCGTGCAAGCTTTTGATTCAGGGCAAGAGACGAAACCTTGGACACGGGGGGCAACTGGACTTGGGGCGGCGTCACCCCGAGAACTTGTGGTGATGTGAGAGGGGTTACTTGGCGGGGCGATAGAGAAACGATCGCAATTGTCGTGATCGCCATCGCCGCGCCGATCCCCAACGCAACGCGTGGGGTGATTTGGGGCCTTAGTCCGCGTCCATGCGAAGCTGAAATAGGCGGCGAAGATAGCACGGTCGAAGCGATTCGAGCAGCGAGGCCGTGTGACGGCAGTGGTTCATGGAGACGATCAAGCATCCCCGCGACCAAGGCCATCGATATTCCAAAGCCTTGAACATTCATTTTTTCACGCAACTGGGTGAGAGCGCGCATGAGACGCTTTTTCACTGCCAGGGGCGTTAAATCTAATGCTAAAGCCACCGCTTCGATGCTCATCCCTTCAATATAGCGCAATGTGACCGGCTCCCGATATTTTTCGCTAAGGCGGTCTAGGGCCTCATCCAGCTTCATCAATCGCGGGTCAGCCTGGGTCGGCTTGTTTGTCTGCGCTTGTCTCTCTTGGAGAACTCGCTCGCGCTTTTCAGCAGAAGCCCTTTGGCGCCGGGTGGATGCCGATATGTGGATGGCCATCATGGCCAGATACCCTTCCAGCGGACCGGGCTGAAGTTGTTTCGCTTTAGACGCAAACGTCATGAAGACCTTTTGCGTCGCATCTTCTGCCAAATGTCTGTCGCGCAGCTTGCGGTGGCAAATAGAGTGGACGAGCTTCGTATGCCGTTCCACGATTTCGCGGAAAGCACGCTCGGATCTCTGCTCTACGTACAACACGAGTAACTCGGCATCGGCAGTTTGCATGAGATGTGTGCGATCCATTCTAAAACCGATCGCCCATACACGCAAATGCAGATACGCTTGCCCCACAGGCCGCGCCATCGCGAATCACTCCAGGCCGCCGCAGTCCGCTGCTTGTGCCAGGAGTCTCATGGCAAATCACTGGATACGCCGCATTAAATGGATACGCAATCACCTGTTTAGGGGAGGCAAATCGCCCGAGTTGTATGGAGTAGCATTCATATTGGAGGTGTTCCCGTCCAACCAATTGTGTGCAAATGGTGTTTTTTCAGAGCGACTGAAATTGAAGGGGCGACGGCTCCGATGAATACATCATCCAAGGAGCAATGCGACTCGAATCAATCCGGTGTCATATGCCACAAATTCTCATTATCGACGCCTCGCCGATCTGCCGAGAGCTCCTGGCTAAGACGTTGGAAGGAGCGGGCTTTGAAGTGGCTTGCGCTCAAAACAGTGCCCAGGCGACAGTGGTCTTGTCGTCCACCAAGCCCGACCTATTGATCATTGATCCGGCCACGGATAGCGGTGTATTGCGGTTGATCGAGACCCTTCGTCAGACATCAAAAGGCCACCGTCCGGCTGTCATCGTCCTGACCGAGCTCATGGATAAGGCGTCAGTGCTTCGTGCCGGACAGTTGGGAATACGCGATTACATGCTGAAGCAACGGTTTTCGCTTGCGGAACTATTGATTCGCGTTCAGAAAAATGTTCGGACGAGTGATTCGATAGCGCCTGAAGTTGCAACAGCTTTGGCTAGGCCAATCGCGGCCATGCCGATCCTGCCACCCACCACCGTTCTTGAGACAACTGGAATTGTCCCCAGTTCGAGCCGGCGGCTGTCGCGGGAGCAGACGCTGTCACGCGTTGAAGCCTGCACGCAGGCAAAGACGCTTCCCGGAGTGGTGACGGAAATCATCGGATTGGTCAACTCGCCTCGCGGCGCGATCTCCGACGTTGTCCAAGCGCTCAAACGTGATCCGGTCCTGGCCGCGCGCGTCTTGCAGGTGGCCAACTCCGCGGCATTTGTTTCTCAAAAACCGCGCATTACCAGCGTTGACGATGCCGTGCGGAATATAGGAACTTCGGGTGTAAGGACGATGGTCCTGTCCGTGGGGATCTTTGAATCTTTCACCCCGGAAGGGCCTTCTTCCCTTGATGTTCTGCGGTTCTGGCAGCACTCCTTCGCAGTCGCCGCGATTATGGAGCGCATAGTCCCCGTCAGTGATGCCGCGCCGCCCGGCGCTGCGCATCTTGTGGGGCTTTGTCACGATCTCACCGAGTTAGCCCTTTCACAACAGTTCCCGGAAGAATACACCGCAGCGGCCGACCTCTCCAAGCAATCAGGCGAGCCGACCTACCGATCGCGATCTGTTGTCTTGGGGCTCCCGTACCATGAGCTGGCAGTCGCATTGCTTCGCAAGATGGGGCTGCCACCGATGATAACGGTGCCAATTGAAGAAGTGCTTGAACGATCAGCCCTCGGGCCGCAAGCCGGCAACGGAAGTATCCTGGCTCGCGCTCTGCGCATGGCCAATATGTACGCCAATGCCCTGATGCTCCCTTCTGGACCAGATGCGTCCATCACACCGTTTTCGATTTCCGAATGCCGTGGTGTTTTTGAAAAGGGGGCGACACCTGTTCTGGACGATTTTATCCTGCGGTCCGAATCACTTACGATGGTCAACATGTTGTCGGGAGTTACGTCGCGTGAGATACCGGCATTGTGCCGACCAACGATCGACAAAAGTGACGTGCGCATCTGGTACTCCCGGCATCCTGGATACGCTGATTTTGATCCGTTGGTCGCTTGGTTGAGAATGGTCGGGGTTGTCGAGGTCCACGCCAAGCTTCCGGCCCTTGCGTCGGAGCTGGATGCCTGTGATGTAGTCGTTCTCGCCGCCGCCCGACAGTGCAATCCGCTCACCTTACAGCAACAGATCAGTGAGCTGCTCAAGGCGACCTCGATCCGTGCTAAGCCCGTAATCTACCTGAGTGGCGTTGATCCACAGCACATTTCAGCAGGATCCTTCGGAAGCTCGCATAAGCTTCCGGTACAAATGCCGCAATTGGCAGAGACGATGAAAGCATGCCTGGCAAGTATTTCGTCATCCATTCGGGCGTCCGCAGCATGAATTTCCAATCGGGGTGGAGCGCAAAGTTGTCTCTCCCCGGTGGGCCATCACGTAAAGCGTGGTGGCCCGCCTTTTTCTTCGTTTGAGCATTGGAATTTGAGCCAATGCCCGCCGTCAATGCAGTAACGGCTCATTCCAGGTGGATTTCTCTGGCGCCTTTGAGGCGATATCCTACTGCACGAATCGTCATGACCAGATGAGCGCCGCCCCGGAGTTTTCTTCGGATTGAGCGGATGTGGACGTCTACGGATCGAGGCAGCACCGGATGCTCGCTCTTTCGACACACATGGATGATCTGCTCTCGGGTAACGACCGTACCCGCGTGTGCGGCCAAGAGATTCAGGATGTATAGTTCCGTGCGTGTCACCGCCACGGGCTCATCCTGGTATGTCACGGTATGCGCATGTGCGTCGATTGCCAAAGGTCCGACCCGGCGCTCAGCAATTGTCTGCTCTGCGCCACCAGATCGGCGCAAAACCGCACGGACCCTTGCAATAACTTCAGTCGGTCTCAGGGGCCGAAGGAAATAATCGTCGGCGCCCATTTCAAGCGCGAGTGCCAAATCCGTTTCGCACGCCGATTCTCCAAACACGATGATCGGAGTGGATGCGGTGTTTTTCTGTCCACGCAGATGTTGTAGGAGTTGGAAGCTCTTCACCCGCGCGGGATTTACATTCATAAGGATGAGACTTGGACCGCTTACTATCGCAGTTTCTAACGCGCTATCCCCCGCTACCGGGCCTGCCACCATCATGCCCTCGGCTTCGAGAACGGTTGTCAGGAGAGTGCAAGCGTTTTGATCGTTGCTGACTAAAAGGACTGTCGGCACCACCATTTCCCTCAAAGGCACTTAGCCTCGTAGCTGGGCCATCTACGATTAACTTGCGCGCAGCGCCTTTCGCGGAGACAAGATTCTTTTGGGTTTGTGATGCGAGGGGCGAGCTCGACGACCCACTATAAATGTCTGTAAGTAGGTCAATCGGCGACTCACCTTAAACCGTCATGGTTGCCTGCGACGGGCTGTATAATCTGTCGCACTCGAACCAATCCAGTGCATGCGATCGGAATTGTCCGATTCACCATCAACGGTACGATGCACGTGTTTGGAGGCCAAAAGAGGTCCGGCGTTTCAAGGGGTCGCTCGTCACCTCCGCCCACTTCGGATTGAACGTCATCCACGGGAGGGTCACAAATGGACATGCCGATTCGGGTGGCGATCAGTCCAGCCTGTGGACAACCTTCTCTTGGGGATTTAGACAGTATTGAGTTAGAATGATTACGGAAGCTCATTGGCGACAGCCGTCGGGTTTCCGCTCA
>DAIRGS010000173.1:4564-15019 GCA_036794395.1 Tepidisphaeraceae bacterium | reverse complement strand
CTCGCAGATAAAGACAAAGACCTGAATCATCTGCGTAAATCTGCGCCATCTGCGGTTAAATCTCTTCGACGCGTTTTCTGTGTGATACCCCGTGTTCTCCGTGCCCTCTGCGGTTAATCTTCTTTATTCCCATGCAGATGATCCGCACCAAAATCGTCGCCACGATGGGCCCGGCGTGTTCTTCAGTGGAAATGTTGTACGGCCTGTTCGAGGCGGGCGTGGATGTCTGCCGGTTGAATTTTTCCCATGGCTCGTTTGACGAACATCTGCTGACCCTCCGCAACATCCGCGAGGCGGCGGCCCGATGGACTCAGCCCATCGCGGTACTGGGCGATCTGTGCGGGCCAAAGATCCGCCTGGGGAAAGTAGCCGAGGTCGACGGCACCGGCGGCATGCCCATCAACGTCGGCGATGAACTGATCATTCAGCGCGCACCGATTCTCGGACAGGCAAATCGGGTCAGTTCCATTTACCCCCATCTTGTGGATGACGTACAGGTCGGCCATCGCGTGCTGATCGAAGACGGCATGCTGCGCTTCCTCTGCACGGACAAAAACTTCAACGAGCTGCGCTGCTCATGCCTGATGGGCGGCGTGCTTAAAAGCTCCAAGGGCATCAACCTCCCGAACACCGCGGTTGCAGTTCCATCGATTACCGATCGGGACTGGGAATGCACGGATTGGGCGATCGAGAATGGCCTGGATTACCTGGCCCTGTCGTTTGTTCGAAAGGCGGAGGATCTTCAGCTTCTTCGCGAGCATCTGACGAACAAAGTCGCCGACATCCATCTGATTGCGAAAATTGAAAAGGCGGAGGCGGTTCGGGAGATCGATGCGATTCTCGATCACTGCGATGGCCTGATGGTGGCCCGCGGCGATTTGGGCGTAGAGATGGATGTGGCACAGGTTCCGATCATCCAAAAGGACCTCATCCGCCGCTGCCGCACGGCTGGCAAGCCTGTCATCGTCGCGACACAGATGCTCCAGAGCATGATCGAGCAGGCCTCCCCGACGCGCGCCGAAGTAAGCGATGTTGCCAACGCGATTTTCGACGGCACCGATGCGGTCATGCTCAGCGGCGAAACGTCGGTTGGAAAGTTCCCGACCGGGGCCGTTCACATGATGGCCCACATTGCCGAGCAGACAGAGACCTATCTGGTGAGCCAGGAATCGACGGGAGAGCCGACGCTCAAACTGAAGACAATGCAGCTTTCCGCGGCCGTGGCGAAGGGGGTATGGCAGATCGTCGGAGATTTGAAAGCATCACTGGTGGTGATCTGGAGCCAGACGGGTGCGACGGCGCGAATTTTTTCAAAGATGCGTTTCCCGGTTCCGGTCATCGCATTATCAAGCGACCATCGCGCGCTTCGACGCATGGCCCTCCATTACGGCGTGATCTCGCAGGAAATGGAGCCGCCCGAGGATATGGCGGGGTTGGTGGAGAAAGTAGATCAGCTGGTAAATGAGCGAGCATTCGCGCCGGCGGGAAGCCGGATTGTCATTGTCGCGGGCTCTTCACTTGGAACGCCCAGCACGCTCAATGGCATCGTCATTCACACGGTAGGCGAGACATGGAAGCTCGCCGCGGATCGCGAGACGGCGGTCAAATTCACGGAGGCCTCATGATTGATAAGCTGGCCGGCACGGGCTGGAAGCCCGTGTCACGTACGATCGCGTTCAGCTTGATTTTGTTATTAGCCATGCTTGCCACGGGCTGCATCGTCGGCAAGCAAAACCCCGCCGCTACCCAACCCGCAACCGCTGGTGATCCCAAGAGCGTACAGCTTGCTTACTGGTTCGATAAGCCGGCCATTACCGACATCACTTCAACCGACTTCGACAAAATATGGAATGCCTGCCGCAACTCCCTGATTGCCGACGGCTTTCTCATCGACCGACTCGACTATCGCGATGGCGTGATCACAACCCTGCCCCTGGTTTCAAAACAGTTCTATGAAGTCTGGCGGATGGATGTCGTCACGGTACATGACCTGGCCCAAAGCTCGCTGGGCACGATGCGCCGCACCGTCCGCATCGACATTCGCCGCCAGCCCGATGGCACCTATCGCGCTTGCCCCAAGGTGGTCGTGGATCGTTTTTCCCTTCTCGCCAAGCGAATCACCTCGGTCGCCCAATACCGCAGCGTATTCGCCCTTACAACCAGTGACCTGCGCCTGTCCACCGAGGAAGACGGTCCCAACGTCGTCGCACAATACTGGTACCCGGTTGCGCGCGACTACAATCTGGAAAAGGATCTGATCGCATCGATCCGATCGCGAATTGAATGAGAGACGGGATTGCCGATTTGAGATCCGACCCAAAACCGCCCGGGAAGAGCGACAAATCTCAAATCTCAAATTTGAAATCATGAAATTTGAAATTTGGAATCCCCACCCCATGCCCCCCACCCCGCTCATCTCCGTGATCGTCGCCTGCTACAACGGAGCATCCTTCCTCGAAACTTCGGTTCGCAGCGCAATCGAAAACCACCCCGCCACGGAGGTGATCGTGGTCGACGATGGATCGGAGGATGATTCCCTGGCCACCGCCGCCGCTTTGTCGCGCCAATTCCCCGGCCGCATGCTCGTGGCGTCCCAGTCTAACCAGGGCCCTGCCGGAGCCCGCAACACCGGTATTCGCCTGGCGCGCGGAAGGTTCCTTTGCTTTCTCGATGTCGACGATCAGCATCTCCCCGGGTTTCTTCACGCGGCTGTTGATGTTCTCGAACGCGATCCATCCGCGGTGGCCGTCGCATGCCAGATCGAATTGATCAACGCCCATCGCCCCGTCGAAACGTGGCAGCGCGAAGCGATGGAAATGAGCGGCCCGTGCAATCTGGTGATGCGAACCGAAATTGTCCGCCAGATCGGCGGATTCCCGGTGGATGCCGCCTTCCGTGGCAAGGCCGGTGGCGAAGATGCGTGCTTTCGAAAAGTGCTGCTGAAATTCGGCAACGTTCCTAAGCTCGAACACCCCTTCTTCCGCTACCGCATGCGGCCGGGCGGATACGTCGATCTGTTCCTCGACCGCGGCTCCCTCATCGATGGCCAGGTCCATCTCAAATACTTCACAAAGGAAGAAGAAGACGGCAGCATTCGCGAAGCAACCGCCCGCTATGAGCGCGAAGTCACCACCCGCGCCCTTTCGCGGCTCACTGAGTCATTGCAAACCTCCATCACCGCGACGGAGAGCTTTTACGGATCCGCCGCCGCCCTTCAGTCAATCCCCGGCACGCTGCATCCGATCGAATGTCACGCTCTGCACTGGCTCGCCCGCACCTGGCCGCTCGATGGCGGAATTGTCGATATCGGCGCAACCGACGCCCGGTCCATCGCCTCGCTGGCCCTCGGCAACCGCGAGGCCCGACGAGAGAGCATCGTCGCACTCGAACTCCCCGAGTCATCCCGCCCTCAAGTCCTTGCCGCTCTGGATCGCGCAACGCTTTCAAGTGCGGTTCAACTCCGAACAGAATCGTCCGACCAGGCCGCCGCGAGTTGGACCGGCCGAGTGCGAATCCTCTCGATCTCGGCAAATCACGATCCAAGTCAACTCACGGCCATCCTGACAGCCTGGTCACCGCGTCTCACGCGCTTCGGCCTGGTTATCTTCCAAGGCGCCCGCTCCGCACCCGCCACCGCCGCCCTGATCGCAACTCTCCGCGAAGATACTTCCAAGTGGAAAGAGCTCCCGCGCGTCCAGGATCTGGCCATCCTTCAAAAACTGTGAGCCCTCGATACCAATACAAGCACAGAAACCACAGAGGACACAGAGGACACAGAGGAAAACCAAGAGAAAATGGCAAGAGAAAGCCGCAGATAGCGGAGTGAGGCTCAGACAAAGAAGAAACCAGGCTTCTCTTCATCTGCGGCCATCTGCGCCATCTGCGGCTTAAATCTCTTCCAACTCTTTGCTTTTTCTCTGTGTCCTCTGTGTCCTCTGTGGTCTCTGTGTTCGTATTAGCAATCGAGACGATGCAAGATCACCAAACCTCCACCCGATCCTCCGCCGACCGATACATCGCATCTCCCGACTTGATTCCGAACGCTTCATAAAACGGCGGGAAATTCGAAACCGGGACGTCGCAACGGAAATGTTCCGGCGAATGCGGATCGGTTCGCAAACGCACGCGCAATGATTCCGGCCGGTTGGCGCTTCGCCAGATCTGTCCGAAGCCGATGAAGAATCGTTGATCGCCTGTGAACCCATCAATCACCGGAGCCGGCTTCCCCTCCAGCGAGCGGTGATACGCGTTATAAGCAATCGTCAGCCCGCCCAGATCGGCCAGATTCTCGCCCAGCGTCAGATGCCCGTTTACGTGCAGATCATCCAGCGCCACACATGCGTCATATTCCTTGGCCAGTGACTCGGCCTTGGCATGAAAGCGGGATTTATCATCGGGCGTCCACCAGTTTTTCAGATTTCCGTCCGAATCATAGAGCGACCCCTGATCATCAAAGCCATGCGTCAGCTCATGGCCAATGACCGCGCCAATCCCGCCATAGTTCACCGCATCATCCGCCTTGGGGTCGAAGAACGGCGGCTGCAAGATCCCCGCCGGGAAAACGATCTCGTTCATCGTCGGATTGTAATACGCATTCACCGTCGGCGGCGTCATGCCCCACTCGCTCTTATCGATCGGCTTACCCAGCTTGTTCAAGCGATAATTGAAGTTAAACGCCCGCGCCCGCAGCACGTTCTGCACGTAAGAATCGGTTTCGATCTTGAGCGCCGAGTAATCGCGCCATTTGTCCGGATAACCCACCTTTCGCATTACCTTATCGAGCTTGGCCAGCGCCTGCTGCTTGGTCTGCTCGTTCATCCAATCGCGCGTCTTGATCCGATCGCGATAAGCCTCGATCAGATTCTTCACCAGCTCCGTCATGCGCTTCTTGGATTCTGCAGGGAAATACTTCTCGACATAGATCTTGCCAAGGTCTTCGCCCATCGCGCGATCCGTCGATTGCACCGCGCGCTTCCATCGCGCCTCAATCTGCTTCTGCCCGCGAAGGGTCTTTCCGAAGAATTCGAAGGTGCAATTTACAAAGTCATCGCTCAGATAAGCCGAGGTCTCATCGATCAACTGCCACTTCAAATACGTTTTCCACTGCTCCAGCGGCACCGATGTCAGCAGCTCATTGACACGCGTAAAAAATTCCGGCTCCCCAACGATCAAATCCTTCAGTTCCGGCGATCCCACCGCTTTCAGGTATGCATCCCAGTTAAACTTCGGCGTAAGCTGCCGAACTTCATCCATCGTCTTTTTGTTATATCGCTTCTCCACATCCCGAAGCTGCACCGGCGTACGCGAGGCCTCCGCCAGCTTGGTCTCAACCTCCATCACCGCCGCCGCACCCTTGGTTGCCTGCTCGGGCGAATCGCCCAGCAATTCCAGCATCTTGGCCACGTGCGCCACGTATTTCTCGCGGATCGCCTTCGAATCGGCATCCGCCGCAACATAATAATTCTTCTCCGGCAAGCTCAACCCGCCCTGGCTCAACTCAGAAATGTACTGCGTGCTGTTCTTGTCATCGATCCCCACACCAAACCGAAAGACCGACGCAATCCCCTCGGCATGCAGATGCCCGAGCAAGCCCGGCAACTCATCCACGCTCGCCAGCCCCGCGATGCGATCCAATTCCCCTTTCAATGGAGCCGCCCCATCCTTCTGAAGTTTGGCTTCGTCGGTTGCGGTCGCATAAAAATCCCGCAGCTTGCGTTGATCTTCGGTGAACTTATCGCTCGACTTCATCAACCCATCCAGGATCTCCCGCATCTGCTTCTGGTCGCGATCCTGCAATTCCGAGAAAGATCCCCATCGCGTGTAATCCCCGGGGATCGGATTGTTCTTAAGCCAGGTGCCGTTCACATATTCAAAAAAGTCCTGGCCGGGCTTCACCGATTCATCAAAATTCTTCCGGTCGATTCCGCTCTGGAGCGGCGCATCAGCTCCGTGCACGACATAACCCGCGACCGCACCACAACCAATCGCCATCGCCAGCAGCATCGTCTTCATCTCAGCTCCATTGTGACCCGGGTTTTCGACCCGCGCCGGTCGCACTCTATAAACGTCAGCCCGCCCACGTGGCCGATTGATGATTCACCACCGAGACGCTGAGATCGCAGAGAATGCAGAAAGAATCAACCCCACCGACGCACAGGCAACACGGACGGAAATTAAGGATCTGCCTGTCTTTCTTATCCGTGTCATCCGCGAAATCCGCGGTCCAACTCGTCTTTTTCTCTGCGCCCTCCGCGTCTCCGCGGTGAACAGCCTGGGCTCACGCCGGCTGCAATTCCCAATCCACGTTCAGCTCATCACACAACTTCATCAGGTTCTGGCGCAGCTGGCTCAATGAAGCAGTCCGCGGCACGGCCAGAATCAACTCCATGTCGAACATGGGCGCCCCTGTGTAAGGCGCCGGCCGCAGGCGCGTCTCGAGGCTTTCGATGTTCACATGAGATTCCCGAAGCAGGTGCGATACCCGATGCACCAACCCCGGCTGATCCAGCGCTGTCCCCGTCAACTTGAAAGGCAAACCCTCGGTCCCCGCGGTCGTTGGCCCCGCCTCGTGAAGCTCGCCACGGAGTGAAGTCTGCCGGTGGAGCGATTCAAGGTCCTGCCGCAGCCGCGAAATCGTCTCTTCGCTCCCTCCCAGCAACACCATCATCGCGAACTGCCCCCGCAGGTTCACCATCCGGCTGTCTTCAATATTCGCCCCCCGGCTGAACGCATACTCCGAAACCTCATCCACCAACCCAGGCCGATCCGCCCCGATCGCAGTCAATATCACATGCGGCATCCCACAAGCATACAAGCCCGGAATGATTCCGTGCAATCCTGGGACAGGTGAAACGTGAAGACGTAAAGACGTAAAGACGTGAAGACGTGAAACGTGATAAGAGGCGACTCATTACGTTTTACGTCTTTACGTTTTAGTCTCACGTCTTCACGTTTCACGTCCCAACCGACTATATTGCCTCCCGCACCCGATCCGCATGACGACTCTCGACATCGAAAACTTCCCCGCCCTACTTCAATACCTCCGCGCCGCCTCCCGCATCGCGCCTTACGAAGCGCCGATCCTCACCAACCTGGCCGGCGGCGTATCGAACCGCACTGTGCTGCTCGAACGATCCAACGGAGAATCGTGGGTTCTTAAACAGGCGCTGGCGCGCCTGCGTGTCGCCGCCGATTGGCGCAGTGATCCCCGTCGAATCGAACGCGAGGCACTGGGCATGCAAACCCTCACGTCCATCGCCCCGCCCGGCTCGATCACTCCACTTATTTTTCTCGATCCCGCCCATCACCTGCTGGCGATGCAAGCTGTCCCGCAGCCACATGACAATTGGAAATCGATGCTGCTGGCCGGCAAGTTGGATCTGGATCACATCCGTCAGTTCGCCCGTCTATTGGCCGCCATCCACAGCGCCGGATTTCAGCGTCGCGAAGAATTTGCCGGCCCTTTCGAAGACCGCAGTTACTTCGAATCCCTTCGCCTCGAACCCTACTACCAATACGCCGCCGAGCGTATGCCCGCGGTCGAGCCATTTATTTCACAACTCATCGCCAATACCCGCGCCACCCGCTACACCCTCGTCCACGGCGATTACAGCCCCAAGAACGTTCTCATCCAAAACAACCGCCTCATTCTTCTCGATCACGAAGTCATCCATTTCGGCGATGGCACCTTCGATCTCGGCTTTGCACTCACCCACCTGCTCAGCAAGGCCAACGCCCTGGTCGCCCATCGCGATCGCTTCGCCCAGGCGGCTCGGTTGCTCTGGGAAACCTATCGCGCCGCCGTGATCGCTCCTTCGGAAATCGATCTGGAGACCCGAGCCGTACATCACACGCTCGCCTGCCTCTTGGCGCGCTGTATCGGTCGCTCACCTCTGGAATACCTCACCCCACCCCCCGCCGCCCGCCAGGCGAATGCGGCCTCGGCGATGATGGACAACCCGCCGGCGGGTATCGACGACCTGATCAACAACTTTCTCAAGAAAGTCTCGTAGGCAGTTGATCGGGAGCGAAGAAGATCACGCAACGGTGGAACGCTCATCCCTTCTATTTCCGAACCGGCAAATAAGCCTAATCAGTAGGATGACTAACTTCATGTCTCCGCATTCTCCGTGTTCGCTGTGCCCTCTGTGGTCAACTTCTTTTGCATCGGTCTTCTTCGTGTCTTCGTGCCTTCGTGTTTAATCTGCGTCTTCCCTACCCCAACGTCGAATCCACAATTGCCAATTCCGCACCCTTCTCCACATACCGAACCTGCGTCAATCCCAGCATCGATCGAACCTTCTCCGCCGCCACGTTCTTCATCGGTCCCGGCGATTCGGCCTTCCCAGGTTCCGGCTGCGGGAACGCCGTCGATCGCGCCGTATGAAATGTCACATTCCCCTCCACTTTCTGAAGCACCTGGTGAATGTGCCCGTTCAACACAGTGACCGATCCAAACCGCTTAAGTAGATCCAGCGCACGCGCCCCATCTTCCGTGCCCCATCCCCACTGCGGATATACGGTCCACAGCGGCACATGCGCGAACACCACCACCGGCGTGCTCGCGCCCAGCGCCGATACATCCTTCTTCATCCACCCCAGCTGCTCTTCACCCAGCACCCCAAGCGCCGTCTTTCCGTTGGCCAGGTTCGCCACATTCACCAGCCCAATAAAATGCACACCCTTATAATCAAAGCTCTGCCATCCCGAGCCAAGCGTTCCCTTTCCAAACCGTTCGAGATATTCCTTGCCTTCATCCACGAAATAATCGTGTTCGCCCGGCACGTAAAACGACCGCTCCGTGCGGATCGACTTCATCACCTGCGCCACCGTGTCAAATTCACCCGGCTTGGACAGATGCGTCAAATCTCCCGTATGCAGAACCAGGCTGGGCGGCGCAGCCAGTGCATTGAGCCGCGCCGCCGCCACCTGGAATGTGCCAACCACATCGCTGTATGCCCCTTTGCCGAACCCCACGTGGCTATCACTCAGCTGCGCAAATGAGAAGTCCCCGCCGCCCGGCTCCGTCGGCGCTTCCGCGCCCAGCGCGCTGGATTGAAGAATTCCACCCTTCATCGTCCACACCACTCCCGTGCCGGCCCACGCCATGCACCGGAGAAAACCGCGCCGGTCGATGCCGTCCTGGGATTTGGTGTCTTTAATTTCAACTTTCATGGGAATCTCCTTATTGTAAATGGTGAAAGAAATGCGGAGTTACTTCACAATGATCTTGCCGGTCATGTGCGGATGAACTTTGCAGTAATACGTGTAAATCCCCGGCTTTTTGAATTCGAACGAGAACCCCTCATCCGTATCCAGTGCTTTCGAATCGAACGCCGGCTCGCCCCCTTTGGCGGTCGCGGTGTGCGGCACATCGTCCTTGTTCACCCACCGAACCACCGCGCCTGCGGGCACCGTTACTTGCGCCGGTGCAAATCGAAAGTTCTCAATCGTGATGGTGGCTGCCGCCCGAGGCTCGGCAGGCCGCGCCACCGCAGCGGTCCCGGCAAAAAGTGCACCTGCCAATCCATATCTCAGTAATCTCATCGCTTCGCTCCTGTATGTGTTTGACCAATCCGATAGCCAGACAGCACGCGGCGAAGCTTTATTCCATCAATTCCAAATCAGTTTCGTTTACAAAAGATTGGGATTGCGGGCATTCGGCACACCGTTGAGCCCGGAAAATTCAGGTTCACCACGGAGGCACGGCCTTCGGCTCTGAGGCTCAGGCTCGAAGAGAGAACACGGAGAAATGCGGAGAAAATCTATCTGTAGGATGCGCAACCCGTAGCTCATGACGGTGACCGCAATTGAGGCGTAAGTATTCCTGTGACTTGGTCTTCTCCGTGTCCTCTCTTCGAGCCTGAGCCTCAGAGCCGAAGGCCGTGCTTCCGTGGTGAATAGTCCGGGTTACCCCAACGCACCGTCGTTCGATCTCGCCTAATGCGACGGATTCGTCGCCGCCGGCTCATCGCGAACGAGTTGCGCAAATCGCTCCAGTTCCCCCGCGTTCAAATCAGAAATCGCCCAGAACGTCATCCCCCCTGCCGTCCAGTGCACAAGGTTCATGCCCCGCCGCTCCGTTGCCCCGCTACCATCTTCGCCCGGCCACACAAATAGATTGATCGTGTGCTTCGCGCGCCCATAGATCAGCGCCGCCACCGGCCGATTCTCCAGGTAATCCAACCGGCCCCCCAGCAGCGGAAAATCGCTTGATTCAAGTTGCCGCACGGGCGGCGAAAAATCCACCCGACTATCAAACCACGGCTTCACCGTATGCTGATCCGTCGACACCACATCCATCAAATGCCCCGCCTGCATCGACCGCAAATGCGCCGTCAATACCTCCGCCACGATCGGATTTTCCCCCGACCCCCGCAAAGACGCGAACAGCCCCACCGTCAACACAATCGCCGCCGCAACTGCCATCGACCACATGCCCCACCCAAACCGCCG
>DAIRGS010000173.1:0-4554 GCA_036794395.1 Tepidisphaeraceae bacterium | reverse complement strand
CGTCCCTCCTGCCCCCTCTCCCTCCGGGAGAGGGTTGGGGTGAGGGCGTTGGTCAAAATGCTCTCCTCCGCAAGTATGACCGACATCACCCGCCCCCGAAGCTCCGCCGGCGCCTTAAAATATTCCCCGCCATTCATCACCGCACTTTTCACCGCCCGCACCCCCTCCAATCGACGCCTGCACGCCGCGCATACCTGTAAGTGCTCATCCACCTGCCGCGCCGAAACCAGATCCAGCTCGTCATCCGCGTATGCGTGAACCAGTTCGCCAACATCCCGGCAGTTCATGAATTCCTCCTGGCCGGTTCCGGCTCCGACAACTTCTCCGCCAGCTTCTCACGCCCGCGTGACAACCGCGACATTACCGTCCCGATCGGCACTCCAAGCACTCCCGCGATCTCTTTGTAAGACAGCCCCTCCATCTCGCGCAGCACAATCACGCTCCGCAATTCCTCCGCCAGCTCCTCTATGGCCTCTCGCACGCGCCGCGCATCCGAAGCCCGCGACGCAATCAAATGCGGATCGAGCTGATCATCAGCCGTCTCGTGGATTTCCTCGTTCAGTTCCACCACCGGCTTCCGTCCGCTCTTCAATGAAAAGGACGTGTTCCTCACGATCGTCAATAGCCACGCTCGCGCATCACCCCCGCGAAACTGATCGAACGCCCGAAACGCCCGCACACACGCATCCTGCACCACATCCTGTGCATCGTGATCGCTCCGGTTCAGCCAGCGCGCGAGGTTGTACGCCGCGTCCAGATGAACCAGCACGGTCGATTCAAATCGCTCCGTCGTTTCATGCGCTACCAACGTGCTTCCCTTTGCTCGATGCTCCCCATTCCCATCTAACCGCTCACATCCAGACTGCTTAACCGGCCCATTTATTCGCGCCTAATATCTTTTTCTTTCGGAGTAAGTCCAATGAACGCCACCTATCTTGCTGACAAATTCGCCGCCGCCCAACCCTATTCCAGTTACGTTCAAACCGGCACCGAAGAGCAGCAGCGCCGCTGGAAGCAGGTCTATGATGCCACGCATCTCACCGATCGCCAGCGCGAACTCGCCGGCGGCTTCGTTCGCCAGATGAACGTCCTGGTCGTCAGCGGTATCTGGTGCGGCGACTGCGTTCAGCAGTGCCCCCTGCTCCAGCGCATCGCCGAAGCAAACCCCACGCACATCAATTTACGCCTTATCGATCGTGATGCCCACCGCGACCTCGCCGAACAGATCCGCATCAACGCCGGCGACCGCGTCCCCGTCGCCCTGTTCATGGCGGAAGATTTCGAACTATGCTCCACCTTCGGCGATCGCTCCATCCACCGCTATCGCAAGCTGGCCGCCACTCAGTTGGGCGCTTCCTGCCCCATTGCCATCGCCCCACCCGATCAGGGCGAATTAGCCGAGACCCTCGCCGACTGGCTCGATGAGTTCGAACGAGTCCACCTCATGCTTCGCCTGAGCGCCAGGTTACGCCGCAAGCATGGCGACTAATTCCATATTGGTCGGTTGAAATCCACTATTGGATAATCCGCCCAGTGTCATCCTGGAGCGAAGCGAAGGATCAGTTAGCCGGCAAATCGCTCGAATTTCAGATCCTTCGCTTCGCTCCAGGATGACAATATCGAGGATTCCCGCAGAGCAATTCCATTTGTGACCCCGCCCCACAGTCCCAACCAACCTCACCCATTAAAGAAGGCGGCACCCAAACGGGCGCCGCCTTTTCTTAAATCAAATGCAACTAACGCGTCCACTCAATCCGCGAAATTCCAATAAACGTGGATCGCATCCGCATTGTTCTGCTGATCCTCGGGGGTCCAGGTGAGCGCCTTTCCGCCAGCCTTCACCGTCACGCCCACCAGATAATCCGTCACATGCCGCAACGGATTGGCCCCACCCGGCTGCGGGATATACTCGGTCTCAAGCCCCTTCACGCGAATTTCAGTCGAGTCGTCATTGGTCGGCTCGAACTGAACCATCTCAAACTGGCCCTTCTCATTCTTATTGATCACGTTGTTACGCGAGTTCTTCAGCTTGGTGTAAATCTTTACATCCAGACCATTATGCTCGCCAAACGTGAGCCCCACCGGATCGAGTCGCTTCAGCATCTTGCCGTTGTTATTCCACACAACCAGCGTGAATTCCGCCCCAAAATGATCCGTGTTCTTCTCGCGCGAGAAAATATCCGTGATCTTGCTGACCACGGTCTGATCGGCCTTGGTCTTTTCCGTGGACAGTTTCTTAAGCTCATCGGCCGAAGCCAGCGTGGGCTTGGACAAACCTGCAACACTCTTCTCGGCCCCTTCAAGCTTGCTCAAAAATTCCTTGGCCTTCCCGGCATCGTCGCCCTTGCCCTGCATCAGCACCACCGTCAGCAGAACATAATGCCCATCATCAAGCTGCCCCTTCCACAGCTCAACCGGCCTCTTGTTCTCCACCGGCGCCTGCTTGGCCCCGGCTGGCCACGTTCCCGTCTGCGGGAAACGTCCGCTGATCGGCTTCCCATCCGCCGTCCCAGTCACCAGCAGGTACGCCTGGTCCGTCGCGGCCTCGCCCACGTTGTAAGTCTGAATCGCATTGATCGAACTGCAATCCACCTCCACCGGAACCGCCGCCGCCGATGCATCACCCGCGCACAGCGCCACCGCCGCGCCAACAGCCGCCAAACTCAAAGATCGAAAGCTCATCTGCTACACTCCTTAAGACTTCAAATTTTTAACAAGTGAAACACGCCTCAACCACATCCGCCATTCGAGCGGCGGATTATGTGCAACCCCCACCTCTCCCGCAACCCACAATCCCCAGTCGTGACACGGGCTTCCAGCGCGTGACGGCCAGCCCAATTTCCCATCAATCCTCCAACTCCGCCACCCAATCCATTTTCTCTTCACCCCAAGTCTCGCCCGGAACCCGCTTCCTAATTTGAGCGCGCCTCCGTGCCCTCCGTGCCTCCGTGGTGAACCTCTTTTCGTCCCTCCGAACAACATTGCCCCACCTGTCGTGCTACATTAATCTGAGTCGTTCGTTGCCCCGCAGATACTTCGCGCGAAATATCTGACCGGCCTCCAACGACCTAACCTCCGGAACCCAATCGGCGGAGTGATTTTAGTCACCGAACCCCCAGCGAGAACCGACCCATGCGCAGTGGCCTCGTCCCTCAAGTCGCGCCTTGTATCGTCAGTCATAATCTGGCTTTAGGTGGTGCCCAAACCGCCATCCTCCGCATGATCCAGGCCCTCCCCGCCTGGGTCCGCGAGCGCACCACGCTCTATTGCCAGTCCCAGGACATGCCCCTGCTTGAGGCCGCCATCCAGAAGCATGGCTTCACCGTCGGCGCCATCACCAACGATCCCCCCGCCGATCCATCCTGCTGGGTGTTAAGCTACGGCAAGATTGACGACCTTCCCGCCCGCCCCACCTCGCTCATTCTTCACTCCTGGGACGATGAAGGCTGGCGCTACGTCAGCAAAACGTACGGCTCGATGAAAGGCCTGACGATCGCCGGGGTTTCCGATCAAGTCCTTGGCCGCTACCGCCCCTGGATCGAGGCCGGCGACCACCAGATCGCCGGCATCCTGCCGCCCCCTGTCACCGAATGGACCGTCGCCCGCGGCCAGCGCGATCCCCATCGCCTCGTCGTCGCGTGGATGGGCCGCCCGCTCGAATCCAAAGGTCTGCTCAGCCTCCCTTATCTCCTGGCGATGGACAAGCGCCTGATCGTCCGCGCCTGGACCGGCGCAGAAACCGCCGGCCTGCCCTACACGCGCAAGATCCAGGCGCAGACGATGGAAAAGTTCCTCGCCCTGGCCAAAAAACTAAACGTCCTCGATCGCCTCGATCTCCGCCCTCTCGATTTCGATCCCTTCAGCTACCGCCATCGCCTCGAAGGCGCGCACGTCCTCCTGGGCAACAGCAAGCGCGAAGGCTTCCTCATGACCGCCGCGGAGGCTCTGAGTTGCGGCCTTCCCGTCGTTGTCACCCGATCCTGCGGCGTCGCTTCCTTCGTCCACGAAGGCGTCAACGGCTCACTCATCGACTGGAACGAAGATCCCCAGAACCTCGCCGAGGCTTCCTATCGCGGCATCATGTGGGCCCAGAACCTTGACCCCATGGCCTGCCTCCAATCCGTCCAGGATCTCTCCCTCGAAGCCGGCTACCGCCAAACCTACGGCCAGACCCTCGCCGACCTCACCCACACCAGCCTCCAATCCGATGAGGCCCGCGTCACCGTCGGCGTCCGCATCCACAAAGGCATGCCGATCGAATCCCTCGATCAGGCCATTAGCTCCGTCGCCTCCCAAACCTATCGCAAATTTAAAACCATCCTGCTCGTCGATGGCCCGACCGACTACGCCGAGGGCCTCGCCGCCCGCTACAACCTCCCCCTGATCTGTACTGGGGAAGAACCCGACATCACCCACTGCTCCGGCCTCCACCGCAAAGCCGTCGAGCAGTCCGACACCGAGTTCTACAAACCCCTCGACTACGATGACCAGCTCCTCCCCGGCTACCTCGAGCGCGCCGTCGCCACGATGGACGACAAAAAACTCGACGGGTAC
>DAIRGS010000476.1:0-3270 GCA_036794395.1 Tepidisphaeraceae bacterium | reverse complement strand
CCCTCTACACGCCGTAACGGCCGGCCGTTGTGCTAAAGTGGCGCTGTAGTGTTAGTGCGTGTGACGTATTTCCAACCGTCGCGTTGAAGTCTGTGATAATAAATGCCTGGCCATTCGCCCCCGTAGGACGGAGAAGGTTGGAACTGAGGATCGACCCTTAATCTGGTTGAATGATTGCCTTGATGAGGCTCTCCGCCATTGAGCCAATAGTCGCGGTTGTTCAGGAATAACCCGCCACCGTACCAGCAGTCTCCCTTTGGATGCAGATGAACGGCCTTCAAATACGGCGCTCGCGAAACAGCCGTCCATGACCCTGCCGCTGGCGAGTCCCATTTGCCGTTCATTGCAAAGTAGATCATGTGCTTTCCGTCCGGCGACAGATCGCTGCGACGCTCGTAAATGCGGCCTTTGAGCCACTGCCCCAAAGCGAATTTATCCGTATCGCGATTCCAAAGAAGCGTGCAAACGGATTTCGATGGGCCGCGGCGGATGACGACTCCGACTTCGGATTGGGAAGCCAGCAGAACATGGATTCTGGGAGCAAACGTCTTCATGCGATCCTCGACAAACGCCCGGCGACAATCGTTGGAGAAACGTTCCGTTGCTCTTCCGCTGAGCTACGCCCTTTTGGGGCGGCGGGAGTCAAACCCGCGACCTAGGGATTAAATGTAGTTCCTCCGGCATTCGCCGGGTTTGATTGGGTTTGTCCTTTAGTACGAGATTCAAAAAGTGTCATCCTGGAGCGAAGCGAAGGATCTGATGGCCGGCAAATCGCTCAAATTTCAGATCCTTCGCTTCGCTCCAGGATGACAAGATCGAGGATTTCCGCAGAGCATTGTCAATCCTATTCATCCTTTCCAACGGAGCGCGACAATCGGGGCGAAAACTTCTGCTCTGCCAACTGAGCTATCGCCCCGGGTCCGGCGGTAGTTGGCCGCGTTGGGAATGGAGCGAGCGGGACTCGAACCCGCGACATGTAGTTCTGGCCGCATTCGCGTCCGTGACTGATCGTTGACCTCCACTTTGTTCGACTGCGTTACGCAGGTTTGGAAGCTTGCACCACAAAAGCTCGGACCTGCAGGCTTGGAAGCCTGCACCACAAAAGCTCGAACCGGCAGGCTTGGAAGCCTGCACCACAAGGCATTCAATAAACCGGCGACGAAATTGGCGAGAGTTGCCATATTTGATTTGTCCGAAGACGAATCAAAGCGGGGGTCGAACCCGCAGGCGACCATGTACTCCCAGCCGGCATTCGCCGGTTGTTCGAACGGCCGACAAGAATCAGTCGATGAGACGCGACATGGGTAAATGTAGTCCCATCTGGCATTCGGCCGAAGCGCGCGGGCGGGTTATTGGCCCGGCCGCGCGTGAAGAAGAAATCTGCAGGCTTGGAAGCCTGCACCACAAGGTTCAAATCGATTCACTTTCGATCATCCCGACCCAGTGGCCGGGGTTCATTTCTCCCGTTGCGAACTGGGCGATCAGCGGGAAGACCTGGTCGCTGAAGCCGCCGACGTTGAGGATGTCCTCGCGGTCGGGGGCCTGGGTGGTGCCGTACGGCTGGATGTCGATACAGACCATCTTCGCCTTCGGGCACCGCTGCTTGAGGATCTGCCACTGCCGCAACGTTTCGGTTGCGTTGCCGTGCGGGCGATCGACCCACGACTCGTTATCCGAGACGTAGACGATCAGGTCGGCGTGCTCGCGCTTCTCATTGAGGAGCTTGAGCGGGGCCGAGCAGTTGGTTCCGCCGCCGCCGATCGACGCGAGTTTCGTCGCGTTGGTCAGGACGGTGTCGCGCCGGTTCAGGCGCAGCTCGCACACCTGTTGCTCGAACGGGATGACTTTCGCGTGCCCGTTCTTGCGAACCATCGCCGCGGCAACCAGCGCCGCGACATCGATGCAGCACACCTTCGACGTAGCGCCGGCGCGGAAACCCGTGACCGGCGAAGACATCGAACCCGAAACGTCCGGGAAAACGAAGATCTTGCCGTCGATCGTCGGGATGTTCTCCAGGGCGATTTCCATCGCATCCTGAATCGCATCCCGGATCGGCTCGGGAATGTCTGCGCCGGTCGAGTACCAGGCCGCCAGGAGCTGGTACGGGAAGACTTTCGCCTTCTCGATCAGTTCGCGGTTGCCGAGGCGGTCGGCGACGAGCGAAGTCAGCTCGGCGTCAAACACGCCATGCCGGGCGAAGGTGTTCAGGTTCATGCGCGTCATCTGCCACGGCGCCTTTCGGGCGATTGCCTTCCAGTTCTCGCTGGTGAGCGGGAGGCTGGTGAGCATCTGGAACGGAACGTCGGGAACGATCTTCGACTCGCCCGACTTAAACGCTTCAAACAGCCGGACGATCTCCGGGAGATCGGTGGCGTTGTACGGCCGGCCGATCAGGTAACCGAACAGCGCCTCGCGGCTCTTGGTGCCCGGCTTGGGGTGGACCATCTTCACGATGTCCGCCAGCGATGGATCGTTGCCGACCGACGCACGGAACAGGGTGGCATCATCTCGCCGCTCGATCCAGTGGAGGATCAGGCGCTTGGGCAGCGTGCCCAGGCTCTTACGGCCCGTGACGCCCGAGCGAATGATCTGGACGAAGTTCCGCAGCATGCGGGCATCGTCGATCACGCGATCGAACACCTCGGCGAGCAATCCCGGGCCCTTGGTCGCCAGGACTGCACAGAGCAGGGCCGGGAGGTCCTTCATGTAGCCCTTGGACCGGGCGTAGAGAGCCGTGCGGGCGATGAACTCGGGCTCGAGCGTGTTGCAGAGATCGAGAACGGTCGCCAGTTGGTCCTCGGCCGATGCATAGAAGGTCTTGCTCAGGCAACCCGTCGCGGCGTACTGCGCCAGCATGTGCTTTGGAGGCAGTGCGTAAGCAACGGAGCCTTCTTCGTTGCGAGCCGTCGCCATGGGGAGCAGCTTGCCGATCGTGGACTGGAACAGGGTCTTGCTTGCCATTGGGAACCTCATTGGATAAGCGGACGCTGGGGATAGAGCATGGGGCATGCCGGGGAGCGGCGGGGAATTTATCATTCTCGTAAGTAATTAACTGAAAGATACTTATTGATATTTAAAATTTGAGATTTGAAATTGGAGGAGGGTGACTGATTCCAGTTTTTTAGATTTTAGGATAAGAAGTTATATTCATGAAGCGGGTTGGGTTTGTGGAAATGGCGTCGTTCGGCAAACGCGACTCGGCAGGAGCCTCGCACTGGGCCGATGAAAACCCGTGGTTTTTCAGGATTGCGTTCGTCCTGGTTTTGATGC
>DAIRGS010000172.1:0-15062 GCA_036794395.1 Tepidisphaeraceae bacterium | reverse complement strand
AACCAAGTTTCGACAGTTGGACAACCTTCTGAATCTGCCCCCAGAAAATGCCAACGCCGGCGAGTTGGTTTTCCCACATCTCACCCGGCGCCCGACCCGAAGCGTCCCCCACCACGGCCTGGAAGGCCCGTGCCACTTAAGAACAATTGCGCGGAATCGCGCACGGTCATTTAGTTCACTACACGCGCCCATGTTCCCGACGAAACGACCATGGGCGGTGGAAGATAAAAGAAGCCAGGGGGCGGGTTTCGATAGCAGGTGGAATCGTAGGTGAGGTTCAGTGTTCCGTGAACGGCCAATGCTCCCCCCACAATCAGGTTGCCGCGAATGGTGACATAGGCACTACTTGATATGCTGACGTTCCCGGTTGCGTAGACAAGCCCTTGAATTGTTGAAGGGTACGAATCGGTTGAGGTGGAGTTACTCGTTCCGCCATACGGCGTACCGGAAGGATTCAGGTTTCCGGCGGTTGATTCAGCAAGCACGGCATTGGTGCAATTGAGCTGGATCGGCCCACTGACCAGCAGAGCGGGATAGTTAGCGATGGCTGGCGCCATGTTAACCGAGCCCTGAACAATCGAACTGCCACCCGTGTTCAGCAGCACAAGCGTCCCGACGACGCGGATGTTTTGAACGATAAGATTCTGGCCGCCGCAATCGATCACATAGATCCCCTGAGAATTGGTTTGGGCACCATATGGATTGCTGGAGGGGCTTAGCAGGCATTTCTCAAGCTTGCCGCCGCCGCCAAGGCTTGCGTACGTAATCGGGGTGCCGTGGGTGGTGTAGTAATTCAGCGCATTGGCGTTGGGGAGGGTTCGCGACGTGGCGAGGATCGACTGGGTACCCATTCCAGTGCAATTGACCGGGACAATGGCGGGCGCCTCAAACGGGTTTCCGTTGAAGCTGGTGCTTGTCAAGCTGAGTGTGCCGCCCGAGCCGATGGTTGAAACGCCCTGAACGACAGCCGAGCCGAATGCGCCGCCTCCTCCACTATATAGCCCGACGCCCAGGCAGGTTAGCGGAGTGGGATTGGGGACGAGGGTGACGGCGACCATCTGGCTAGCCGTGCCTTTGGCGCCCGTGCCGGTGATTACAACCGGATCGGTGTCGGCGTTATTCAACGCGCCATTTGGATTGGTCACCCCAACGGTGAAAGATCCCGATCCGATCGGCTGATTGGAGAGCCAGGCGCCATTGGTATAGTCGGTGCGCCAGTTGGCATCGGCGGCAATGAGGCGTCTGGCCACTTCCGTGGCGGAAAGCGCGTAGTTCCGCGCTTCCTGTGCATCGTTGAGGAGATCTTGGGCGCGCGTGTATGAGCGGGCGGCGGTGATCGCGCCCAGGCCGATCACGGTGAGCAACAGGCCAAAGCTCAGCGCGACAACATAAATGGTGCCGGTGCGATTAAGCGGGCGAATGGTTGGATTGCTTGGGCGTGACACCGCGGAATCCTCCGATTAAGGCGCGTTGGTTCGCAACACGGTGCGCGTGACCACGGCAATGCCATTGTGACTGACGGTCACAGTGATCCGTTTGCAGCCACTGTCGGTGAGCGATGAGATGGCGGGCGTCGCAGTGACAGCCCAGGCCACACTGACTTTTCGCCGCCAACCGGTGGTATTGGGAATGATGGTCCCATCCTTGTTTTGCAGGGGAGATTCGTTCCAGCCCGAGTAGTCGTCCACATCGTTCCAGTTGACGCGGGAGGATGAGCCTTCGCCAGGTTCAGGCCCGAACACCGGTACGGCGGCATTTGGATCGACATACGCCTGGCTCATGATTTCGGCAATCATGGCATCGGCGTACATTCCACCGGTGGCGCGATCGGCGGCTTTGCCCTGAGCCCGGACTGAGAAAGCGATCGTTGTTAGCGCGGTGACGGTCATCCCCGCGACAAGCGCGGTAGCAACGACGCATTCGATCAGCGTGAAGGCACGCGAGTGCGGTCGATATCCGGAAAATACACGATGGGAGTTGCCGGCGATCATGGGCCTGTCACCTGAGGTTCGTTCACGATGCGCACGGTGGTATTCAGCTGGGTGGCCGTTTCGGAAGTGAGTTGAAGATTGCAGCGAACGAGTTTCAGGAAATAGTTGCTGGTGGGAGGATTTGGAGTCGTGTACGTGCCGTAGAGATAGAAGTTGAGATTCGCGCCATTGACCGCGGACCATGATGATCCATCGTATTGATTCATACTTCCGCCGCCGAGGAGTCCGCCGCTCGTGTACTGGACGATGCATGCGGTGGAATCGCTGGCCCACCGAACCACCAGCGCGACCGGTTGAGCAGGTGCGAGCCCCGTGGCGCTGGTGAAGGTGAATTGCTGCCAGACGTAGCTTGTAGTAAGTGAGCTTTCCAGAAGGGTTTGCTGATCGTAAACGGTTGAAGTTGGATAACCGCCGGCATCCACAGGAGAGATTTCAATCAATGCCTGACCGGTTGTCGTGCCGCTGGATTTAGCCTGAATCAAGGCGCGAGTGACCGACCAGGTGGTTGGCGTGACGGGAAACGACGGCACAATATACTGGGCTGGTGAAGCACTGCTCTGGACGGAGAAGTTGCTCGTGCCGCCCGTGCTGCTGGCAAGCAGAATTTCGGAACTTGTGGAATAGGTCGTGGGGGCTTGGACTGCGCGTTTGTCGTATGCGAGGGCGAACGATTGCACGCTCGGCACGACATTTAGGACAGCTCCGCCGTTGAATTGACGCGTCAATGGATCGCCGGCAATTCCCGACCAGGCATAGCGAATGCTTTCAGGAGCGCCATCGCCGGTGCGATCGGCGACGATAAACGTGATGGCGGTGGCCGTCATTTCGGTGATGGAAGTTGCGTAGAAAAGATCGGCCGAGAGCGCACTCAATGGCGGCGTTCCATTCACGATGCGCGACGGGGTGTTTCGACCGTCGGGGATTGCCCGGGCGGCAACCATCACAGTGGACTGCATGGCAAGAAGCAGGATCGAGGCGATCGAAAGCGATAGTACGAGCTCGACCAGCGTGAAGGCAGTGGAGCGCAAGCATCGCGGCGGATCGCCTGGGCAAGTAGGGATAAAGCGCCGTGGATACATAGATTAAATATCGACTATCGAATTCAAGCAGTTGACCCGGGCGCGCACGCGTCGCCCACAATTATTGGATCGTCACTCGGCCAGTGACTGCATCGAGGCTGATGGTTCGTTGAATGCCGGCTGAGCTGAGGACGACGCTGCCGCCTTGCGCGGGCGCGCCGTATCCGTCGAAAAGAATTGTGGTCGCGCCACCGAAGCCGGCGGAGGTGAGTGTGACATGATACGGGTCGCCCAGCAGGTTCACCGTGTAAATTTGCCCGGTATGGTCCGGGTTGGGCACGCCCTGAATCTGATAGGATCCGGCGCCGGGATTAAAGCTGACTGTAACCGAGCTGCTGGAGCTATTGGCACATGATCGCGCCCAAGCCAGATCCGCGGCAACACGCTGAGCCGCCAGCGCCAGTTGATAGTTCTGAATGGAGTTGGACCAGTGGGGCAGGACGATGGCGCATGTGATGCCGATGATGGCGGTTACAAAAGCCAGCTCGATCAGGCTGAACGCGGCGTAACGCGATCGAATTGCTCGGGATTTAGACATGTCTGACGCCATTGCCGCAATTCGCATGGCCTGATTCGCAGGAGGGCCGTGCGGAAAATTCGTCCGCACGGCCCACCGATTACTTCGTTGAAGTCGCCGGAATTAGTAGGTGTTGTAGGGAGTCGTCCGCACATCGGCGTCGCCGGTTGGATCGTTGGCCCAGACGGTGGTGCCATCGTAGTACCAGCCGAAGGTGCCTGTGCCGGCCGGACCGGTAATAGTCATGGTGCTCAAACCCTTGTTGGTGCCGACCGGGAGATTCGGGATCGCCTTAAGGTAGGGACCGTAAATGTGAGTCGCATCCTTGGCGGCCTGGGCGGCGCCGGAAGAATCGGTGTATTGCGTCATCTGGTTGACGAACGTTGCCGCGGAGGTGCTGCTGGGGTACGTGCCGCTGTGCTCGGTTTGGAACAGTTCGATCGCGGCGCGCATGGTGGACAGGTCCTGGGCAACGGCCGAATCGGCGGCGCCGGCAGATCCGCGGCTCATTTTTGGGATCGCGATTGCGGCGATGATCGCAATGATCACGACAACAACGACCAATTCGATAAGAGTAAAACCCGATGGATGACGACTTGAATGCTTCATGGTACTCCTGCTCCTAAAATGTCTGGCCCCTTGACCATCGGTGAAACTGCAAATTGACTTAATGATCTTTGACTTCGGAACATCAGTTTATTTGGGCGATTTTCCGTCATCGGATCCGATAACGATTCGGAAGGTCTGGCCGTCGGGCCCGGAAAGATCGGCGCACCCGCTGCTGACTGAAATCAGACGGCATCCTGCCACCGATTGTCCAATGTGCAGGAGCCGGCCATCGATTAACGCGCTACCGCCCGAGGAGCCGAGAACCACCGCGGTAAGATGATGTTGCCGCTGAAAGTCGCTGGAGATTTTTTCGGTGGACTTTGACGGTGCGACCGCCTCCATTTTCGGGGGAGCCCACGAGACGGGCGTGGCGAACACGTCGCGGACGGATTCCAGATCAAAGGTCGATTTCGCGGACCAGACCTGTAGTTGAGCTGCGAGCCACTTGCTGTCCCCATCAGTTTTGGGAGTCGGCTTTGCTTCGGCGGAAGGGGCTGGAGGCCCAATGGCATCGGCCTGTGTTGCCGCGGATGCGACTGGTGGCCCGGATGGCGCCGATTCGAAGAACATCGCGTCGATGCCCCACGCCACCAGTGCTGCCCCCACGAGCGCCGCATAGATCTTATGTTTCTTCTGGAATTGCATTGAGAGTTAGTGCTCCTGAACGCTGGCGACGGTTGGAACCGCGTACCAGCATAAATCCAGGTCGAACGTTACAGGTGACCCTGCCGTCTCGGGGCTGCCGGTTAGACTAAATCCGGTCAGGGTTGTGTCGCGCAGCATCCGGCGAAGATCGTGAAGGAACAGGACACATCCACTGTAAGTGCCATTTCCGCGTAGGCGCAATGGCATTGCCTGATAGTGCAATTCTTGCCGGGCAAGACCCGGCTCGACGCCCTTGATCGTCAATCCGCGAGCGGCGGCCAGCGAGGTGATTTCCTGCAAGCGGGCATTGGAATGGAGGGCTTGAGCCGGATTGATTGCCTCTTTGGAAACCAGAGCGTTGAGCACCGAAATCTGCTGCTTGAGCTGGCGCACGCCGGCCTGGGCGGTCGCAACTCGTTGCCGCTGAACGGCGAGCTGCCGATGTAATCCGGAGGCCGTTTGCTTCTGCCGGAGGATCGGGCCAAAGCCAACCAAATAGATCACAGTCACGATCAGCGCGCACGAAATAGCGCCTAAAGCATCAATGGCGAAACGCTGCTGTTTTAGCTCCCGATTCATTGCCCCCCCTGCTGCACCGGCCCGATGGTGCATTGAATCTGGAACCCGGCCACCTGGGCATTCATCAATGGCTGTTCGTTACTGCGCACCAATGTAACGTTCTTGAATATTCCCGTACCTTCCAACGCCAGCATGAACGCGGCCACGGACGGCTGGCTTCGAGCCATGCCCCCGATGCGCAGGAGTTGTGCGCGATCGATCTCGGCGGGCGTTAAGGCGTGCGTCAGTTCGCAATGGTTGAGCACGACATCGTCCCCGGTCACTTGGGAGAGCAACGCCAATAGCAGGCTGAAGTCAGGCTGCTCGGTGATGTATTGTCGTGAGGCCACCTTCTCCTGCAGGGAGGCCAGTTCCCGCCGCCGTGGCAGCGCTTCCTCATTGGCTTTGGTCATCTCCGCGGCGGCCTTGGAGAACATTTCTGCTGAAGGAGCATCGACCTGCGACGGTGCGGCAGCGCAGCAGGCCCACAATAATCCGAGGGCCGTTGTCAGGCCTCCGCCCGCGTATGACCAGGCGCGCACACGGTTAATCCGTGCGTTGCGCACCTGTCGCTCCATCGGGATGAGGTTCATCGTTGCCATAATTAGTCCAAGTGAGCGGCCAGACCCGCCGCCGAGGCATGCGATGAAGTCGCAGCCGGACGTTGACCACGCCCGCGACTTTGAACAGTTCCGGGTTCGGCAGCCAACACCTGAATCTTCAATGCCGCCGCCAGATAGTCGATTACTCCGGCAATGCACGCCCCGCCGCCGGCAACGACCAGCGCCGTCACCGGCGCTTCAGGGTATTGATGGGAAACATATCCGCAGGCTTTGCGCACTTCTTCGGCAACCGCATCGAGATGACCCGCAATAACTGGCCGAGCTTCTTCTGCCATTTCCGCTGCTTCGGGGCTCACTTCGCCCGTTAAGCCAATTTCCGAGACGATCTGTTCGGCAACCTGAGCATCACAGCGAAGCCGCCCGGCAAGCACCGCATGCAGCTTCGACAGCCCCCCGGCAGGATTGCGTCGTTCATAGGCCACCACCCCGCTTCGCATCAGGACGATCGTTGCACTGCGCCATCCGAGATCGACGGCAGCAACGGTTGCGTGGCCCGGCGCACTGACGAGGCAAGTTCTTCCCAGCGCCACGGCGGGTGTTTCAATGGCCCGCACGCGAAACCCTGCCTGGTCATATACAGCAAGCTGGCTGTTCGCCTCACCATGCGGATAGGCGACGGCCATCACGTGCGTGCCCTTTCCGCCGCGGGCCGGCGTGGGCAGTTCCCACCAGGCGAACTCGGCTGTCGCTAGATCGCACTTCTGTATGCGGGAGAACTCCGCCCGCGCGATCTGATCCATCGGCACGTCAGGCCGTCGCGCCGGCAACTCCACCGCGCCGGTCAATACCTTGTCGTTGTTCGCGGCGATCACGACATCGAAGCCGGAAAAACCCTGTCTCCGTAAGATCGCCCGCACGTCCGTGAGCTCCGCAGGCGAGATTGGGGTGTCGGGCATGAGACGCGGGAAACGCGTGCATGCCACGATGCTCCGTCCGCTCTTTCCCGGAACGGATTGAACGGCCTTCACGCAATGTGCGCCAATATCCAGCCCAATCGGTGATCGACGCGAGAACATGCCATTCATCAGCCACCTCCCGTCGCGGCAGTGAGATCGAACAGGGGCGTGAAAAGGCTGACGGCAACAAACCCAACCAGTAAGCCCAAGACCACCAGAATCATCGGTTCGAGAATGCTGGTGAGCGACCGGACGGTCACGTCATTGGTCTCGTCCATGAAGTCGGCCAGGGTGGCGAGTAGGGGCGCCAGTTGCCCGCTGCGCTCCCCGCTCAGAATGGCCTCATGCACTGATGGCGGGATCAAGCGCGGATCGGACAGCGCCAGCGCCAGTGACTCTCCGCGAGTAACCGCCTGCACGGCGCCGTCCATCAGGTTTTTGTAATGTGCATTCGAACAGGCGCTGCTGGTCAGTTCGAGGGCTTCGAGAAGCGGCACGCGACCCTGCAACAGGATTCCCAGAAGACGGGTGATCTGCGCGGTGGCAAAGCTCTTGACGATTCCGCCAAGCTGCGGCACCAGCAGGACCAGCGTATCGGTTGCACGTTTCCCCGCCGACGAGTTGCACCATGCCCACCCCGCCGCAACGCCACCAATGACGATCGGAGCCGCCAGCCACCAAAATGCCCGAAGGGCGGCGCTGAGGGCCATCAGAGCTCGCGTGGTTGGCGGCAGCGGAGTATCGAGCGATTTAAACAACTCGGCAAAGCGAGGAAGCACGAACGTGAGCATCACAATCAACACCGTGCACGCCACGACGATCAGCAGCGAGGGATAGACCGCCGCGCCGATGATCGATCGTCGGACCTGAAGCTGCTTGCGCGACAGGCTTGCAAGCCGATCGAGCATCACCGCAAGATTTCCCGCGGATTCACCAGCCGCGATCAAGCTCCGGCAGATCGAATCGAAATGCCCCGGATGCTCGGCCATCGCTCCAGACAGCGAAGCGCCGGATTCAACCCGAAGGCGTAAATCAGAAACGACTTCGCGCCAGGACACGTTGGTGGATTGTCGCTCGAGCGCGGCCAGTGACTGGGCCAATGGCGTTCCGGTTGAAACCAGAACCTGTAACTGGCGGGTGAACATGGCGAGGTTCTTGAGCCGGACACCGGCGCGAGGGGCGCGTCGATGCCCGCTGAAATGTCCCGCCGCCCCAGCGCCGCCCTCGAGAATCTGGGTAACGAATGTGCCCTGGCGGCGCAGCGATTCAGATGCCTCGGCCGCGCTGGCCGCGTCGATTGACGCCGCGACCGGCTGCCCGGATACGTCGAAGCCCTTGTATTGGAACTTCATGCTGCCACCTCGTGCGGCGGCGATGAACTTTCAACGTCATCGGTGTGCGTTACACTCAGCACTTCCTCAAGACTGGTCTTCCCCTCCAGGGCAAGCAACGCGCCTTCCTCCCGCAGCGCCAGCGCCCCGCCCTCGCGAAGTTTTTGACGGAGTTCATGGGTTGGCGCGCCGCGATGAATCATCGGGCGCAGGGCCGGGGTGACTTCCATCACCTCGTAGACTCCGAGCCGGCCGCGGAACCCGCTGTCATGGCAACGCGTGCAGCCGGCCCCCTTGCGAAAGGGCTTGCCAAGCTTGCTGCTCAAGCCGGCGTCCCGGAGGACGTTTTCTTCGGGATAATATTTAATTGCGCATGCCTCGCAGATCTTCCGCGATAACCGCTGGGCGACGACGCCGGTCAGCGCACTGGAGAGCAGATACGATTCGACATTCATATCGAGTAGCCGGGCCACCGCGCCCGGCGCGTCGTTGGTGTGAAGCGTCGCCAGGACCATGTGCCCGGTGAGCGATGCCTGCACGGCCACGCGCGCGGTTTCCTCATCCCGGATTTCGCCCACCATGATGATGTCTGGGTCCTGGCGGAGAATGCTTCGCAGTGCCTTGGCGAAAGTCATCCCGATCGCATCCTGAACTTGAATCTGGTTGATCAGATCCAACTGGTATTCGACTGGGTCTTCAATAGTGATAATGTTTCGCTCCGGGCTTCGAAGCAATTCGAGTGCGGAGTAGAGCGTCGTGGTCTTTCCACTTCCGGTCGGCCCGGTGACCAGCACCAAGCCGTGCGGCTGGCGAAGCATGCGCTGAAACGCCGCCAGCGCTTCGGCCCGGAAGCCCAGCTCTTCCATCCGCACGCGGAGATTTTCCTTGTCGAGAATTCGCAGCACAAGCTTCTCACCCAGCAATGTGGGCATACACGATACGCGCAGATCGATCTCGCGCCCCTCGGCGACGATCCGTACGCGTCCTTCCTGCGGCAGGCGCTTTTCGGCGATGTCCATCTTTCCGATGACTTTGATGCGCGAGACGATGGCAGCGTGCATGCCGGGCGGCGGCTTCATCAAATCGCGAAGCACGCCGTCAATTCGATACCGAACGCGCGTTCCCTTCTTCTCGGGCTCGATGTGAATATCGCTGGCCTTATCGCGGATCGCGGTCATGAGCGCGACATTGACCAGGTTGATGATCGGGCTTCCCGCGACCATCTTGTCCAGGTCGGCGACCGGGCCTTCGTCCACCGCCTCGCGCTCGACGACTTCAACCTGTGAATCGCCCAGCGACGTCAGAAACGCATCGACGCTGACTTCTCCACCAGCGTATTTCTTGATGAATTCGCGGATGTTCGAATCCAGCGCCAGCACGGGCCGCACTTTGCAGCCGGTCAGTTGCTGAAGACGATCGATGGTGGGCAGTGATTGAGGCTGCGCCATGGCCACGGTCAGCGTGTCGCGCACCCGGAACATGGGCAGGGCAAGCAGCCGCTCAGCTTCTTCTGCGCCAATGAGCTTGAGCAAAGGCGGATCGATCAGCCCGTGACGCAACTGGCAACCGGGGACGGAAAGACATTTGCCCAACGCTTCGACGAGCGTGGCCGTGCCGATGATGCCCTGCTCAACGAGCATTTCGCCCAGCATGCGGCCAGAGGATCTCTGCTCCGCCAGCGCACGCTCAAGCTGCACTGCCGAGAGCGCCCCCTGAGCAACCAGCACGTCGCCGATGCGCGGCGCTTGCGGCTTGCTCATAGGAAGCTCCTGACCGCCGAATGCGTGTCGTCAAAGTATTCGAAGTGCGAAACAAGCCCGGTCAGCTCCAGCACGTGACGCACCGTTTTGTTTGTGGCGCACAACTTGAGGGTACGCCCCGCGTCGGCAACCTTCTCCGAAAGCTCCAGCAGGATTTCCAAACCCCGGCTATCCACAAAGGGAATCGCCGACATGTCGATCACAACCCGGCCCAGATTGTTTCCCGCGGCGTTCGATACGATCTTCCCTACCTGCTCGGCATCTTCGCCGACGAGGGGGCCTTCCGCCTGAATGACGGCCACCGCGCCCTGCCGTTTTTCGTTGATCCGCATTTTTCCTTAACTTTCGTTGGCGGAACTCGGCATCCAAAGCGTAAACGTGCTGCCTTTGTCGATCTGCGAATCCAGTGTGATATCGCCTCCGTGCAATCGGGCGATCTCGCGGGCCAGCGTCAGGCCCAGTCCCGTTCCGGTGATGCTGGCCACGCGCTCGTCGGTCGATCGATAGAAGCGGTCGAACACCAGTTCCGCTTCCTCGGGCTTAATGCCGATCCCCGTGTCGGCCACCTCAACCGACACTTTCCCCTCCTGCTCACCCAGCGTCACCGTCACCCGGCCACCCTTGGGCGTATATTTGAGCGCGTTGCCGACGAGGTTGTGCACGGTCAACGCGATCTTGTCGCGATCACCCTGGATGACGGCGATCTTCGGCGGGAGTGAAAGCTCAAACGTGATGTTTTTATCTTTCGCCTGCTGAACGAAATCGACTTTTGCTTCCTTCAGAAGGACATCCATATGCACATCATCGCGCCGCAAGCGCAGTGAACCGGCTTCGATCTCGCTGACCGAGAGCATTTCGCTGACGGTGCGTTCGAGCCGGCGCGATTCCTGGTTGATGATGTTGAGCGCATTTTGAATGGCCGCGGGATCTTGCGTCTCGTCCTCAATCGCAGTCTCAACATAAAGCCGAATGTTGGTGAGCGGCGTGCGAAGCTCGTGGGCCACATGCGCGACAAAGCTATTGCGCGCCGCATCGGCAACGCGCTGCTGGGTCACGTCATCAATGACGATCATCGCCGCCCCACCATCGCCCTTGCGAACCTGGCGAACGGTAAAGCGAAGTACCCCCGCCCCGCCCTCTTCAGGCTGGCGCACTTCCAGGGTGATGGCCCGCTGGGCCGTTCCGGATGCAACAGATTGCACCGCCCGCAAAAGTTCCGCATCCTTAAACACATCCGCCGCGGTTTTGCCGACCAGCTCTTCGCGAGGCGTTCGCAGGTAAACCGCGGCAGCGCCATTTCCAAATTTGACGCGTAATCGCGAATCGACCAGCAACAGTCCGGAAGACATTGAATCGCATGCCGCGTCGAGGTCCGCCCCGCCGGGCTCGCGCACACCAGCAACCGCCGCCGGATTGTCGCGCGTCAAGATTTCACGTCGATTCCGTCGGGCCACGGCCATGACCCGATTCCATGCGACTGCTTCCGGCCCCAGCGTGGCGTCCACTTCAAGGCGCTCGGGGTGTAGTTCCCCGTCGCCGGCCGAAAGTAGGGCATCCCGCACGACCCATAGAGGCCGAAGTCTCGAGCGGGCGCGTCGGTAGAGGACCAAAAGCGATGCGAGCATCATCGTGCCGACAGCGCCAACGCCGGCCGACGTCTGCCAATAATCCGCCGCAGCAGCAGCGGGGGCAATTTCCAATTGGGCGATGCCCCGGCCCGCCACAGCGATGGGAAATGATCTCACATCGAGCGAATCCGAGGGCGCGGCAGGTTCGTCGGCCCAGGTTGCGGGAATGACAGCGGTGTTAATGTTTTTAGGATTTGCGTCGGCAACGATCTTGTGTCCACCCAACACGATCCGGCAGGTTGCCAGGCTCCACGTTCGAGCGGTCTCGATCACAACACGGCGCAGCCGCGACACCTCACCCGAAGTAATTGTATCTTCGGCTTCAGTGGCCAGGAGTGATCCAATGACCTCAATGCGCTGATCGCGGGCGGCAACCATCGATTGCTGTTGCGATCGCAGCGCCCAGGCGGCGGTCGCCATGAGCGACGCGACAAGGACGCCAATTGCCGCAATCGCCAGCGGGGCGGTGGCCATGTCATGGCGCGATTGGGACGCCGGTTGCGTCACTGGCATATTGACAGCCAACAAACTGTTCACGTAACACCGTTTCAGTAACGCGTCTACCCAGGGCTTGCGATATGTCGGAGCGATAGCAGACGACGCCGCCGCAAGAACCGCATAGACGCCTTCGTAGGTATCTTCGACCAACCGCGCAATGAGGTTTCTCAGAAATTGGTGCAGAAGAGAAAACGAGCGCGTTCGCGCGCGCGAGGATTCGCGTCGAATGGTCTGATAAAGCAATCAGGAATGTTGTTTGAGATCGCAGTGCGATCAGGCCGCGGCGGCGGTGAGATTCAACCGGGGAAGGCGCTGCTGCTGGAGGCATAACCCGATAAAGATGTGCCGGAGCCGATCCAGGGGCGCATCGCCCAAAAATTCGTCGGTGAAATCGAGCGGAAAGGTGGCGCGATACGAGCGAAACTGATCGATCAATGCGTCGCGATCCATCGCGGCCACGAGGCAAATCATTTCTTCGACCTGATCCGACGCCAACATGCTCGGTTCTCCTCTTCCGTGAGTTTACAATACCTTGTCAGTGTGAGAATCAGATGAAACAGTCGAGTAACAGGCCTCTGCGGTTTATATCGGGGCGATAAATGGCAACCTTTACCTTAGGGGCAATCTGGGCAGGATTTTCCCACGGTAACGTTTTCCAGGGAGGCTGTGGGGGAAGGGTGGCGGGATTTTTCTCCACCACTTGCTCGACAACTACGATCGGGCGCGCCGTGCCGCGATGACCAGACCGCTCGATTCGCGGTTCCGGATGAAAGACCTCACGCGGCTCATAGCGCGGACTGGGATGGAAGACCAGCCCCGGCTCATACCGTGCCGCAGGCTCCCCACAGCGGTTGGCGCATGAGGAGCCACTCGCACCATCAGGGTTGATCGGCGGGGCAGACGCATCGACGGCGCGCATCGCCTTAACCAGAAGCGAAACCTCGCTCAGGCCCAGCGCGGCGACAATGACATCGATACTGCTCGACACGCCAGGCGCAAGAGCAAAGGGCGCGCGGCAGCCGTGCCACACAAATTATTTGCCTGCAAAACCCCCGAAAACGCATTGCCTTACGCTCGAAACAATTTTTATGCACCATGCCCGCCGCCCGATGGCGCAGTTCCGATTATTCCGGATGTTGACCCAACACAACACGACGTCGCGACGGTGTTGATTTGAGGATCGTTGTACAATCCAAGTGATGCGTACGGACGAGCTGGATTTTGACCTGCCGCCGCGACTTGTCGCACAAACTCCTCCTGCGCGTAGAGGCGATTCCCGTCTATTGCACTACCGCCGAGAACAGCGAAACATCGTCCACCGGACGTTCAACGATTTACCGGGGTTATTGCAGCAAGGTGATCTACTGGTTTTCAATGACGCTCGTGTTGTCCCGGCCCGGTTTGCCCTGTTCAAGAGCACCGGCGGACGTGTCGACGCCCTGTTCCTTTCAGAATCCACAAAAGGCCGATGGAAAGTCCTGCTCAGGAACCTTGGCAAAGTGACACCCCCGCTCCGATTTGCCGGCGATCCGAATCTCGCCGCGACAGTCGTCGCGGATCTGGGAGCGGGCGAACACGAAATTGAAGTTAATCCGCCCCAATCGGCGCCAGAGTTGCTCGCCCGCATCGGACGGATGCCGCTGCCCCCGTATATTCGCCGCGAAAAGGATCACGACGAGCGCGACGACTTGGATCGCGATCGATATCAAACCGTTTTCGCGCAAAAGCCGGGGGCGGTTGCCGCGCCCACCGCCGCATTGCACTTTTCGCCCGAGCTCCTGGCTGCACTCGATGAACGTGGCATTTCCCGGACGTTCGTTACCCTCAACGTTGGCCTGGGCACCTTCAAGCCCGTCACCACAGAAACACTCGCAACTCACGCGATGCACACCGAAAGCTATACCCTCAATCAAACCGCGGCCGACGCCCTTAACGCCGCAAAGAAAGACAAACGTCGCATCATCGCCGTCGGAACCACCTCCGCCCGCGTGCTGGAAAGTCAGCCGGCCGATCAACCATTTGCCCCCAGATCAGATGAAACCTCGATTTTTATTTATCCCCCCTACCGCTGGAAACATGTTGATGCGTTGATCACCAACTTTCATTTGCCACGAAGCACGCTGATTGCGCTGGTCGCCGCGATGGTCGGCCTCGAAGAGCAGCGGCGGATTTATCAAACAGCAATCGCCGAGCAATATCGTTTTTTCAGCTATGGCGATGCAATGTTCATCGACTGATAACTGTTGCTTGGGTCAGACCGGCAAATGACCGATAGGAAGGATTGTGACTGATACACCATCCGATCCGAATATGCAGACGCCCCGCCAAAACGCAGTTCCTAAAATCCTCGTGGTTGAAGACCAGGAGGTGATTCAAGACCTTTTGTTGACCATCTTCGATCACGAAGGCTTTGAAACGAAATGTGCCGGCAGCGTGGCCGAGGCGCTCGCGGCGCTGGTGGACCGGCCCGACTTTGTCGTGTTGGATCTACACCTGCCCGATGGCCGCGGAACCCAGGTGCTGCGCGAGATCCGCGATCGCGGGATGACAACCAAGGTGGCCGTGACGACCGGAACAATCGACCAGTCGCTGATCGGCGCTGCCGACCGGCTCCGGCCGGACAAGTTCTTTCAGAAGCCTTACCGCGCCACGGAACTGGTCACCTGGATTCGAGGCGGAAAATCTCCAGCCGTCTGTGGACCGGTAGCACTCCGCGCCGCCTCATGAAATGAGTTATCAGCTAAATGAACGTTCCAGATTCCGCGCCTTTTCGTGGCATGGGCTTCCAGCCCATGATTGAGGGGCATGATCGCCAGCGACGCGAGTGATTTGGGAAAACCACGTTTCGACAGTTGGACAACCTTCAGATTTGCCAGAAAATGCCCGGTTCGGGCGAGTTGGTTTTCCCACATCTCGCCCGGCGCCGG
>DAIRGS010000012.1:44352-46379 GCA_036794395.1 Tepidisphaeraceae bacterium | reverse complement strand
CGCGGCCGGACTTACACCGGCAGGACACGCAGCCTTGTGGGCTGCAACACAGATTACGCAGATGCTCGCAGATAAGAAAGAATCGAATTCGTCTGCGAAAACCTCACGGGTGTTCAGAATCCTTTGGAATATTCGATTCCCATTCGCGGTCGTGGCGGGCGCTGTGTAGGACACGGAAAATGACGACCTCGCGATGGCGGCGTATGAAGAACACGCGGTATGGAAACCGCTCGGTCAGCACCCGGCGCACTTCGGGTTTACGCCGCAGACATGGATATTGAAGGGGATTCCGCGCCGCGCCCGCAATCGCCGATTCGACTTTGGTCAGAAAGTCCTGACCAAGACCTAATACCCGATGATCGTACCAAGCCACGGCGTCAGCGATGTCGTCTTCGGCCTCCGCCCGAACGATCACGCGATGCGTCATCGACGTAACCGGGCTTGCACACGCGCCTTCACCTCGTCCCAAGAGCTGCCGGCATCGGGAGATTTTTCGTACGCCCCCAGCGTGGCGTCGAGCGTTTGTTTGTCGCCGTCGCTCAATTCGCCGCCATCCTGCCAATCGCTCCCGGCCAATTCATCAAGTTTGGCCTGCACCTCGGCACGATCTTCAGGGCTCAGATGTGGCAACTCAGTTAGGATTTCAGCCTTGCTCATTTAGAATCATTATATCATGCCGCTCGGCTTGTTGGACAACTTTTCTCCGAGCCAACAGGTTGAAATCCATTAATACGTCCGCCCCAAATACCCCACAATCGCCCTCTTCAGTTCCAACAAGTCCAGTTCCCCCGTATGCCGGTAAATCACCTTTCCACCTGGAGCGACGACCAGCGTGTGAGGAAGCGGCCCTTGCCAGGCTTTATCCAGCGCCTCGGCCTGGGCGTCGTGGTCGTCGAAGTTGAAGATGTAGTTGGGGGCCGCGACGTGTTTCTCTTTCAGGAGTGCCAGCGCTCGATCGGTTTTGGCGATGTCGTCGGCGCTGATGGTGATGAACTCGAAGCCGCGGCGTTGATACATTTGCGGGAGCTTAATAAGTTCGGACATTTCGGCGACGCAGGGGCCGCACCAGGTGGCCCAGACGTTGATGACGCGGAGGTTTTTGGTGTCGTTTTTGGCCAGTTCCTTCACGGCTTTGGCGTCGATGGGGCTGAGGGTGACGGGCTGGGCGTTCCATTTCTCGACGGCTTTTCTCGCGGCGTCTTCTTTTTCGATCCACTTGGTGGAGCAGCCAAAGACACGCGTCGTCTCCACCGGGACGGGTTTGCCGGCCAGCAGCGCGTCGAGGGCGTTGCGGGCGTCGGTGCTGTGGACTTCCTTCACATCCGAATCGTCGATGCGGCCCTGGTAGCGCAGTTTGCGCTGGGCATCGAAGATGAAAACGTGCGGCGTGGCGATGACGCCGTAGGCGTGTGCGACTGTCTGCGTCTCGCCATCGAAGAGATAGGGGAATTTGAAGTCCTGATCTTTGGCGCGAATTTTCATCTCGTCGAGGGAGTCGCTCAGATCGGTGTAGCCCAGCTCGTCGAGGCGGACCGCCTCGGGGTTGTTGGGATTGATGGCGACCAGCGCGACGTCTTTGGGTGAGTAGTCGGCAACCATCTGCTTAACGCGGGCCTCGTAGGCCTGGGCCGTGGGGCAGTGATTGCAGGTGAAGAGGACGGCGAGGATTTTGGAGTTGTCGTATTCGTGGAGCACGTGGCGTTGGCCATCGACGCCGGGCAGATTGAAATCGGGAGCGGCAGAGCCAATGGCGAGCGGCGTTACATCCGCGCCGCGGGTAGCTTGAGTTGAGACAAGGCAAAGAACGAGCAACGTGGCCGCAGCGGTAACTGGTTTCATGTGACCTCGGGTTGGATTATCACAGATACTACCTCGCGGTCGTCATTCGTGCATGGAACTTGTTTGCCGCGAGATCTGAAAGCGGCTTCACGATCTTGTAATCGCCAACTCACTTACCCTGTTTCGCCGCGACTCGAAGAGGAGCGATTTTTGAGCGTTGGACGCATCAAAAGCGCTCCTCTTCGAGT
>DAIRGS010000012.1:41387-44342 GCA_036794395.1 Tepidisphaeraceae bacterium | reverse complement strand
AAACGATCGAAACGGGGGCGCAGCTCGTTTCGGAAACTAGCTGCGCCCCCGTTTCGATCTACCGTGCAGGAACAGTGCCTTCCCCAAAAACAAAAGTGCAGGCTAAAGAGCCTGCACCACAACAGATTCGTTGGCGGTTGCCAGCTTAGGCGGCGACGGGGGTGTGGCCGCAGAAATAACTGAATACGCAGCGGACGTAAGACACGCCGGGGATCAACTGAAGCGTCGGAACTTCATGGGCGGGCAAGGCGGCTTCGATGACGTGCTGTTGCTCATCCACCGTTACCACCGCGCCCATTTCTTTTACGGCGGCTGCGATGTCGAGAATTCCGTTCGAGTCGTCGTTGATTCGATTGACCACGATCAGGCAATTGGACATCCACATAAATCCCTACCTTCCTATCGGGCCAACGCCTATGGGGCGTTGGTTCCTACATTATAGTACGTTTATGCCCTGGTTATCGTTCAAAAGGCAGGGGTCGTTGCGTACACCATGGATCGCGTGTTTTGCCGATGGGTACGCCGTCAGTTGTGGAAAATGCGTTATAAATCTCGATGATGTTTGCAACGGTTGGATAAGTTGCTACTGTCGCGTTCGCCCCGCTTGACTTGGATTTGTGCAGATCGAATGGCCCGGTATCGACTGATCGCAATTGATTTGGATGGGACGTTGTTATCGCCCGAAGGCGAGGTTACGCCGCGGGTGAAGGGTGCGATTCACCGGGCGCTGGGTGCGGGGCTGCTGGTGTGTTTTGCGACGGGGCGGAACTGGACGGAAAGCCGGGATGTCTTGGATGCTTTGGAGCATTACCCGACGGCGGTGTTCGTTGGCGGTGCGATGGTTGTGGATACGGGCCAGCGAATCACGCTGCACCGGACGATGATGGAACCGAGGCTGGCGGCGGAGGTGTGTGCCCTGCTGGAGCAGTCGGGGCAGCCGGCGATGGCGCTGGAAGATCTGGGTGACGCGGGTGTCGAATATGTCATCAGCCAGCACGCCCCGCTAAATGCGGCAACGCAGGCTTGGATGGATGTAACCCAGGCCAAGCTCCGGCGAGTGGCGAGTCTGGCGGATTACGCCCACGAACAAACTGTGCGACTTGGGATTTGTGCCGAGCCGGACGAGGTTCGGGCGGTAAAAGCAAAATTAGAGGCAACTTTTGGAAGTCGGCTGTTATGTCAAAACCTTTTGGTGCCGACATACGGGGTAGAGGTGCTGGAGATTTTCGATCCGGCAGTGAATAAATGGGAAGGCGTGATGCACGTCGCCCGGCGGCATGGGATTGAGCCGCACGAGATTGTTGCGATCGGTGATGACATCAACGATTTGCCCATGATCGCCAACGCGGGTTTGGGCGTGGCAATGGGAAACGCCCGGCCAGAAGTGCTGGCGGCGGCGAAGCGGATTATCGGCACCAACCGCGAGGATGGCCTGGCGGTTTTCCTGGACGAGTTGGTCGACCGGCACGAGGTCGAACCGATCGGGCCGGGCGAAGTTTGAGACGGTTGAACTGAAATTTGAATTCGGACTTTGCGCCACGGACGGATCCGCACCAAGGAAGCGGTTCAGTCAGGGACGACAGCGAAAGGATTCGCAGGCTCTAACGCCCCGCTCATCGAAAGATGAGCGGGGCGTTTTTTTGTTCAGGCACGGAGGGAAGAAGGGGGGACAAGGAGACAAGGAGAACACCCGGACCCGGGGTCGTTGCCATACGGATTAAAGAATCATAAATAAAGGTTCGCGTCACCTTTATTTCGCAGCCGCATGCGGATAAAGCATTAAGGTAAATGAAGGCTCGCGTCACCTTTATTTTACCCCATCTTTATTTCACCCCCCTGCATACCGGTGATGTATTACGCGATTTCTTGCTGGGCGGTTTGGGGTATAGTGATGGGCGGGATGGCGGATCAGGATCTTTACTCGGGGCTCATTCGGCTGCATGTGCTTTATCATGCTTCGCGCGGGGCGATCTTTGGGTTTGGGATGATTCGCGAGCTGCGGCAACATGGATACCGCGTGGGGCCGGGCACGCTTTATCCGGCGCTGCATCGGATGGAGCAGAAGGGTTATCTGCGATCGAAGAGGCGGATCGTTGAGGGGAAGCTGCGACGGGTTTACGCGATCACGGCGCGGGGGCGGGCGGAGTTGCGGCAGGCGGTTTTGAAAGTGCGCGAGCTGTATGAGGAGAGGGTGGAAGGTGAGGGGGAACCTTCGCCGGCCCATCCTGGGGATGGCAAAGGATAGTTGAGACCGGGCGAAAGTCGTTAGTCGTTCGAAGTAAAAATTGCCACGCAGAACATCTCATCCCCAGCGAATCCATCGCTCCTTGCCATCCGGCGGTTAGCCGCTCTAATCCCCTGTCGATGGGAATTAGCCAAGCGGACTCCAATATTGAACTTGCAGAACTGGGCGCGATCCGCCAGGGATGGCGCCGGCTAGCCATGACGGCTGTCGGTCTGCTGGCGCTCACGGGTGTCTTCGCGTGCGCCTGCGATGCGCCGATGATCTGGGATGGCGCATACCAGTTTTGCTTTAGCCTGATCAAGCAGCGGCCCTACTTTTACCTCACGCGCTTTCACTCTTATGTGCTCTGGCTGCCGATGGTCTGGCTGAGCCATTTCACCGACAACCTGACATTACTGAAATTCGCATATGGGCTGCCCTTCACGCTGGCCCCGGCATTTTCGGTGCTGGTGAGCTGGTTGATTGTAAAAGACCGCGCCCCACACCTCATCATATGGGCGATCTTCGGCGCGGCAGCCGGGCCGCTGCCGGGGCAGATTTTCATTATCAACGACAGCATCTTTCAGCAGCACATGTTTTGGCCGGTGTTCATGGGGATGCTGGTGCACCTGGAGTGGCCGGGACTGGTGGCGATCGCGCTGCTGACTCCCTTTCAATTCTCGCATCAGATTGGGGCGGTGTTGCTGGCGGGCGCGGCCGGGGCGGCGATT
>DAIRGS010000012.1:0-41377 GCA_036794395.1 Tepidisphaeraceae bacterium | reverse complement strand
GAACCCTTTCGCCCGCAGGCGTTCGATCGCTTCGGTGAGGGTCTCCACGATCAGCCCTCGGGCGCTGCGGGCGCGGCCGGTGCGGCGATTCTGATGGCGATGCGCGATCGTGAGCATTTCAGGGAATCGCTCGTGAAAGGAGTGGTCTTCGCGCTTCTGGCGGGGATTGCGCTATGGAAGGCGCTGCACTTTCGCGATTCGTGGGCCGAGCAGGAATTTACCCTTGAACGGATTCACGAATCGTGGCGTTACGGCGTCGCGGGGTATCCGCTGCGAGGCATCGTGCTGATGTGGTGTGCTGGGATTGGGCTCTTTTTAATTGCGACGCTGCGAGATTCACAAAAGGCCAAACTCCGCGTGTTCGTCGAGCGGATGGCGATCATCTGCGTCATCGCGGCAGCACTCTTATGGACGATCTGGGCGGCCAATGCGCACCGATGGACCGACGCGGCGAACTATCGACGCTGGGTTGTGCCGATGACGATGCCGTTTTATCTGCTGGCCTTTGCCGATCAGTGGCGGACAACCAAACGCGACCGATTATCAATCACCCTTCAGCCGATCACCGGAGTATCGCGAACCATCGGTATCGGCGTGGCGGGTACATTCGCCCTGGTCCTTTCGATTCAATGTATCGTGTGGGCCAGGCTTACACATCGCATGATCAACGATGTCGAATCGTATCCGTCGGCATTGGTCTCGTGGGATCGCATCAGCTGGAGCAAAAGCACCGCCATCGCCCACTGGGGCACGACGTCGTACGTTTTCGTTCTCGAAGGACGCATCCCGACGAAGCTGCTGTTGGATCAGCAGCCAAGCGAAGCCCAGACGCAGAGCGCAATGCTCTTCGACATCCCTCCGAGTATCCCGCTGGCGTGGTTCACACCCGTGCCGCCGACTCCCGGCCCCGGCGGTTGGTTTGATTTTCGACCATTGCTCTACTCGGCGCATCATGAAGCGACGTCGCAGTAAGCCTCCCTAAATGAGCGTGCGTGATTCGGCGCTGATCCGGCATTTTGGCGGCAGGTGAAATCGCATTGGGGCGGTTTGGTGAGGGGGAGAATTGCAGCGCTCTGAGGATCCGGGGTGGCGCGGGATACCGCTATACCCCGGCGTGGGGGCGTTTCGGGATGGGACGCTGCGTTTGAGGGGGACATGGCGCGGGATAAATTGAGTCAGCGGCGCGTCATTCGGCACATTCATTTAGATAACCGTGCGCGATTCCGCGCCATCGAATTCCGTGGTTGAGGAAGCCGCGGGTCGGGCGACGGGTGCGATGTGGGAAAACCAACTCGGCGGGACCGGGTATTTTCTCCGGGCAAAATACAAGCTTGTCTCCGTATCAAGACTTGGTTTTCCCACATCTAACCCGTCGCTGGTGGTCATCTCCCCCGTCCATGGGCTGTCTTCGACCCTGAGGCTCTCTTCGAGCCTGAGCCTCAGAGCCGAAGGCAGACCCGAAGGGGAAGCCCATGCCACGAAAGGCGCGGAATCGCGCACGGTTTGGTCTGTCACGCAGGATCACGATTGATCTCGACGTCGTGGCTCAACGTTTACATCGATGCCATGACCACGCGCGGCTCGGTTCGGAGGGACCGGTTTGAATGCGGATTGGTCGGCGGGGCTTCGGCGCGGACGGGCTTGCTTGCCTGAAACACGCGTGTCGGGTGCCACTGATTACGGTCGAGCAATTCATGAAACTCGGCGATGCAATTGACGACCAGTTCGGGCTGATAGGCGTAGTGGCGGAGCGCCTCGCGGTGGGTGCCGCCGGATAGAACCAGCACGGAGTGAAAGCCAAGCTGGACGGCTCCGAGGATGTCGGTCTCCATGGTGTCGCCGATCATGGTGGTTTGATCGGTGGTGAGGCCCAACTCTTTGCGAGCGGCGCGCATCATAAACGCCGACGGCTTGCCCACGCTGAACGCCTTGACGCCGGTGGCGGTTTCCAGCATCGACACCATCGCGCCGCAGCCGGGGCGCAGGCCATTTTGCGTTGGGCAATTCGGGTCCATGTTGGTGGCGACGAGCTTCGCGCCTTTGGAGATCATTCGGACGGCCGCCTCGACCAGCTCGAGGTTGAAGGTTCTTCCTTCGCCGACGATCACATAGTCCGGCTCGTGATCGACAATCGCGTAGCCGTGATGATGCAGCGCCGTCAGCAGCCCGCCTTCGCCAATGACGAAAGCGGTGCCGTTGGGCTTTTGCCGTTCGAGAAATTGCGCGGTCGCCATCGCACAGGTGTATACGTGTTGTTCTTCAACTTCGATGCCCATGCGGGCCAGTTTCGCGACGACGTCGCGCCGCGTTCGTTGACTGTTATTGGTGAGAAAACGAAACGGAATATCGCGTTGGCGCAGCTCGCGGATAAACCGGTCTGCGCCGCGGATCATCTCTGATCCGCGATAAAGTACGCCATCCATGTCGATCAAATAACCATGATCCATCGCACACGTCCCAATCTTTTGTAAATATTCGCTGCAACAGCCGCCCTGCTGTTGCAGCCGCGAATGAGCATCGCAAACGTTGTACCATCACCCCGCCGCACGCCCCGAACCGCGTTACGGCTCAATAAAAGCCGTGCGGAGCGCCCTGCATGGGCAATCGAAAGGCACTTGCTCATTGCACAGGCGGTGGTGTAACAGCGGAGCCACGCGCACTTTCTGAAGCTCATATTTGGATTGCGCTTAGTCGACGGGATTGCAATCGTCCGTGTGTGTCGCAAAAGCGAAATCCCCGTGCAGCCGCGTTTTGCGCTGCACGGGGATCGGCAAATGCCAAAATTTGAACCTCAGAGGACCCAGAGAGCACAGCGCGGCAGAGCCGCAACCAAAAAGAGATGCAACCACGGAGGCACGGAGACACGGAGGCGCGCTTGACTAACGGACGGCGCTGCAACGGTGGCTGGTTAGAAAAGTTGTGGCAGAGAGAATTTGCGCAGGCTGCAAAGAATTAGACGGTTAGCAGTACAGAGAAATTCGATTAGGAGTTTAATCCGATCAGCGCAGTCACTCGAAGGAATGGAAAACAGCGGCAATCTTGAGGCTCGTCTTCTCCGTGTTTTTCTCTGTGCTCTCTGTGTCCTCTGTGGTTAATTGCATTTTCTTCGTGTCTTCGTGCCTTCGTGTTAAATCTTTTTTTCGCGGGGTTAGACCTCGGGTACCTGTTCGAAGCATCCGGATTTCGCGGCTTTCAGAACTGTGTCGCAAATGATCTGGGTTTCGAGTGCATCCTTGAAGCTGGGATGCACCGGCTGGTTTTTGCCGAGGCCTTCGATGAAATCCGCAACCTGATGCACGAACGTGTGTTCGTATCCGATTTGCAGGCCGGGCACCCACCAGTGTTTCATGTAGGGGTGATCGGGGTCGGTGACGTGGATGGAGCGCCAGCCGCGGAGGATGCCTTCGTCTTTGTGATCGAAGTAGGAAAGACGGTGGAGGTCGTGCAGGTCCCAGGCGATGGAGGCGTGCTCGCCATTGATTTCGAAGGTGTAGAGGGCCTTGTGGCCGCGTGCGTAGCGGGTGGATTCGAAGGTGGCCAGTGAGCCGTTCTTGAATCGGGCGAGGAACGCGCAGGCATCGTCGATGCCGACTTTTTCCATCTTGCCCGTGAGATTGTGCTTGCGCTCTTTGACGAAGGTTTCGGTCATGGCGCCGACGCTTTGCATGCTTCCGTTGAGCCAGATGGCGGTATCGATGCAGTGGGCGAGCAGATCACCCGTCACACCGCTGCCCGCTGCCGCGGCATCAAGGCGCCACAAACCCGCCCCGCCCTGCGGCAAGTCTGCGTTGATCGTCCAGTCCTGGAGAAACAGGGCGCGGAAATGGAAAATGCGCCCGAGCCGGCCTTCATCGATCAGTTGCTTGGCGAGGGTAACGGCTGGCACGCGTCGATAGTTGTACCAGACCATGTTCGGCACGCCCGCCGACTCCACCGCCGCCACCATCTCGCGGGCTTCTTCGGTGTTCATCGCCAGCGGCTTCTCGCAGAGAATCATCTTCCCCGCCTTGGCCGCGGCCAGAGCGATTTCCTTGTGGGTGTTGTTGGGCGTGCAGATATCGACCGCGTCGATGTCCTTGCGATCGACGATTTTGCGCCAGTCCGTTTCGACGGATTCATATCCCCATTGATTGGCGAACTCCTGCGCCTTGGCTTTGTCGCGGCCGCACACGGCTTTCAAAACGGGCCGATACTCGAGATTGAAAAAGTTCGGCACCCGCCGGTAGGCGTTGGAGTGCGCCTTGCCCATGAACCCGTACCCGATCAGCCCGATCCTCAGATCCTTCATTACCTGTCCTCCGACCATTTAAATTCCTGAGAAGAGTTTCACCACGGAGGCACGGAGGACACGGAGGAAGGCCGGAAAAATACAGAGAGAACGATCGCACGCTCTCCTGGCATTTGGTTTTGTTTTCTCCGTGTTCTCCGTGCCTCCGTGGTGAACGTTCTTATCTACCCTGAATCACATACTCGATCTTGATGATGTCGTTATCTTTGTTGCCTTTTGTGGGGTCCTCTTTTGTTTTGGGTTTTGTTTCTTTTTTCTCGGTATCGTTGGAGACATCCCATCCGACGCGCCATTCGACGTCGGTCTTATGGAAGCCGCGATCGATCAGGCGCTTTTCCATATCGCTCATGTGTCCGGCGCCGTAGAAGATGCCGAGGTTTTTCTTTCCGTCGGCGATTTCGTGATCGAGGACTTTGAAGCAGGCTTTGTTACGTTCGGTGATGAGGACGGTGCCGCCAAAGCCGGACATTTGCGCTTCGATGTCGCCGAACTGACGGCCGAAGATCAGCTTGAGCTGGCGGGCGCGGTCCGGGCTGGTGAGGGCGGCAAACAGATCGCCCAGGCCGATCTCCTGCTGATTGGCCGGGGGATCGGCCATCTGCTTGAGCATCTGCTGGAGCATGAGCGTCCAGATTGATTCGCCGCGTTCGGCTTCCATCTTCTGAAACGTTTCAGCGTCGAGATCGGCATGCACAAAGTTCGGCGCGGTGTAATCGATCGCATCGAGTTGGAATTTGAGATCCAGCGTGTCTTTCATGAAGCGCTGAATGACGCTGATCATGCTGCCGCCGGCACGCTCTTCGCCCGGCCGAGGCGGAGCAGCGTCCTTGGGCTTCACCATCTCGTACAGTACCGAATCGTAGTCTTTGAAAATTTGATTCAGCCCGTCGTAATACGATTGATCGGCGATGTGAACCGCGCCCACCAGATGCACCGTGACGCCATCGCCATTCTTGTATGTGGCAATGGCGGTTTCGAGCTTGCCTCCGCCGCTCTTGTCATCGACAAATTTCAGGAACTCGGTTTTTGTTGCCGCTTCATCCTTCTGGGCATGAGCGGTGGCGACCAGCGCCAGCAAAACCAATAGAGCGGGCACCGGCCGCAGAATACGACAACGCATGACGGGCCATCCTTTCCAGCCGGCAAGGCATGCCTTGGGCCGGCGGACGCGGGGATTCAAACCACGTCAGGCATTTTCCCCCTGTTGGCACGGAAGCGTCAAGTGGTGAGGTGTTTACGGATGGAGGACTCAATCATTGGCAGACGACGTTTCCAAGCGGTGTTCGGGGCGCCGCGGGTCCGGCGGCGGGTTCGATGTGGGAAAACCAACTTTCCTTGAGGGAGCATTTTCTTCCGACAAATACAGAAGGTTGTCCACCTGTCGAAACTTGATTTTCCCAGATCGAACCCGGCGTTGATGGTCACGCCCCTCAATCATGGCTTGGAAAGCCATGCCACGAAGCGGGGAATCACGCGTGGATATTTTTGAGGCCTGAGCGCGCGGTGAAGGATTTGATTCGGGAGAACCGTTCGAGTTTCAGATCCTTCGCTGCGCTCGAGGATGACAACTTCAAGGATTTTCAGCGAAGACACCGAGCCCGCTTCCCCAGGATTTCTTCAACCAGCTTTCTGCTTGGGCGGCGTCGAAATCCCGCCTCTGGCCTGCCGCATGGCGTTCAACACCTCATCGGGAAGTGGAACTGCCTTTCGCGGCTCGCGCCTTCGTCCGCCCATTGATTCGACGGGCAATTCGTCGGTGGACATCGCCGAGCGAACGACGATGTCGGGGTTCTCGCGCAGGTCGACCTCGAACGGCTCGATGCGCTTCCCGCTGGCATCGAACATCACCCTGACCAGGGGACGCGCAAGGTGGGCGGGGTCCACTTTGGCAACAACCCCGCGGCAGCCCGCGTGCGTGCCCGTAAGCACCATCACTTCGCTGCACACCGGATAGGGTGCGACCACATTGCGGAAAATCTCAACCGCGTCTCGGTTTAGCTGTTCACCGGCCAAGCCGATCACCGCCTGCACGACCTGATCCGGGGCCCAGGCGCGGCGATAGGGCCGCATGGAGGCCATCGCGTCGTATACGTCGGCAACCGCCGCCAGCGAGCCGAAGTCGTGGATCATCTTCGGCGCTTTGATGCCCAATGTATTGTTGCCCATCAACCCGCGGGGATAGCCCGAACCATCCTGGCGCTCGTGGTGCTGGTAGGCCACCTGCGGCACCAGGCCGCCCAGCGACGGAGCGATCGTTTTGATGAGATCGTAGCCGAGCTTCGCGTGGCCTTTCATGACTTCAAATTCGGCCTCGGTCAGACGGCCCGGCTTGCGAAGCAATTCTTCGGGAATGAATACCTTGCCGATGTCGTGCAGCATGCAGCCGATGCCAAAGAGCCTGACGCGCTCGGCATCCCATCCGGCCCGTTTAGCCAGCACCACGCCCATGATGGTTACGTCAATCGAGTGCTGAAACGTGTATGCATCATGCGTCTTGATGCTGTTGAGTCCGATAAGCACGCGCTGATCCAGCAAATCCGAAATGACCGACTGCACGCTCTCGATCAATGCCTTGAACCCCCCGCCGCCGAGGACAGACCGGCAGGTTTTGGCAAAACGCTCGCTGCTGGCGTGAGCCTGGGATCCATCGTCCGACTGCTGGCTATGCAACTCGGCGGCCGCAGGCGCAAGTCGTTCGAATGCCTGGGCCAGGGCGCGCGAAGCGTTCGCCCGCGTCTTAGGTTTCAGGGGTTGCGGGACGGAAATTCCGGCGGTATCCGGATCGGCCACGTACGCGGCAGGGATGTCAAATTTCCGAAGCAGATTGATGTATCGGTCGGTCAGTTTGACCCCAGGCGCCAGCAGGAGTTGCCCCGAAGGGCCGTACACCGGCTCCCCGACCTCCATTCCGCTGGTCAAATTCTCGTTGTGAATCAGCCGCATTCGCCCCACTTGGGTAAAACTATCTAGACGGGCCAACCTCTTATTCGGCTAACGGCTCCCCTGACGTGAGCCTTCCCCCTGGGCTACCGCGTTTTTAACTGCGTTAAGTGAGATTCGATGGGAGTCGATAAATCTCAGGTACGCTCATGGCAATGGCTGATGTGGCTGTTCCTGCGGGCTGGACGTTATACGCCCTTTAACCACCGCGCTCGAAGCTTAAATGTCATGGCGAAAACCACAGCTCCAATGTCCGGCCTGTCAGCCCTGATCTCAACCCGGCGCCAGGCGATTGATCGAACGCTGGCCGGTCTGAAGCTGCTGCCATCAAATGCGGCTGTGGCGATGAAGGTACTGGAATTGAAACGCCGCGGTGACGCCGGGGCGGCTGAATTCGCGCAAGTCGTCAGCGGCGACTCCGGTTTAGCCGGCAGCGTTCTGGCCCTGGCGAACTCGGCGGCGTTTGCCCCCGCTACGCCGGTTACGCGCATCTCTCACGCCATTGCTCAGATCGGATTGTCAAATCTGCTGCCCCTCACGCTGGGCGGAGCATTCGCGGGCATCTTCAACAAGCTGAGCCTGCCGCCCGAGGATCAGACGATGTTGTGGAAGGCGTCGCTGCTCAAGGCAGTGACCGCCGCCGCGTGCGTTCGGAAAATTGGTGGAGCGTTCGGCACTGCCGAGAAGCGCGAGACCGTGGCTGAAGAGGCATTCCTGGCGGGCCTGCTTCAGGATTGCGCGCTTCCGATCTTTAATGTCGCCGATCGATCCGCGTGGCCCGAACTTATGGCCTTGCTCGATAACTGCGACGACAATCGAGCGCAGCGCGAATCGAAGTTGTACGCAATCGATCATGCCAGCGTTTCGGGGGCGTGCGCACGATTGCTTGGACTTCCGGAATTGTTTGCGAAAATCGCCGAAACGCATCATCGGGGCGTATCGGCCCTCACCGCTGCCGGCGCGGGGCCACTGGCCATCGGGGTGGACGCCGCGGCGTCGTTGCCTCATCGCCTGGCGTCTCCGTCAGCCAAGACGCTACAAACAATCACATCCAGGTTACGCAGCACCGCGAACCCTTCGGCCAATGAACTGATTGCGGTCGCACGCGAAATTACCACTGAATTCAGCCGCATCACGGCGATGTTCGCACAGCCTGAGGATGCCAGCGCATCGTACAAGCAGTTCCTCCAGAACCTGGGCATTGAAGTGGCGGACTGTTTTCGGGCTTCGATCATGAGCAATGCTTCGGAGATCAGCGGCCTGAAAGAACGCCAACGCCGCTTGAGCGACGCCATGGCGACGCTCGAAGACAAAACCCAGCGCGCCGAGTTTGATCCGCTGACCAACGCGCTGACCCGTCCTGCCTTGCTCGACCGCCTCGAAAAGCTGCTGCCCATGGCGCGGCGACATGGGGCGGGATGCGCGATCGGATTCATGGACCTGGACAACTTCAAGCAGATTAACGACACCCACGGACATCCGGCCGGAGATGCAGCGCTGGTTGCGACCGCGGCCCTGATCCGTGCATCGCTCGGAGGAAGCGGCATCGTGGGGCGCATGGGAGGCGACGAATTCGTCTTCGCGCTGGTCGCCCGGCCCGACGCGCTGGACCGGGTCGTTAAAGAATTCCTCAGCCGGATCGCGAGAGTTGAGTTTCAAAGTGAGGGCGTGGCGCTGGCGGTCACAACGAGCGTCGGCGTGATGCCGATCGGCGTTCCTGCGCCGGATGCCGATGCCCACGCGGCGCTCAAAGCGGCAGATCAACTGATGTATCAGGCCAAGCGCGCAGGCAAGGGTCGCGGAGCGCTGGGCGCTTCTATGGATGGCGCTTCAGCATCCGTTGTTACAAAGGAATCACTGGCGCAGAACGCGGCATGATGTGTGCTGATTCGGAATAGACGCGGGACTATTGATGCAACTAAAGGCCGAGCACTATCAGCAGATCGTCAAGCAGCTTTGCTCGGAGCAATCCCACGCTCGGACCCATGAACGCCGGGGCTCGCCACGCGTCGGGCTGCGCGCCCAGGTCCGGGTCATCCCTTGCAGCACCAATGCCCAGGCGGCTGAGCTGGACGTGTGGGTTCGCGATGTATCCACGAACGGCATCGGGCTGCTATTGCCCCATTCCCTAAAGCCCGGCACATACCTGGTCATGTCGCTTCCCGCGGATGACTCGACTCAGCCGGCGCTTGATCTGCTGTTTGTGGCCGTCCGATGCGAGGACTTGGGTAATGGGCAATTCTCCGTGGGTGCAAGCTTCCAGCGGGCGATTCATCCGGAAGATGTGAAGTAGAGCGGATCGATGGCCGAACGTTTTCACAATCAGTGATCTGCTGCAACCTGTCGGGGGCGAGAAAACGGCTGTCATCCTGGAGCGCAGCGAAGGATCTGAAAGTCGAACGGCTCTCCAGCATCAGATCCTTCGCTGCGCTCCAGGATGACAACATCGAAGATTTCGGCGACGCAATAATCAGACGTTCAGCCGTCGTGGAATGTCGGATCGTGGATGACTCCCCTTCTCACTCGATCGTAAACACTCGATTCAGATTCGTGATCTTCAGCAGTTCCATGAGCTGCGGTCCAACGCCGCGGAGGACTAGCTTTCCGCCAGGGATGGCGGCCACTTTCTTGCGGATTCCGAGCAGCATGCCGATGGCCTGGCTGGAGAGATAACGGAGCTTGGTGCAATCCAGCAGGAACTGCGGGCCGCCCGCTTCGACGATGGCTGTCAACGCCGCCGAGATCCGATCCATTTCCGTCGCGCTCATCAACGACTCTGTCGTGAACGTGACAAGCGTCACCGATCCATCCTGGCGATGGGTAAAAATGTTGTCCACGACTCGCACCACTTTCTAATAACGCGGCGTTCCAATCATTACAGTTTCACATCGCCCTTGTAGTGAATGGCCGGCGCGTCGGGATTCACTTCGGGGCCAAAATATCGGAGGGCCACGAGCGGCTCGGTCTTCGAGGTGTTTTCAAAGGTCACGCCTTCTTTGGCGGCCTGCTCGGTGCAGAACACTTCGTCTTCGGTCAGGTCGTGGAAGCGGATCAGCTTCGGGCAATTCAAATTCAGCTTGTTCATTTTGCCCTCGCCCTGCACGACGATCAGGCCATAGGCGCCTTTGTCTTTGATGGTGCATTTGGCGCCGGGATCAATCGTGATTTCCTTGGCGGTGAAGAGCTGCTCGCCGCGAACCTTGCCGTAGACGATCCATCGATCGACATAACCAGCCTGGGCGGTGTCGGCCACCGCGATGGGCTCGAGATAATGATTGTGCTTGAAGTTGGGATCGAGGTTGGCCTCGATATCCAACTGCTCGACGATGAAATCGAGATCGTGGTGCTTCTCCTTTGGCATATCCTTCACCAGCAGCGCCCAGGGCACTTCGCGCCCCTCCACCAGCGACTGATACATGCCAAATACATCCGAACCCCACTGCGGCTCATACGTGCAAAGCGACCCGGGTGCATGCAGGATGCTCGGCCCCACCAGCCAGCCCGTGCCGGGCTTGAGCCGATGAGCGGCCGACAGATCCAGGATTCCGTTGTCGCCGGTGTTCCAGTTCTCCAGACACCGTCGGACTTGCGCCTTGGTGGTGCCGGGATTTAGTCCGAAAAAGGTGTACGGGAAATTGTTCCCGACATTGTTGTGCTGCGGCGGGAAGTAATAACTTTCAGGCTTGCCTTCCTGATTCACCAGTGCGGCCTGCTCCCTGGACTGGTGCATGTGGTGGGGAATCGGGCCCATGTTGTCGAAGAATTTCGAATAGACCGGCCACTTCTTGAACTTCCGCCAGATCGACGAGCCGATCAGCGCCTCGCCCATTTCCGAAACGGCATCGGCCAACGTGAACCGATTCCCCCCTACCACCGCATAACTCAACCCCTCGTCTGGCGTGCGATTGTCATTGGCGGCGGGTGTGGTAGACGCGAACCATCGCTCGTCAATCCCGCCGCGATTGAGGCCGAAGGCGTAGAGATCATCCGGATGAAGCTTGAGGCGTTTGCCGGGCTGAAGGAACGAACGTGGTACCCAGCACGGCGCAAGGCGCAGAAGTCCTCCGCCGTCGTTTAATGCGCCTTCCACCTGAGACTTCACGTTTCCTGAAACTGTCTTTAATTCCTTGACCGATTTGGCTTGCATGTAAATGTTCCTCGTTCCGCAATTCAATTCACCAGAGCACCCAGTTAAATCCCATGTCGATAGCTCAAATGCCTCGTTGGGCAAAGGAAGCTCCTCACCTTCGCTTTCCGCCTTTTTAAACGCAGCCTCCCACTCCGCGCGCGGTCGCTTTGAGCGCCGCGCGGTTGCGGAAACCGTCGAGTTGACGTTGCGAGCCGTGGGCCGTGCCTTCTTTTGTTTACCCATTCCATTTCCTCAGCCCAAGTGCCTTCGAGCCTCCTGGAAGATACCGCGCATCATTCCCGGCGTCAGCTTTCCGGTGAAGGTGTTTTGCTGGCTGGGGTGGAAGGAGGCGAGGAGGAATGGGGCGTTGTCGAATTTGTACAGCGCTCCGTGGCCGAAGGCGGGCCTGGGGCCGGGCGGGAGCCAGCCGCGGGATTTGTAGAGGCGAAGGCAGGCGTCGAAGGCGATTTTGCCCAGGGCGAGCATGCCGCGGAGTTCGGGCATGAGGTCGATGGTGGAGTTCAGAAAGCCAGAACAATTTTGGATTTCTTCGGGTGTGGGTTTGTTGTCGGGCGGGGCGCAGTGGGCGACGGCGGTGATGGCCGCGTCGATCAGTTGCAGGCCATCTTCGGCGTTGATGGAAGTGGGCTGGGTGGCAAAGCCGGTTTCATACATCGCGCGGAAGAGGAAATCGCCGGAGCGATCGCCAGTGAACATGCGACCGGTGCGATTGGCGCCGTGGGCGGCGGGGGCAAGGCCGACCAATAAAAGGCGCGCCGACGGGTCGCCCATGTTGGGGATGGGCTTGCCCCAGTAAGTCCACTCGGTAAACGCGCGGCGCTTTTCGGCGGCGATGGTTTGGCAATGCTCGCGCAACCGGGGGCATTTTTGACAAGTCGTGACAGAGTTTTGCAACGCGGCCCAGGAATTCATGGGAGATTATACGAGGCATTGAGTCCCTAAATCCCGACCCGATACCTGGTTGAGCCATCGCAATGCTGCTCTTGGGGAACCCACCAAATACTGGAGCTTTACCCTGTCGAAACCGGGTTGTCGGTTCGGGAGGCCGAGGCGGCGGTTTCCAGTTCGTTTACGATGGGAGAGTTTTCGGCTTCGGCGGCGACGAGGTCGCCGAGGCGCTTGGCGGCGGCGCGGAAGCTCCGGGCGGATTAGCGACGCCTGCTTCTCCGCCGCACGATGATGATTGCGATGACAGCTCCAAGGATTGATGCTGCCGGAAGAATGTAAATGATCCCATCTTCGCTATGCCCGGCTAACGAACCATGCCTTAGAAGGATCGCCTGCCGAATCTGATCCAGGGCGAAACCGATGACAAGTCCCGCCACACCGCCGATCAACAACGCCATGTTGGGCCGAGGTGGACGTTTTTGCGTGGTGTGACTTTCATAGTCGAACGGTTTCACCATGTCCCGATGTTACTCCCGTTTCAGAGTTGGCGGCGGTTTCTCGTTTCGTGATTGCAGGAGATGCTCAATTCTGAACCTGAATCACTGCATGCTCCCTCTCGTTGATAACGAACGGAAACTGTTGGTGCGGAAGCTGGGGACACATTGCAGATGCCAAATTGCAGCGCTCTGAGGATCCGGGGCGGCGCCGAGTACGGCTTTGCCCCGGCGTGGGGGCCTTGCGGATAGAGCGCGGGTCTGTCGGAACATCCTTCGACTGGAAGTATCAGAGCGCGTTTCAATCGAGTGTGTGGGTCCGGTGGGTCATGGCTGCGCCGGCGCGGAGGGCGGCGGCTACAAGGGTGGTCTCGGCGAGTTCCAGTTCCGTGGCGCCGGTTTCTTTGGCACGCTGGGAGTGGATCTCGATGCAGTATGGGCACTGGGTGGTGAGCGCGACAGCGACGGCCATGAGTTCTTTGTAATTGCCCGGAATGGCACCGGCTTTTAGGGCGGCGGCGTCAAAGGCTACGAAGGCCTTGAATGCTTCGGGGGTTTGAGCTTTTCGAGTTTGCCGAATTTGTTGAGGTTCCTGGTGTCATACATTGGGTTCCTGATTTCGAGTGGTAGTCCTGAGTTTCCCAAAAAATGCGGAGACACGAAGTCCGACTGGCCCTTCGTGCCTCCGATTTCATCACGCGGCGGCGCGTTAGTGGGCCAGGGCGCCGGCGGCCAGTTCTTTTACGTCAGCGGTGGTGAGGGGATTTCCGGCGATGCCCCAATCGCCGCTTTTTACTTCTTCGACCACGACCCACGTCACTGGGCGCAGGTTTTCACCTTCAATCGACACCATGGTGTCGGTCAGGCGGCGGATGATCTCCTGCTTTTGTTTGGAGGTGAAAACGCCTTCGAGACACTTTACGTTGATCAGCGGCATGGGATTGCTCCTGTCTGCAAGTTGTGCAGTTAGTCCTGGCGAACTTCCACACGGAAGAATCGCTTTCCCGCAGGTCGGCCGTGACATTACGGGCGATTCCCCGGCGGGTGAAGCGGACTTTAGGCGGGTGGCGGCGGGCGGTGCAGTGCACTTGTGGTACACCCTTCATCGAAATGCTGCCAAACTTGGTCAACGGAGGTTTTGTATGAGACAGATGGGAAGCAAGACGTTATTCGAACTGTTCGGGTTGCCCGACGAGCCACGGACGGGGCGCGAGCGATTGGTGGCGGCGGCGGTGGAGCTTTTTTATCGGCGCGGGTTTGGGGCGGTGGGCGTCGATCAGGTGATCGCGGCGGCGGGTGTGACCAAGACGACGTTCTACAAACATTTTGAGGGGAAGGATGATTTGATGGTCGCCGCGGTGAAGCGGCGGGATGAATGGGAATCGGTGGCGTGGGGGCGAGCCGTGCGGAAATTGGCCGGGGATGATCAGGTCAGGCAATTGCTGGCGATGTTTGATGTGATGGACCTGTGGTTCAACGATCCGGAATTTCGCGGATGCATGTTCATGAACACGGCAGCGGAGTTTCCCAATCCCCATGATCCGGTTCACCAGGCGGCGGCCGCGTACAGGCGCAAGAGCCGGGATGGATATCGGGATATGGCCAGGGCCGCGGGGGCGGAAGAAGCCGCGGCGGAAACGTTTGCCGACTGCTTTGCGGCGATCATCGAGGGGGCGCTGATTCTGCGACAGACGCATGGCCGCAACGATGCGGCGCGGGTGGTGCGGCCGGCGGTCGAGCAGTTGATCGGGGCGTATCTGCCGGGGGCGATTGAGAGCATTGGGGCGGGGAAATAGCGTTCAGGGGAACCGGATCGAAACGGGGACGCAGCTAGTTTCGAAACTAGCTGCGTCCCCGTTTCGATCTAGGGGTCATCGATTCGTGGCGGGATGGAAGTAGTCGTATACGGAGTCGGCGATGTCTTCGCCGAATTCGGCGAAGACGCGTCCAGGGCCATCCTTCATCCGTTCGACGAGACGATCGAGCCGGCGCTCGTCGGCATGGCCGACCGCGGCGGTCACAAGGGTAACAACGGAATCGACCGCGATTCCGCCCAATCCGATGGGGTCGATGGCACGAATGATTTTCATGGCACGTGCGCCTTTGGCCTTTTCCGGCAAGACGCTGTAAACGAAGGATTGAAAGCTCTCGATGTACCCGGCCCAGGGAACGCCTTTCCCCATGGCAAACTTATAGATTTCGGCGACGCCTTCGCCGAGGTTGTTTTCATTCCAGGAATTAACCACTTTGACGACGACGGTGACGTATTCGATTTTTTCGCCGGCACCGGCAAGGCCTTTTAGGAATTTCCCACCCCCCTTGAGGGGATCGGAGAGGAATTCGACAGACTCCTTGCGCCATTTTGGGGCCACCTTCACGATGACCTGGAGGACGCTTTTGATTTCGGAGGGGGCGAGCCGGGCTTCCCGCAAGGTGAGGTAGAAATTTGCGATCATGCGCGCCTCTTCAGCGCGGGTAATGATGCCAAAGATAATTGTTGTCTGCTGCGCGGACTGAACGGCAACTGTTTTCCAGAACTCGGCGAATTCCGATTCCCTCTTTTCTTCGGCAAACGCTTCGCGGACGACGTCGGCGTGCTTTTCAAGGCTCTGGGCGGCGGAAGTGACGCTGGGCGTCAGCAGCGCCACGGATGCAGTCGAACTGGCAGAGGACCTGGCGTGCAGGGACAAAAGTTTATTGAGGGTTGCGTCGTCGGGATCGATGCCGCTGGTCGGCTGGCGCATTTGGCAGACACCTACCTGAAAGCGCTGAATGACAGCGGCGGTTTTCGCGCCAAACAGGCCGTCTTCCTTGAGAAAGCGGGATGGCGGTTTGATCTGTTGATTGAGCAGTTTTTGAACAAGGCGGACATCCGCCCGGTGATTGGCCATGGAGCGCCCAACGGATGACTTCAGGCGCGGAGATGATGGTGAGGACATGGGGATTCCTGAAAAGAGGATCAGATTTTGAGCCGGCCCAACAGGAGAAGCTTGCAGCGAATTCAGAGGTGTTTTAGCTTATTTAGCACTATTCTCGAAAGATGTCGAAAAAAGTTACGTGGAAAATTCTGGGTGTTCATTTGGGGAGCAGGTGCGAGCGCACGTGTAAGTGAACGGACGTGCATCCCGCGGAAGGCACTTGCAATCGCACCGTAGGCCATACGGGGTGCGAAAGAGTTTGATTGACGGTGTGTAAGGCGGGGTTTACATTCATCTGTTGATGCGTTCACTCCTGGCGGGGCTACTCATTGTTGTGCTGACTTCGGCGTCGTTCGCCCAGGTTCGGGGCGAGGTGGAGAGCATTGGGTTTGGGGACGGTTTGTATCGGCCTGAATGCTGGACGCCGATGGTGGTGCGGCTTGATTCGCAGTTGGACGAGGCAGCCGAATACCGGATCGAAGTCCACCAGCGGGACATGGATTTTGACCATGTCATTTATGTGAAAGATGGGATCACGCTGAACAGCCATGCCACACAACGGTGGCAGATCTGTTTCCGGCCGGACCCGACGGAACGGGGATTGCCGGAGGGATCGCTGCTGGACCTTCAGCTTCGGCTGCGGGTCTACCTCACCAATAAGGATGGGACCAAGCAAATCTTACAACTGCCCGTAACCAGCGCCGTGCACACGCTGGAGGTGCCTTCGACGCTGGGGGCGCGCGCCAAGGAGGCAAAGCTGGTATTGAGTGTCGCCGAGGGGGGGAGCGCGCCTCGGTTCAAAGAGTATGAAGGGGCGCTGGGCGTGATGGAGATGCCATTGTCAGTGCGGATCAATGCACGGGATTTGCCGCAGACGGCGCTGGCTTACCAGGCAGTGGATGCGGTGTTGTGGACGAACGGAGATGCGCGGGTTTTGTCGGAGCAGGGATCGAAGCAGATGGCGGCACTACAACAGTGGGTGCGCCAGGGCGGGATGCTCGTGGTGTGTCAGCCGGGCAATGAGGGGGAGCGGCAGCGAATCGCGCCGTTTGGGGACATGCTGCCGATCAATTGGCAGGAAGGCGGGCAATTTAAGGTAACCATTCAGCCGAAAGCGGATTTACATCCGCTGATGGACATGGCGCGGCGGAAACATCCGGATATGAAGGGTGGCGCGAACTGGGACATCAACGGTCCGTTCCCGATGGCACGGGCGACGACGCGGCCGTCGGCCGTTGTGGATCAGTGGATCGATTGGAACGGGGATGGGAAGGATATGACGCCATACCTTGCCCGGGTGCCCTATGGAATGGGATCGGTGACGTGGGTGGCGCAGGACCTGGGGGATCCAAAAATCGCGGGCTCCGTGAAATCGGGACGCTGGCCCTACGTCTGGGATAAGGTGTTTGGCTGGAAGAACGACACACACATAACCGGCGACATTAAAGAAATTGATACCGCCGCGTATACGGAGCATTTGATCAACGCACCCATCGATCTTGGCACGGCAATGACGCGCGGGGCGGAATTCTCGAGCAAAGGCGCGGGACTGATCACCCTGGCGGTGTTTTTCTTCATCGGGTATTGGGTGATTGCCGGGCCGGGGACGTATTTGTTTCTGGCCAATAAGAAGAAGTCGCAGCACAGTTGGTTAGCGTTTGGCCTGGCGGCGGTGGGCGCAACGGTGTTGACGGTTTTTGTGGTGGACCTGGTGCTGCGGGGGAGCCCGGAGATTCATCATGCGACGAGCGTGCGGATGGCCAGCGGAAGCGAGGCGCAGCCGGCGGTCGCGTACAGCCGGGTGGGGTTGTATATTCCCCGGGATGGCGAACAGCGGGTTTCGCTGGCCGATGGCGGCGGGGATTTTATTTCGTATGTGACGCCAATGTCGGTGCATCCGAGCTATGTGCCGGACAATGAGTTCCCGGCCAATCTGGACTATTACGTGCCGATTCGCGACGCGGGCCTGGCGGAACCGGCTTCAATAAGCGTTCCATTTCGAAGCACGTTGAAGAAGCTGGATGTGAAATGGTCGGGGGATTTGTCGATTCCGATTCGGGCATCATCAGTGGTGCTGAACCCTACTGGTGGTACGAATTCGCCCATCTCCGGATCGCTGGATAATTTGAGCGGGATCGACTTGAAGAATATCTATATCGCGTTTCGATACTTTGGCGTGGATTACGTGCTGTATCTCGCATCTTTCAGCGCGAAGGCGGGAGACAATCACATTGACTTGAAATCAACATGGGAGAAAGCGCCGACGCTTCCATTGCGAGGTGGTTCGGGGGGGATAACGAGCACGCCGGATACTGTGATGTTCTGCCGGGGCAATATGAATGGTCAGTGGCGATATTACTGGTATGAGGTATTGAGCCGCGGAAGCGACCAGGTGGATGATCTGGGGAGTCGGATTCCGGCTTCGTTTCCTGCGCTGAGCTTTTTTGACCGGCTGTTGCCGCCCAATAAGGAAGAAGCGGGGACCGAGGCACGGACGCTGCTGCGGCGTGGGGCGCGACATTTGAATATGTCGGCGGCGCTGGCGGCTGGAGAACTGGTGGTATTGGCGCAGGCGGACAAGCGGCCGCTGCCGTATGGGCTGGAAGTGAATGGAACCCGGACGCCGGGCGAGGGTACTGTGTTTTATCAATTGGCGCTGCCGATGGAGCACGCGGGGACAGACTTGGTGACAGAAAGTGGAACGGGCAACTGACCCCGACGGCAAGGAACAGCACATGGGCGCGGTGATCAAGACTGTCAACCTCACGAAGCGATACGGCACGCTCGTCGCGCTATCGAATTTGAACCTGGAGATCGAGGAAGGAGACTGCTATGGGTTCATCGGGCCCAACGGGGCGGGGAAATCGACCACGATCAAGATTCTGGCGACGCTGCTTCAGCCGACGTGGGGTGAGGCGCGAATCTGCGACTTTGTGGTGGGGTATCAGTCGAGGCAAATCCGGCCGCTGATTGGGTATGTGCCGGACTATTTTGGCGCGTATGAGGACATGGTTGTCCAGGAGTACATGGAATTTTTCGCGGCGGCGTACAACATCAATGGTGCGTCGCGAACGAAGATCGTCAATGACGTGCTGGAGCTGACGGACCTGGCCTATAAGCGGGACGCGCTGGTGGATGGGTTGTCGCGCGGGATGAAGCAGCGGTTGTCGATCGCGCGGGTATTGGTACACGATCCGAAGGTACTTCTGCTGGATGAGCCGGCAGGGAATCTCGATCCGCGGGCGCGCATTGAGATGCGGGAATTGCTGAAGGAACTTCAGCGGATGCGCAAGACGATTCTGATCAGCTCGCACATTCTGCCGGAGCTGGCGGATTTGTGTAATAAGGTGGGCGTGATCGAACAGGGCGAGTTGCTGTATAGCGGGCCGGTTACGGACATCGTGCGGCGGGCCAAGACGGGGACGATCCTGCACGTCGGCGTGCCGCTGGATCAGCAAGCGCCGGCGGCGGCCCTGCTCAGCCAGGACCCGAACGTGGAAAATGTCGCGACGAACAACGGATTTCTGGCGGTGTCGCTCAAGCAGGGCGTGGAGGATTTCAGCTTCGTGCCGCAGAAGCTCGTGGCGGCCGGGTATCGGTTAACCCTGCTGCGGGAAGAGGAAGTGAATCTGGAAACGGCGTTTATGCGGTTGACGAAGGGGATGGTTCAGTAGGAGTGCTGAGTGCTGAGGTCTGAGTGCTGAGTGAAAAAGATCGACGTCGTTTCCCTTATTCACTCGACCCTCAGCACTGAGCACTCAGCACTGACCAAATGCTTGGTATTGCCGAATATCTTTGGCGCTTGATTCCGGCCAATCCGATTTTGGTTCGGGTGGTGGAGACCAAGAGCAAGCGGCGGTTCGATTTGTTTGTGCGGTGCGGATATCTGGGAATCCTGGTTGCGATCGTGGTGTTCTCGATCGCCAGTGGGGCCAGCGGAGGAGCGGGGAGCCTGGCGGAGCTGGCCAAGAACAGTGCGCAGCTTTTTGAGACATTGAGCTATTCGCAGTTGGCGCTGGTTTGTTTTTTGGCGCCGATCTTTACCGCCGGGGCGATCACGCAGGAGAAGGACAGCCAGACTTACGACATTCTGCTTTCGACGCCGCTGACCAATGGGCAGATCGTTTTGGGGTCGATGCTGTCGCGATTGTTCTTCATCGTGGCATTGCTGGTCAGCGGGATTCCGATTTTTTCGATCACGCAGATCTTTGGCGGCGTGGCGATTCAGGCGATCGTCCGGTCGTTTGGCATCGCGGCGGCCACCGCGTTTATCACCGGGGCGGTGGCGATGGCCATCGCGGTGTTTAAGGTGGGGACGCGGCGGACAATCTTCAGCTTCTATCTGTTCATCGTGGTTTACATGATCGGGACGGTGCTTCTCGATCAGCTCAGCTATTTCCATTTCATGCTGGCCAATAAATCGCTCAGCTCGACCAGCTGGTGGACTGGGCTGAATCCGTTTCTGGCATTGCGGACAATTTTCAACAAAAAGGAGTACATCCCCCCGGATGTGGCGCAGTTGCCCGGCGACCTGCAATCGTGGCCGGTGAGTCTTTACTTGAGTAATCCGGCCCGGTTTTACACGAGCTTCATGTTTTTGCTGAGCTTCGTGCTCGTGATGCCCTCAATTGTGTTTTTGCGGCGGCTGGCCCAGTCGCATAATTCGATGCGGAGCTGGGTGCTTCAGAAGCTGAAGTTGAGCACCGGCGACAAGACCCGCAAGCCGCGATCCGTTTGGCAAAATCCAATCGCTTGGCGCGAAGCCAAGACCAAAGCCTCGGCGGCGCGGGCCACATTCATGCGGTACGGCTTCATCGGGATAGGAGCGGTTGGCGCGGTGGTTCTGGTAATGCGTTACGCGACGATGGCCGAGCCGCCGTATGTCGATTCAATTGATGAGAATTCTTACAATCCGCAACAGGCGACGCTCGCGGTGTACATGCCGGGGAGCCCGACGGGATCGCTGACGCTGCCCATCACGACCAGCGCCACGGAGGCTACCAACAGGCCGAAGACGTCATTTCTGCTGGGGGATTCGAACGACGAAGTCGATTTTAGCCGGCTTCGCGGGCATTTTTCGGTAAAGACGGATGTGTTGAAAGACAGCACAGGGGTGCCTACAGCCTGGCTCACGATTCATGCGTACGAGATCCCGCGAAAGCTATCCGACACCGAGGCACGGCAGTTTCTGCTGGGGGCGACGGTGATTGAGCTGGCGGTGATCCTGCTGATTGTGACCAACGCCGCGGCTTCGACTGTTACGCGGGAGAAGGAAGATGGGACGCTGGACCTGCTGCTGAGCACTCCGATCACGAGCCGGTATTACATCTGGGGCAAGCTGCGCGGGCTCGTGAGTTTCGTGTTGCCGTTGATCGCGGTGCCGGTGTTCAGCGTGGCGGTCTTTATTGTGTACGACATCGCGCGCTCAATCGGGAACTGGGACGATGCGACGTTTAAATGGATCGTGTTTCCCGAAGCGATTGTTGTGCTGCCGGGGATGCTGATTATCGTGTCGGCGTTCGCGGCGATATTGGGGATGCAGATGTCACTGCGCTGCCGGACAACGGTGATGGCGGTGATGCTGAGCGTGGGAATTGTGGTGGGATTGTGCGGGGCATTGGGGTGGTGCGGATATTCGTTGCTGGGGCCCAACGGATCGGGGCAGGTGGGGATTGTGGCCGGGGGATTCAGCCCGTTTACGTTGCTGACGATGCTGATCGATCCAAAAGATTTTGCGGGGCGCGCGTTTGGGCTGGACGGGGTTCGCGAAAACGATCTCGGGTCGGCGCGGGTTATCGCATTTGTCTCGGCATTAATTGCCATCGGGGCTTACTCGGCTGTGGTGTGGTCGATGTATAAATCGATGGTGAAGAATTTCGATATGACGATCCGGAAGCAGTCGCGGTAGGCGAAAGAGAATTGCCACGGATCAATACAGCCGGACATGCTCTGTTGAAATCCAGGCCGATGACGAGCAAAACCCTGTCATCCTGGAGCGCAGCGAAGGATCTGATTTCGGAAAACCCTTCGACTTTCAGATCCTTCGCTGCGCTCCAGGATGACAACTTCGAGGATTTCCGGGAAGGCCACGCTTTTGAGCGTCAAGGATGAGCGTTGCGGATTTTTCACTGGGTCAGGGAGATTGCATGCGTTTGATGACAGTTGCCGTGGCGGCGGTTTTGGGGATCGGGGCTTCCAGCGTGTTCGCGCAGCGGGCGCGCGGGGTTGCTCCAGAGGCTCCGCCGGCGACGCAGAAGGCGGAGGGGGCGAAGCCCGCGGATAAAGAGGCGGATCATCTATCGGTGACAGAGGGGGAGATCACCGTGCATGGGCAGCGGTTGAAGTACAAAGCAACCGCCGGGACGCTGGTGATTCGGGACGATGCGGGGAAGGCGAAGGCGAACATGTTCTTTGTCGCCTATGAGAAGGAACCGGCTGGCGAGGATCGGGCGAAGCGGCCGATCACTTTTATGTTTAACGGCGGGCCGGGGTCGTCGGCGGTGTGGCTGCACATGGGGGCGGCCGGGCCCAAGCGCGTGGCGCTGAGTGATGCGGGAGATCGGCCGGCGCCCCCCTACCACCTTGTGGACAACGAAGAGACGTGGCTGGGTGCGAGCGATCTGGTGTTTATCGATCCGGTGGGCACGGGGTACAGCCGCCCGGTTGAGGGGGAGAAGCCCGAGCAGTTTTACGGCTATTACCAGGACCTGCGGTCGGTCTCGCAGTTCATCCGGCTGTATACCACGCGATATGAACGGTGGGCTTCGCCCAAGTTTCTGGCGGGCGAAAGCTACGGGACGACTCGGGCCGCGGGGTTATCAAACTGGCTGCTGAATGAAGGCATCAGCGTAAATGGGGTGGTGCTGATTTCGTGCGTGTTGAATTTTCAGACCATCAGCTTTGGCAAGGGGGATGATCTGCCGTACGCGCTGTATCTGCCGACCTACACGGCGCTGGCGTGGTACCACAAGAAACTCCCACCAGAGCTTCAGGGGGATTTAAAGAAGGCGCTGAGCGAAGCGGAGGACTATTCACGGCACGGGTATCTATCCGATCTGGCCGCCGGAGCGGATCTGCCTGCACCGGGGCGAAGCGCCGCGGTGAAGAAGCTGGCCCGGCTGACGGGGCTGACGGAAAAATTCATCGATCGCGCGAATTTGCGCGTCGATCCATCGCGGTTTCGCAAAGAGCTTCTGGCGGATGATAAGAAGGTCATCGGGCGATATGACGGCCGGCTGGTTGCAGATGATCTGGATCCGATGGGAACTTATGCGAATTTCGATCCAAGCTATGAGCCGTTCCTTGGAGCGTATAGCGCAACGTTTAACGATTACGCACGGCGTGTGCTCAAATTCGAGACCGACATGCGGTACGATGTGCTATCCGGCAAAGACTGGGATTTCGGCCCGGCGGGCAACGGGTATTTAAACGTATCCGATCAACTTCGATCATCGCTGGTGGAGCTGCCGAACCTGCACGTGATGTTTTGCAGCGGGCTGTTTGATCTGGCGACGCCGTATCTGGCAACGAAGCATACGGTTCAGCATTTGAATGTGGGGCCGGATCTGATGAAGGATATTTCACAGGGGTTTTATGAGTCGGGGCACATGATCTACCACCATCGGACGGATCGGGAGAACCTGACGAAGAACGTGGAGAGGTTCATCAAGGACTCGATTCCGGACCGAGCGAATTAGCCGCTCGAAACTGCGGGTATAATCGTGCGCGGACGATCCCATGAAACGCAGACTCGTGTTGGTCGCGCGGGCGGTCTCGCTGGCGATGCTGGTCGCCGCGGTGGTGCTTTGGGTGAGCACGTACCTCGGTTCGATGCTGTGGAATGGTTACGTTTTGTCGCAGACAGGGGCGGAGTTCCGACCACTTTTCTTCGAATTGGAAACGAACCGTGGCGAAGTGCGGCTGCGCCTCGCGAGGTACCACGTTCGGCTTCAGAACCTCACCCCGGCCGACCAGAAAACCGCCGGCTCGATCGTGCAATCCATCAAGGGGAGCGGGACGCGTCTGAGATGGTTTGGACCGTGGGATTTTGTGCCCCGGGACCGGTCCGTTTTGGGCTGGGTGGGTTTGGAAGCGTGGCAGGAGCACTGGGCGCGCAAGGTCGATCAATGCGACGGGGTTCGAGTCAACCTGCCTTTGTGGTTCCTGTGTGCGGTGTTGGCGATACTTCCGAGCCGGACACCTGTCCGTCGAATGGTACAGGCTTGGCGTCACGCGTCGGCACGGCCCCAAATGGATGAGGAAGCATCGCGAAGGGCGACAGCCCTTCTATGGGGGTGTGCAGCGGCGTTTGTGTTGCTCGTCGTCACCACGTTGCTCACCTGGACCATCGGATGGAGTGTCCGGGTTACCGTGGGAAAAGCGTTTTGCGAAGTGGCTGCGCAGGATCGGAACCTTTCGCTCACGGTGGTGCGCGACTGGCCGCTGAGCCAGCGGGTGACGTTTCTCCGACGGCCCGAGCGGACGGGGTTATTGTTTCCGTACCGGGAGAACGGTACACCGATGGAGACGCGAAGCCTACCGGGGGTGACATGGCTCGGCGGCGACGCATATTTTTTTCGTGACGAGGACGGGGCAGTCAGCCTGATGCCATTCGGGAAGGACCCAGCGTACGCACGACTCGGGCCGCCAGCTCCCTACACGCAGATTCGCATATCGCTGCCGGGGTTGGCGTTCCTCGTAATGGTTCCGCCGGTGATGTGGCTGGCGCGTCGCACCCATCGACGCCTGCGGCAGTACAAGGAACTGAAGGAACTGCTGTGCGCGCGGTGCGGGTACAGCCTGGTGGGGAACGTCACTGGAGTGTGTTCGGAATGCGGACGGAAGGTGCTTCGATCGGCGTGAGTCATCCGCCGACATGCGCCGACACATTCGGCTCGCGCCCGACTGGGGTCGGTTCGATTTTGACGGCGCGAATCGCCATGAACATTGGAATCTCTTTGCGGGCCAGATTCTCAGCCGCCGCGCGCGGGCCGCTCGTGCTGGTCTTGTGGCTCGTCCATTCTTCGATTGCATCAATGAGTAATCCGGCTTTGCGCAGGGTCTTAACGTAGGCCTCGATCGGCTTGTGAAATGACCAGGTGTATTGATGAGGATCTTTACCCGGATGGGTGACAATCGGTGATTTTCTCGGGGCGAGATATCGATCCACCCGGCGATACTGCACCTGCTCTGCCTCGTCCCACCCCCAACTCGTCGCCTTCGATCCGCGGAAGGCGGGGTGCATCATGGCAATGACGAACCGGCCCCAGGGTTTGAGCACGCGGGCGACGCCGGTGAAGACCGGGCCGATTGGATGGATGTTCTGGATCGCCAGAAGGCACGCGGCGGAATCGAATCGATCCGGAGGCAGGAAATCGATGTCGCGCGCGTCGGCGACGCGATAGTGGATGGCGCTGTTGCTGCGTTCGTGGGCGGCTTTGATGAGTTCTTCGGAGGCGTCGATGCCGGTGACTTCGACTTTGAGCTCATGAAGCTTGCGGCAAAGCACACCCTGCCCGCACGCGATATCGATGATATTCTGCGCCGGCTTGGGCTCGAGCAGGCGGAGCGCGCCTGGGAGGACGACTTCGCGGTGATACTCGCTGCCTTCGTCGCCGACATGCTGATCGTACCAGCGGCTGACGTCGTCCCAGTCGGTACGGGGGCCGGGCGCTCCCGCTGCTTGAGAGCGCGGGGGCGTGGGGGGTTGCTTCCTCGATGCCATGCCGATGAGGCTACTCGATATCGGAGACGTCGTCGCCTTCGTCGAGCAGGTCATCTTGGGCGTGTTCGGGCTCGGTCATGGGATCACTGGACTGGGAGTGGGCGTTTTCATGCGATGGCATCACGGCTTCAACGACGCCGACCACTACGCCCGCGGTCATGGCAACGCTGGTCGTGACCGATTCGGCAATGGAGTTGACCTTTTCGCCGATTGAATCACTGGCCTCGACGACCTTGCGGCGAATCTTTTCGCCGGCCCGGCGGACGGCGTTCGGCTTGGCCGCGGCTTTGGCCATCGATTTGGCGGCCTTGGCGACCTTCTTGACGACGGATTTAGCCTTCGACTTGGCCGCGACCTTCGCCCTGGCCATGGGGCGGGCGGCGGCTTTTTTCGCCTTCTTCACCACCGGTTTGACCTTGGCAAGCATTTTCTTGATCGGCTTGGCCGCTTTGGCAACCGGCTTGGCCTTGCCCTTGGATTTGGCGGGCTTGGATTTCTTGGCCGTCTTTTTCACCATCCCTCATCCTTTCGTTAGAAGTTGCCCGTATCTTACCCGCTCAATAAGTTCATGCGAATTGATTGCAGTTCCCCGACAGATTTCTTTGGGAGCAATATTTAAGGCAATGGCCGGCGTGCAGAGGGTTTTCGAAAGCGATGGTGAAACATGGAAAGCATGTATCACAATGGGCAACGCCGGCTACAGGACGATTTTGATACCCGCCGGCTGACCGACAAGCTTCAGGAGAAAATCGTCCGGGATACGCTGAATCCCAAGCAAAAGGCGTTCATTGAGAACTCGGATATGTTCTTTCTGGCGACGTCAGACACCGCCGGAAGGCCCAGTTGTTCGTATCGCGGGGGCGATCCGGGCTTTGTCCGGGCCGTCGACGACAAAACGCTGATCCTGCCGAATTATGACGGGGATGGCATGTATGTTTCCTGGGGCAATGTGCTTCAAAACCCGAATGTGGGGCTGCTTTTCATCGATTTCATGAAGGGCCACCGGGTGCGGGTGCGTGGCGTAGCCGAGATTTGGACGGCAACACAATCTTGTATCGATCAGTGAGGCGCCGACTCTGAATCCGGTGGAAATTCAATACCGGCATATACCTCTGCCAGGGGAATCTTAATCTCCAGGGCGCGAAGGTTGAGAACAGCTTCGAGCCCGGACCAGACGCTGAAAGTCCACGAACCGTCGGTGTGGCGGAAGTAGGTATCTATGCGCGGCTCTGCTTGAGAGATCAGCACGTATTCTTCGAGCGTCGGAATCTCGATGTATTTGACCAGCTTTTTTCCACGATCGTAAACCTCTGTCGATGGGGAAATCACTTCGATGATCACCCGCGGGTTCAAGAGCGTGGTTCGGCTATCGGATTCGGGGTCGAACTGGGGTTGGCCGCAAATGACGCTTGCGTCAGGGTAAAAATAGAGCGGCGACCGCGGAAGTTTGATCCGCATGTCAGGGCTCATGACACGGCACGAACCGCCCTGAAGTTGGTTGCCCAACGCTCGAGCAAAGCTCACCGTGATGAGGCTGTGTTCATAGGTTCCGCCGGCCATGCCGATGAGCTGCGACAGGTTGACGATGAAACCATCCCAGAATTCATGCTTTTCCGGGGATTGGGATTCGAGCTGAAGGTATTCCTCGACTGAGTAGTGGCGATGTTGGATGGGGACGACGCTCATATCGAAAATTATAACACAAAGCTCAAATCTGATGTGCCGGCTTCGGCAGGTCATCATGAATGGTCTGCTGCTTGGGCTGATCTCCGCCGTACGTGAAGAGGATCATGTCGTCATCGATGCGCGCCTGGAGATGGACGGGGCGTTGCCAGATTTTGTAGATGTTTTTGAGGGTTTCGACCGCGAACTTGATCTCCATGTCCAGGCCGTTGTGCTTGTGGGCGAGATAGAGTTCGCCGCGGTTGGCGTAGTTGCCGTCGACCACGTAAATGAACGGCTGGCCCATGTTGGTGAGCTGATACAAGAGAGTCTGTTTGATCCGCTGCGGATCGCGGCTGATGATCCGGAGCTGGCCCGTGTGAGGGTCGCGGCCGTACTGGTAGAACTTGTGCTTCTCGATGAATTCGGGAGTCATGAATTCGTCGATGAAGTTGACGTCGTTGTAAATCCGCCGGACTTCGAAGATTTTCTCCCGGCCGATTCCCAGGCCTTTGTCCCACTTGCGTTTCTCACCGAGGTTGGCGGATTCCTCGTACTCCTTGCCGAATTTGCCCTTGTTCCAGCGGTCTTCGATATCGCGGAAAAGCTCGATGCCGATCTTGTACGGATTGAAATTGCCGGGCGGCATGTGAACGGTGCCGCTGTGGTGATCGGCGTAGTCGATGACCTCCTTGGCTTCGACGAAATGCTTGGTCATCAGCGTGCTATGCCAGAAGCTGTTATGGTTCACGAAGCCCTGTGCGGCATAGCAGTGGCTCTCCTCAACAGAGACATCGAATACATCCGCCTCGCCATGCTCGATCAAAACAATCTCGTCGGCCCATGATTCCTGTTTGTACCATTGGTGGCTCGACAGGTATTTCCGAAGAGCCTCTTTCTTTCGGGTGAGTCCGAAACCCACGCGCTGCTCGAATAATTCGGCGGCACGGCCTGTCACGTGCACGTGCCAGCAGCCGTCTTTATGTGGCCTGCCGCTCGAGAGAATTCCGAAGTTGAGCAATAGCAGTTGAACGGTCTGGCCAAGGGACGGGCTCGATGTGCTGAGGATGACACCCTGCTTGCCGGCGTAACCATCGCAATCAAAGTAGGCACGCAGGAACGCGGCCACAACCGGCGCCGGGGACCTAAGGATGCATTGCGGGACCTCCTTGGTGCGAGCGCAAACACCGGTCTTCATTCCAAGGTGTTTAAGAAAATCCGTGATGATGCGGGAGCTAAATCGAAGTCGCCATCTTCCATTGTCCCAATGCTTGCGGCATTCAACATCGAAGAGATCGCGCGCAACGACCGTGAATGTTTCGGCTTGCTCTTCGTCGCCGGTTGTCAGGCCAATCACGCGTTTGACGACACTGATGTGGCCGTCGCCAATCAGATACCCGAGGAATTGGCCAAGCTTCTCGTCGACGACATCTGGAATGCGCACTTCGTTACAGCGATCCTGCGTGTTTCCCAAAGTGGCCATATCCGCGTCGTAGTCGGCAACGGCCGCCGTCACTTCAGCCGCTCGCCGCACGTTTCGGCCTTCACGGAATCTCAACACCGTATCGATGCTGACACCGGCCCGCGCCGCCGCTCTGTGCAGCGTAAGGCGAAGCGTGGGGGCCCAATCGAGGCGAAATAATTCGCGCGCCCATAAATCCGGTCCTGCACCCAGTTCAACCTGATCGCCCAACTTAATTTCATCCAACCTACGCCATGCGCCGTCAGGCAATCGCAGTCGGTGCGTGGCCGATCCTTCAATCTGAAAGCCTCTGCGCGTTTTGACGCGAATAGTTGGCCGCTTGTCAAAACGCGCCCAATCGTACACCGCGCGCAATTGAGCGCCGTCGCCAACACGAAGATTCAATCGCTCCGCCACGATCTCCCCCATCGGCAGCAGGCCCCGATCGGTAAAGATCAGTGCACCCGAGGTCACACACGCCCATCCCTCGTTCATTACTTTGGTCATGCCCTGCGGCGCGTAGTAGTAGCTTTCTTCGCGAACGAGCGAGAGGCAGTCAGCCTGCCAGTCTTCCAGGCGGGCATGTTCCAGAAGATAGAGCAGGACGTCGCGCGTGGGTCGGGCGGGCGTGGCATGGCGCATTTTGGCGCGCTGTTCGCGGAGCTTCTTGGCTTCGGCCTCGAGAACTTCGGGCGGATTGATCCAGCGGTCGAGATAGTCCTTGGACCGAAACTTAATGACGTCTTCCTGCTGCCGGCGAGGCTGCTCGACCCGGTCTTCAAGCGGGCCGCGATTGAGGAACATGCTGTGGGGATCGATCAGGTGCTCGACGCTCAGGCAGACGTCGAGCCAGCGCTCGACGGTGTCCTGGCCCTGCTTTTCAACGTGCTTGCGGACGCGCGTGGCGTGGTTGGCCATCTCGTCCATCATTTTGCGATTGGTCTGGCTGAACCACAGATTCGATTTGAAAAAATCGGAATGCCCGTACACATGGGCGATGACCAGCTTCTGGTCGACCAGGGCGTTGGATTCCTGGAGATAGGCGTAGCACGGGTCATTGTTGATGACCATCTCATAAATCCGGCCCAGGCCGTAATGGTGCTGCTTGCGGAGGCGTTCATATTCCATGCCGAAGCGCCAATGCGGATAGCGCTGGGGGAAGCCGCCATACGCGGCGATCTGGTTCATCTGCTCGTAGTCGCACATCTCGTAGATGACCGGGAAGAAATCCAGGCCATACGATCGGGCGCGCTCGCGGATCTGCTTTTTGGCGGCAAGCAACTCTTCGGGAAACGGGATCAGGGTATGGGAGGACATGCTGAACCTTATGCCTCGCTAGGGGGAATCGGCTGGTTGTCGGCCTCTTGCGCGCGCTCTTCGGCAGCACTGGGCGAAGGCCGCCGGACGCGTTTCATCCAGGCGACGGGAAGGAGGATGACACCGGCGAGCAGAAAGGCACAGCCCGTCATCCAGACGCGCGGTCGCACGGCTGGGGCCTGGATCATCGCCAGCAGCATGACCCCGATAAATAAACACGCCGCCCCAAACATCGCGACAATGACAACCCAGCCCGGCTGACGCGCCGGCACGCGCGAATCAACCAACGGGGCAACAGGCTGCGATGGCGGCTGTGGCATCTAACCCATTCTATGCGGGCCGGGCGGCGGCGCGGAATCTGAGCGGTCGGCCCTTTCCAATTATCGGCAATGTGATTCAGAAGCGATGCCGAAAAAGCACTTGGAAACGACAACCTGAACGGATGAGCCAATCAGCCCCACTCACAGGGCCTTACGAATCACGAAGCAGGGTTGGTTCGATAATGTAGCATTTGAGGCCCGAATGTAGGGCACTCACCGGCGAGGGGAACTGAGGCCGTCGCTAAATCCTCGGCCCTACTCACGCCACGCCTTTGTTACCAATCCATCGCGTACTTCGATGAACGCGGTGTGATCGATTCGCTTTTCGTCGTGGCCGCCGAAGATGAGGAAGACTGCGCCCGAGCTCTCGCGGCGTTCGGTGTAGGTGTATTTCAGGATTCGCCCGCCATCGCGCAGGGATTTCTCGGAAGTGGCCGGGCCGAGCGTGGCACGAATCCAGTCTTCGGATGTCTTATTGAGTTGGATCTGTTTGAAGGTGGAGTCGGAGACCTGTGTGCCGGTAACGGATTCATGGTGGTCCCCAGTGACGAGGCAGCCCGTACTCAGGAATGAAATACACGACAGAACGCCGATGGCCAGCCGGTTCTTCATTTTCATCAAATTTGCCCTTTCGACCGTTAGACACGGCACATTTCTATCGGTTTGGCGAGGCCTCTGGCTTTCGCGGGAAGCGTTCGTCCATTTGGGCGGCCTGGTACAGAAAAGCGGCCATGATGGTGGACGCCTGCTTCAGATCTTCGGCTTGGATTCGGTCATAGACATCTGCACTGGAGTGATGGGTGCGAGAGAAGTATTCGATCGGGTCCTGGATGAACTGGAAGCCGGGCAGGCCGATGGAATCGAATGAGATGTGGTCGGTGGAGCCGGTGTTGTTAGTGGTGAGTGTGGAAGCGCCCAGGTCAGCAAACGGAGCAAGCCACCGGCGGAACAGGGGCAGGGCGCCTTCGTTGCCCTGGGTGTAGACGCCGCGGATTTTCCCGGTGCCATTATCCAGATTGAAGTAGCAGGCGAGCTTTTCGTATTCATCCTGCTTGGTCAGAACTCGCGCGGGCCGGCTTGCGGCCGGCTGAGTTGCGGCGGCGGCGTCCTGCGCTGCTCCTCGGCCGCGACCACGACCGCCACCTCCGCCGCCTCTTGCGCCCCCAGGATACGAGCCGAAATGCTTAGTGACATAAGCGCGGGACCCGAGCAAGCCCTGTTCTTCGCCGGTCCAGAGGGCGATGCGAATGGTCCGCCGCGGCTTGAGGTCCAGAGCTTTGATAATTCGAACAGCTTCCATGGCGGCAACAACGCCGACACCGTTGTCCGTAGCGCCGGTGCCCGATTGCCAGGAATCCATGTGGCCGCCCGCCATCACCAACTGGTCTTTCAGATCCGGATCGGAACCGGGAATTTCAGCGATCGTGTTGTAAGCTTTGAGGTCGTCGGTGTGGTACTGCGTCTGAAGATCGACGGCCATCTTGAGCTGCTCACCCTGCTGGGTCATACGGACCAGGCGGTTGTAATCTTCAACGGCCATGGTGACCTGCGCCGGAATCGGCGGGCAATCCACGGCATAGACAGACGGACCGCCGCGACCGCCACCAAAGCCCCCCTGCGCCCCCTGCTGTCCGGGAGGCGCGGGAACCGAAGAGCTGGCGACGAACACCGTTCCACCATCACCTTGAAGACTTTCATCGATCACCAGTGCCGCGCCTTCAGCAGCGGCGAAAGAGAGGATGCGTCCCGTGGCCAGCCCCCCGCCTCCCCTGCCACCGCGACGACCCGTCTGGCTAGTCGGGCCCGTTGTGGGCTGCGTAGCCGCCCCACCGCGACGGCCAAACAGACGCTGGCCGACCGGAGTGTTGGCAAATTGGGCGGTACGCTCTGATGCGTTGGCGGCACGCGCCTGGCCCGGAGGCGAAGTTGACCCGAGCTCGGAATCGGCCAATCCCAATAGATCCGAATCATTCACCCGGCTGGCCAGAGGTTCGAAGCGCGCTTCAACGGGCCGGGGCCTGCCCGCAAGAACAACCGCGCCTTTCAGTTTGCCCTGGTATTTCTGAAGATCGGATTCAACGGCGGCATCGATCCAGATGACCGGCGTTTCGAAAGGTTTATCAAAGCCCGGCGTCCAAGCCTTAGGATAAGCAACAAGGATGATCGCCTGCGGCTCGATGATCTGAATCGAGAATCGCTTGAGCGACCAGCCGCGGCCAAACTCACCCCACGATTCCAGATGAGCATTTTCCAGCCCCCATTTGGTCATGGTGTCGCGGGTCCATTCGTTGGCGCGGTGGAGATTGGGCGAGCCGGTGAGGCGCGGGCCGATCACGTCGGTCAGGTAGCTGAGGGTCTGCATCGCCTGCGAGTGATTGAGGCCTTCCTCGCGAATGCGGTTCATTACCGATTGGGCGCGCGCTTCAGTGCCGGATTGGGCATGAAGCGGGGCGACGAAGGCGATGAGCAACAGAACCGCGAGGAGCGAAACCCCGCGCGATCGATGGGCGGCATAACTGTGCATGATTTTACCCGGCCTCAGTTGTGTGACGGTTGATGCGACGCCCCGATGCCGACGACGCATTTGCTGAATGATAACCCCAAGGCAGGGCAAATTGAAAATAATGTAATCCGTGGCTCGAAGATGGCTGCGGGTCACCGTTTCGGCAGGCCGTTTTTGTGACATGGGCATCCTTGCCCATGGTGCGTGAATGCACGCACATCGGACATATTCCGCCGTCTCGGCAATCAACTAAGCAATCCCTTCCTTTCATTCATCGCTGGCGCGATTGCTTTGTCGGCGGAAAACCGCCGACGTGCGTGAGTACACGCACCACGGGCTGGAAGCACCGTGCCACGCGGGGCAGGCGATTGTTGGGGGGTGGGTTGTTCGCTAACATCTGGCCGTGACATCACATGACAACAGTGCGACGCCGTTGAAGGTCGGAGTCATCGGATGCGGGCGGATGGGGCGCCTGCATGCACGAGTCTATTCCGAGATGCCGGGCATCAAGCTGATTGGGGTGTGCGACAGCACGCCCGAGGCGGCGGAGGCGGTGGCGGACTCGTTTTCATGCAAGGCGTTTACCATCCCCGACGAATTGATTGCCCAGGTCAACGCGATCACGATCGCGGTGCCGACGATAGCGCATGCGGATCTGGCCCACGCGTGCCTGAGCCGGGGCGTGGCATGTTTGATTGAAAAACCGTTGGCGAAGGATGTCGCCGATGCACAACGGATTGCGGCTGACGTTCGCAAATATGGCGTGCCGGCCATGGTTGGGCATATCGAGCGATTCAACCCGGTGATGCGGGCGATGAGCCGGATGAACATCCGGCCACGGTTCATTGAAGTCGTACGCATCAGCCCGATGACGTTTCGCAGCATCGATGTCGGCGTGGTGCTGGATATGATGATCCACGACATCGACATCGTTCTGCGGCTGGCGGGATCGAAGGTCGCGAAAGTCGATGCCATCGGCGTCAGCGTAATCGGCGAAGTTGAGGATATCTGCAACGCACGGCTGACGTTCGAGAACGGCTGCGTCGCCAATATGACCGCTTCGCGCTTAGCGCTCAAAACCGAACGCCGGATGCGCGTGTTCAGCTCAGACGCTTATGTGTCGCTGGACTATCAGAAGCGCTATGGGCTGGTCGCCCGCCGCGGCCAGAACCTCGAGGCGATTCGCGAGGCGGCGGCGAAAATCCGATCCGGGCAAATCACCGATCTTTCAGAACTCAACTACGCCGACATCGTTCACATTGAAGAGCTTCAGATCGACGACATCGAACCGCTCCGCGCAGAGTTGGAATCCTTCGTCGGTGCGGTTCGGGGAGAGCATCCGCCGGAAGTGACGGTTGAAGATGGGCTGGCGGCGGTGGAAACCGCCAAGCGAATCGTTGAATCGATTGCGCCAGATGAAATGAAGGCGCTTCACGCGAATTAGCCGCGATTGCTTATTTGGATTGTGTCCACATCGCATATCGCTGCATGGCCATGGAAATGATGGCATCTTGCCAGCCGCGTTGTTCGTTATACACGGATTGGCTTCTAAGCTTCTCGTTAATTGCCTGTTTCAGAGTTTCATATTGTTTATTTCGAAGCTTATTTTCGATTTGTAACTGAACGCTGATGTCTTCGAACGGCTGCACATTACCGTTTTTTTTGCCATCGAGATAGGCGATGTAGTAGGCGTTCTGGTTGCGCACCTGAATGGGAGGATCGGTAAATTCGCCGGTGCTTAACTTCCAGACGGCGTTCTCGACCTCTTCATTGACATAACTGCCCTTCTGCACCCATCCTCCCCCGGCAACAACGCCATTGTTTGGATCGTCGTTATACTGCTTGGAAACGTCTTCAAAGCTCGTTCTGGCACGAAGTTTTTCCATCACCGTTTGAAGGGTCTTGGCCGCTTCGTCAGGGCCGCCGCGACGGACGATGTCGACCTTGATCAGGCGAAATCTGGCCTCGGCGGTTTGCGTGTAGTCGGCAATGTTCTGCTGGTAGTATTGGCGTTTGTCACTTGCGGTCACTTGAATGAGCGGCTGCACGCGCTGCTCGAGGAGAATCCCAATCAACGCCTGGTCGCGCTGATTTTGAACGAGTTCATCGAGCGTTAGACCTGTCTCACGAATTGCCTTTTCACGTGCCTGCTGGAGCGACCCCCCTGCCGCGGTGACTTGTTGATTTCGCCACAGGATTCCAAAGCCGTCCGCCTGAGCCTTTGATTCGGCGCTGAGGTATTCATTGGCTGCGGCGAGGTATTGTTGATCCTCAACGGTGGCGCGCACGCGCTCAATGATCTTCTGTTCGGCATCAGCGCGAAATTCGGTGGGACCCATCCGGCGGGCATCGGCCGCAAGCTGCTGATCCAATTCGGCGAGGATCTTGTCCGCGTAAATCGGCTTGCCGTTTACCTCGGCGATCACCGTGCCCACGATCTGATATGTGCTGACGATTCCGGGGGCGGAGGTTGGTGTGGTTGGGATCGAAGTCGGACCTGGCGTGACATCCTGCAGTGTTCGGGTGGTCGCGAGCCGTTCGCGGGTGGGCAGACGCGGGGCGGCGGTTGGGCCGGGCCGTGGCTTGGCGTATTCCTCGGGCAAAATGGGAACATGCAGTTCGCCGTAAACGAGCGTCCCGTTCTGATCGGCCTGGCGCGCAGGGACGCCGGACTCCATGCCCGGCTTGGTAATGAACGCTTCAGGCGACAAAGGCGCGACCGTGGTACCGCTGCACCCCGCTATCGCGAGCACCGCGCCGCATGAAACGATCCGTGTCTGGGCCCAACGCATTGACGAGCTTCTCCTGAGATCATGGTATCGGGACAGGCGCGAGAAGACACGTACACGAAATCGACAACGTCCCTTTGGAGCGCGTGGCAATTCCGGCGAGCTTCTTCTCCCTCCACCGGTACGCCCGGGGGAGGGTTGGGGAGGGGGACGTGGGTTAGACAGGCGGAACGGTCGCTCGGATCATCCGGTGTTCTGATCACAACATCCCAGCTGCCGTCCAGACGAGCATCCATCGGGCACTAAAAAAACCCCCTCCCTAGCCCTCCCCCCGCGTACCATGGAAGGGAAAAAAGGAGAGGTTTATTGGATTGCCTGTTAGGCGATAAGCGATTACGTTTCGGCCTGCAAATCTCGAATTCACCCGGAGAAACCCATGACCAGGACAAAGTTAATCGCGGCAACGGTGATGTGGATCGCTCTCTCAAGCTTGAGCCGTGCCCAGCAGGCCGCCGCTCCCGTCGAAGCGCCGGATCGCCAGAAGCTTGAAAAAGAGCTTGAGGAGCGGCTCAGCGGAGCGCGCATGACCGGCTATTACATGTCCGATGGCCAGCAAGGCCCTCCAAAGCAAGATCAGTACACACTCAAGAAGGTCGCGAAGCGCGACGGTGACAAATGGCTCTTCACAGCCGTGCTCGCGTATGGCGACAAATCGATGGCCATTCCGCTGGAAATCCCGATTTACTGGGCCGGGGATACGCCCGTGATTTCGGTTACGAATTTCAGCCTGATGGGGATGGGTTCATACACCGCGCGGGTGATGCTTTACAAGGATCATTACGCCGGAACCTGGAGCAGCGCGACGCACGGCGGATATCTGTGGGGGAAGATAGAGAAAATAGACGAGAACGCGACGACGCAATCAAGCCAGCCCAGCAAAAAATAGGTTTAATTCTCACACAAACGCGGACATAAAAGCGCCGCCGCTGAAAATAAGTGCCCACTTGGCGCGGGCGCATGGTTATCGGACTCTAGTTTCCTAAGGAGGTCGACCGATAGAAGCAGTACCTCTCGCTCTGTGTCATTTCATTTAGGAGCGTAAAATGAATCGCATGCTGCTGCTTCAGTCGGTCATGGGCCACCTGGCATTGCTCGAACAAAAGTACCCCAAGAAGGCCGCCAGCCCAGTTGCCCGCCGCGCCAAGCGCTACATCCAGGCGCTCCGCAAGGCCAACTAAATCCTGCAAAGCAATCATTTCTAGTGCCTTTGCCGCATGACGCGGCGATGCCTTCTCGTTAGCCTTACAGCCCAGCGTCCGCGTCGGGGCATCAAGGTATGAAGGAGGCCAATTCATGAAGGACTCGTTGTCGGGGCTGAGGCACTCTGCACGCGGCTGCCTCAACGCCGTCAAGCTGTGCGTTTCCGCCCTTGAATTGAACTGCACGCACGAAGAGCAGATGGAGTTCATTGACGACGTCATCCGCGGCTCCGACAAGATGTGCGCGTGCATCGACGAACTCGCGGCGTATTTCGATTCACATCCAACGCCGGACTCAGTGCAGAACGCCTGACTGGTTTTGAACACACTGGCTTCAACGGGCTAATCGCACGATTTTCCCGGTAAGCCGTCTGCCAATTCGCACCGAAGATTTGAACACGAAGGCACGAAGACACGAAGTAGAAAAAGACATTGTGTGAGCTAAAAACAGCCTTGTAGATGATGCGTCGCAATAGGTTGTTTTGCTGAAACAGATCGAAGCTCGGAAATTCCTTCGTGGCTTCGTGCCTTCGTGTTTAAATCTGAATTTTTTCACTGAAAATCAAGTTCTCGACAAACTGAGCCGTGCCTGCCTGATTCATGCATTCCAAGGGAATATTCCGACGCCCCGCGCGTAAATATTTTTGGGAAGGCCGTCAACGGCCTGACCGGTTCCCACCTAACCTTGTTTAGAGGGGACGCCCCATGGCGCTCAATTTCGAGTTGCCAGGATCATGGAGGCAGTGCATGAGCGATCAATCGATGTCCGGTTGCGGCAGCCCGAATCATTGGCGGCCGGCGTCCCGACGGGAATTTCTGTATGTAGGCCTGGTGGGCGGACTCGGTCTTACGCTGGGACAATACCTCGGCACACCGACAGCAATGGCCGGAGCTCTTACAGAAACCGATCTGGCGCCGGCAAAAGAAGGCAAAGCCAAATCGGTTATTAATATCTTCCTGCCCGGCGGGATTGCCTCGCAGGAATCGTTTGACCCCAAACCATTTGCTCCCATTGAATATCGCGGCCCGCTGGGCGTCGTCAAAAGCCGCATCACCGGCGAAGTCTTCAGCGAACATCTGAAGCAAATCGCCGACGTCGCCGACAAAATCACCGTCATTCGATCCATGACCCATGGCGAAGCGGCCCACGAACGCGGCACGCACAATATGTTCACCGGCTATCGGCCCAGCCCCGCCATCCAATATCCCAGTTTCGGAAGCGTGATCTCGGAGGAATTCGGCCCGCGAAAGAATATGCCCCCATATGTCTGCATCCCAACGCTGCCCAACCCCTATGCGGGCAGCGGATATCTCAGCTCGGCATATGGGCCGTTCAGCATCGGCTCGGACCCGGCCAGCGGCGGATTTGCGGTACGCGACCTGGCCCTGGCCAATGGCATCGACGACCAACGCTTCGAACGCCGCAAGACCATTCTGGCCGCGGTCGATGACCACTTCCGCAAACTCGAAAAGACCGATGCCCTCGCGGCAATGGATACCTTCTATCAACGGGCGTACAGCTTGATCAGCTCCCCCGAGGCGCGCGAATCGTTCAACCTGAAGGCCGAGCCCGAGGCAATCAAGGAAGAGTATGGCAAGACCCAGGCCGGCATGCGCCTGCTGCTGGCCCGGCGGCTTGTAGAGGGCGGCGTGCGGTTTGTCTCAACCGTCTATGGCGGATGGGATCACCACGAAAATATCCAGCAGGGTGTCGGATCGCAGATGCCGCCGTTCGATAAGGCGCTGGCGGCCTTGATCCGTGATCTGGATCGGCGAAACCTCCTCGATTCAACCCTGGTGATGGTAACGACCGAATTCGGGAGATCGCCCAAGATCAATCAGACATCGGGCCGCGATCACTGGCCCAAAGTCTTCAGCGTCATGCTGGCCGGCGGAGGAATAAAACGGGGTTCCATTTATGGATCAACCGATGCAACCGCGACCGAGCCCGATCATGATCCGCTCAACGTCGAGGATTTCGCCGCCACTTTGTATCACCAGCTCGGCATCAATCCGAATAAACGACTGATGTCAGCTGGGAACCGGCCCATCGATATTGTCCGCGGAGGACGCGTGATCAATGAATTACTTGCTTAATCGATTGGCGCTCTTATCCCCTCTCCCCCCGGGAGAAGTGAGCGGAATGGGCGACTGCCCGCGAGCGGGTTAGGGTGAGGGGGAATTTAAGATGCTTAAATTGGCAAGAACATTTTTTCCCCCCCCGCCCTCACCCCAGCCCTCTCCCGGAGGGAGTGGGGGCAAGAGGGCACTTGGTACAGTTGCGCTTATTTTGATATGTAGCACCGCGGCCTTCGCCGCCTCCCCAGAATTGCAATTCACGCTTCCCCGCGCCGCCCAACGCGGCGGTGAAGCCGACATCGTCGTGCAAGGTAATCGCCTTGCCGATGCCAAAGAACTGTTGTTCTATTCCCCCGGCATTACCGTCACAACCCTGCAGGCGGTCGATGCACAGCACGTCAAAGTTCATCTTCAAGTCGCCCAGGATGCCAGGGTCGGCCAGTACCCCATTCGCATCCGCACCGCCACCGGCGTTTCAGAACTCCGCACGTTTTACGTAACGCCCTACCCGGTCGCGACAGAGAAAGAGCCCAACAACGACTTCGCCCATGCCCAGCCCATCGCATTCAACACCACCATCAACGGCGTGATCGACAATGAAGACGTTGATACGTTTGTAGTAGATGCAGTTAAAGGCCAGAAGATCACCGCCGAGGTGATCGGCATGCGGCTGGGCGATGCAATGTTCGATCCATTTGTCGCCATTCTGGATTCGAAGCGATTCGCACTGGCCGAGTCGGATGACACGGCTTTTGGCCGTCAGGATCCTGTGGCATCGGCGATCGCCCCGGCCGATGGCAAATATTACATCCAGGTGCGCGACACCAGCTATTCCGGCGGACCGAACTTTCATTACCTTCTGACAGTCGGCCAGTTCCCACGCCCCACCACCGTGTTCCCGCTGGGCGGCAAGGCGGGCGAATCACTCTCTTTGAAACTGATCGGCGATGTGGGTGGAGAGCTTTCCCAGGTCGTTAAGTTGCCGGCCACGCCCGTTGCTGAATTTGATGTGCTGGCGGAGCGCGATGGACTGATCCCACCCACGCCAAACGTGATTCGCGTTTCGCCTTTTGAAAATGTTCTCGAGCATGAGCCCAATGGTGATCTGGCCCACGCGACTCTGGCCGAAGCCGAGCTTCCCATCGCGCTCAATGGGATTATCTCCAAGCCGGGTGAGACAGACTGGTTTCGCTTCAAGGCGCACAAGGGCCAGGTGATCGACATTCGCGTGTTCGCCCGGTCGCTGCGATCTCCCCTCGATTCGGTAATCGTCCTGTGCGATGACAAGGGCGCGCAGATTGCCGCGAATGATGATTCGGGCGGGCCCGACAGCTACCTCCGTTTCAATCCCCCCGCAGACGGCCAGTATGGTGTCGCGATCTTCGATCAACTTCGCCATGGCGGCCCGGATTTCACCTACCGCATCGAGCTTACGCCGGTCAAGCCGACGCTGGCGCTATCGATTCCGCAGTACGCGCTGTTCTCCCAGGAACGCAACTGGGTTTCGATCCCACGCGGCAACCGATTCGCCACCCTGATCCGCGGAACACGCACGGATTTCGGCGGCGAACTCAAACTCTCCTGCCCCGATCTTCCGCCCGGCATCACCATGCACTGCGAGAACATGGCCGCGAATCTGGATGTGGTGCCGGTTGTGTTCGAAGCTACCGAAGACGCGGAACAGGCCGGTAAGCTCTGCGATCTCACCGCCAATCCGGTGGATGCCAAGCTGAACGTGGCCGGGAATTACAACCAGCATGTTGAGATCGTGATCGGCCCAAACAATCAAACGATGTACACGGTGGATGCGCCCAAGCTTGCGGTGGCGGTGGCGGATGAAGCGCCATTCAAATTGCGGATCGAACAGCCCAAGGCGCCGCTGGTGCAGGGCGGGCAGATGAATTTGAAGGTGATCGCCGAGCGGAAGACAGGCTTTAAAGGGGCGATCAGCGTTCGCATGCTTTTCAATCCACCAGGCGTGGGCAGTTCCCCCGCGGTGGATATGCCCCCTGACAAAACCGAGATCGATTATCCCATCAGCGCCAACGATGGGGCTCAGATTCGCAAATGGAAGATCTGTGTGCTGGGCGTTTCTGATGTGAACGGCCCACTATGGGTTTCATCCGATCTGATTGATCTGGACGTCGCCCAACCCTTCGTGCAAATGAAGATCGCCATGTCTGCCACGGAGCAAGGGAAGCCAAGCCCGGTGATCTGCCAGATCGAACAGCTTAAGAAATTCGAAGGAAAGGCCCGCGTTCAATTGCTCGGCCTGCCGCCCGGGGCCACGGCGTCCGACCTGGAACTGACTTCAGCCGACCAGCAACTGGTCTTCAACGTGAACACCGGACCCAAGACGCCGGTGGGCCAGCATGGCACGTTGTTCTGCCAGCTCACGCTCACTCAAAACGACCAGCCGGTGATTCACAACATTGGCCGCGGCGGAGTTCTGCGGGTAGACGCCCCACCGCCACCCAAGAAAGGTGAAGCCCCGAATCAGGCAGTCGCAAAGGCAACGCCGCCCCCGGCAGCTGTCAAACCGTTATCCAGGTTGGAGAAACTGCGATCAGAAGCGCAGGGGAAATAAGCTCCCTCGTGACACGGGCTTCCCCTTCGGGTCTGAGCCTCAGGGTCGAAGACAGCC
>DAIRGS010000011.1:30848-46934 GCA_036794395.1 Tepidisphaeraceae bacterium | reverse complement strand
CGGCTGCCCCTCGCCATCATAACGTCGTTTGCCAAGAAAGACGGCCACACCCGGCTGCGCCATCCCGCGAGAAATAGCTATCTAATTCTGGCGATTTCGCGTAGAGTTGGTTGATGGGTACTCCCGAACGCATCGACTCTGTTATCCTCAACCAGCTTGCCAACGGGGAGATGCGCCTGTTGGCGCTGTTGGTTTCTGTCCGCAAATCCATGGGCAGTACGACGCCATTCAAAGGCGATCTGGGCAAAGCGGTGAACGGTGCATTGCGCCGCTTGATTGCTTCCCGCAGCATTTCGGACACGGGCGGTGTTTACGCGATTATGCCTGGAAAATGAGTTGGCAGCTCCAATGTGGGGTCAATCGCGGTGCCCGCGCTCGTTAATGTGCAGCCTGTGGCTGCACGTGCAGGCCTGGAGGCCCGCACCACAATCGGCTAATTGCCCACGATGATTTTGGCGCCCGGCCGATCACTCCTCGGCAACCATATATTGCTCAATCTTTCCGTCGGGCAGGGTGAAGGTCCACGCCCGCACGGTCTTATTCTCAAATTTCATGGTGTAGTGCCGAAGCGTCATGCCGCCGCGTAGGGATTGGTTGTCGGCGGTAAAAGATTTTGGCGCGCCCAGTTTAGCAAGGCTTGCGGCGAAGTCTTTCAGGGCTTCTTCGGTGAAGTATGCATTTGCGTTGTCAGTGAAGAGCGCGTGATCGATTTCGCCTTTTTGCAGTCCCTCAAAGATTTTCTTCGCCTGCTCGGTGGCTTCTTTGGGGGGGCGTTCAGCCGAGCGTGTGGTGGTAGCCGGGCGCAAGAGCATGGGGGTAATTTTGGTGGTGACGTCGGCGGTGGCGGACGTAGCATCGAGATTCGATAGCACGACGACAGCGGCGCGGTCATCGGGATAAAGGGCATTGCGGGCGGAGAAGCCGGAGATTTCCCCGCTGTGCATCACGGTGCGATGGCCGTCGGTATTGAGGACTTGTACACCGAGCGCGTAACGAGTGGGAGCGCCGTCATTGAGGCGCATCTCCGTCTGCATGATGCGATAGGAATCGGGCTTGAGGACGGTCTGATCGATCATGGAAATGTCCCACAGCGCCAAGTCGCGGGCGGTCATGGCCAGTTCGCCGGCGGCGTAAATCCAGCCGGGCCCTTCCTTGGGGGCTGGGCGGAGAGGGCCGAGGGCGTATCTCAAATAGCGTTCGGGGTCGGCCTTTGGCAAAGCGGATTGATTGGTATCAAAGACGCTGGTCATGTGAAGCGGATCGAAGACGCGTTTGCGCAGGAATTCAACCAGGCCCATACCGCTGGCTTTCTCGACGATCAAACCGGCGGCGACGTAATTGGTGTTACTGTACTGCCAGCGCGTGCCGGGATCGAAATCCAACGGCTTGCGCGCCCATTGCTCGAGAATCTGCATCCCGGTGACGGGCTCGAGCATCTTCGGGAAGACGTAATCCTGTGGCCAGTAGTCCTGATAACCGGCAGTCATTGAAAGCAGTTGCCGGATCGATACTTCACTGGCGCGAGTAAGCGTCGGCAGCCATTTGGAGACTTTGTCATCGAGTGAGAGCTTGCCATCTTCGGCCAGAAGCAGGATGGCCGTGGCGGTAAACTGCTTACTGCACGATCCAATTGCGTAACGCATCTCTGGGGTCGCGTCGCGCTTTGGATCGAGCTGGGCAAGTCCGTAGGCGTGGGTGTAGGCGATTTTGCCATCCTTGACGATGGCGAGCGAAGCGCTTGGCGCGCCGGTCTGCGCGAGGATTTGTGGGACCAGCTTATCGATGGAGGCGCGCATTTCGGGGGAAAGCGAATCCTCCGCCCAAGCGCGTCCGTCATTGAGCAGCAGCAGAAGCACAAACACACGAGCCCACGGGCGAATGGTCATCTGTAATCTCCAACAGGATCGCACGATTGTAAGCCAACGCTGCTTTGTCGCCATTATGTGTCATGTGATGGAGACCGGCGGTTGGGCGGACGCGGTGGTGATGATGCCATTGGGGTCGGTTAGCTGCGCAATGAGGATGAAACTACCGGAAAGGCCGGCTGGAATGGTCGTGATGGGGACGACGAGATTCGCGGAGCCGTTGACGGCAATGGATAGCGTACGGGAGAGGGCGGCGATTTGGGTCGCGTCCGCTACGTTCCCATCGGGGGATACGAGAAGCGCGACCGACACCAGTCCCTTTGCGGGGATGTTGCCATGATTGGTGATCTTGAGGGCGGCCGATGCGCCTTTCACAGTTTGGCCGCCGGTTACCGGAGCGGAGATTTTAAGTTTGGAGAATATTTCGGAGAGCGAAATAAACGCGCTGCTGGCTGTGAGGGTGGGACCGTCCGTTGCGGCACTGGCGTTGGCGGCGGCATCGATCACTTGCGCGAGGACGGTGTACGTCCCAGCGGCGCTGGCTTGAAGTGAAGTGATTGGAACCTGAACAGATTTCGTCGCTCCGGCGGGAAGATTAAACGTCAGGGCGTGCGATCCGATCTTAAGGGCGGTGGAATCAACTTCGCCATCCGGGGAGGCGAAGAGCTGAATGGTAAATCTGCCGCGAACGGCGGTCTTTGTGGGGTTGCTGATTTGAACGGTAGCCGACCCCCGGATGACTTTCGCGGTGACAATGTTGGCCGGAAGCGCTGTTTTGGTGACCCGGCTTGCCAAACCCGCCGAAGAGCTGGAAGCATTGCCCAGATTCATACTGAAGACCGTTCCACCGCCGGCCGAACCGCCAGAGGTTGTGGTGCCGTATACGTCTCCGAAGCGATCGGTGACCAGGCCGCCGCGGGGCGATGCACCGTTAGCGCCGGTGAACGTCTGGATGATGTCGAAGTTGACCGAGTGGGAATGAAGTTCCCAGACGACGCCGGCTGCGGAAGCGCCGTTACCGCCGGCGGAGGTGGTGCCGAAGAGGTTGCCGTTGTCATCGAGAACGACGCCCCCAACGGGCGGGCCGCCGGCTGGCCCGGTAAGGGTGCCCAGCGCGATGATTGGGATTCCGGGCATGAGCTGCCAGACGATGCCGGTGCCATTGCCGCCATCGCTGGTGACGCCGTAAATGTTGTCCTGCCTGGTGACGGCGATTTCACCGACGGGAGTGGAACCGTTGCTTCCGCCGGCAAAAGTCCCGAGAAGTTGGACAGAGGACGCGCCCGCGGGAAGTTCCCAAACGGATCCGTTGACGCCCTGAGCGGCGTTACCCGTGGTCGTGAAGAAGAGATTTGCCGAAGGGTCGATTCCCAGGCCGCCGATGCCGGCCTGCTCTGCGATTCCACCGATCGAGACGGTGGGGATGGAAGCGAGGCCGACGATCGTGGTGGAACCGGCGGGCAGTTCCCAGACCGCGCCCCCGCCCGCACGGCCACCAGTGGACGCCAAGCCAAAAATGTCGCCATTGCGATCCATGACGAGATTGCCGACCGGGTTGCTGCCGGTGGTTGCGGCATTGAATTGAGCAATGGTTTGCATGGCGTTTGCGCCCGCGGCAATTTCAAATAGGGTGCCATCCTGGTTGGAATTGCCCCCCGATTCGGTGACGCCAAAGACGTTGCCATTGGCGTCGATCGCCAGGCCCGACGGATTGAGTGGGATGCCGCCGGTTGCAGCTGGAAACGACGCGACCGTCATGGGCGTGGTATTCGCTGGCGTGACTTCGAAGACTGCCCCGGTGCCGTTTGCGCCACCGGCCGTTGCGATGCCGAAAATGTTGCCGTTTGTATCTCGAACGATTTGACCGGCGGGGGCTGAAGGATTGACCCCGGTCGCGGTGAATGCGCCGAGTTCAACTTGAGTATATCCACCACTCAAGAGCACCCGCGATTCAAGCGATTCGATTGCAATGCCATGCGCCGCGGAACTCTTCCGACGGCAGCGAAAACGAACTGATTTGTCATTCGGGAGCGCGGGGTGCCATGAACATCGGGGCATGAACTCACCTGAAATAGTTTGTGTGTCGCAATGGTTGCCTGAACGCCGGTTTTCCTTCCACGAGATTCTTCTTTTCTAATTCTTATTCCCAGATAGTTCACATAATCCTCGATCCATCCGTGGACAAGATCACCGTGGATTCGTCGTGGGATGACGCTCCGCATTCAGGGCAACGATCGGGCGTGGCGCGGAGATCATATCCGCAGTTCCGGCAGCGGCCGGAGCCATACGCCATGTCTCGCGCTCGGCGTGCGAGCCATGCGCAGGGCCAAATCGCGGTCAGGGCGAAGGCAAATCCGTGCGGAATTGTCATCCCCCACAATTCAGTGGGCGGAAGCAAGAGGTAATGACGTGCCGAAGAGGTGTAGGCCGCGAAGCCGAATGCGCTTTTTTGTCCGTAGCGCCGGGGGAGGGGATTGGCGAAATACGACCAGCCGGGCATGACGCTGGCGGGCTGCGGCCATTCGATTTCGAAAACCAGCACGCCAAATTCAGAGCAGACTGTCAGTCGGTGACCGGGGCGATCGGTGGAGGCGAAAACCTGGCAGCCTTTATAGCTCCGCGCCCATAAGACCAATGTGATCACGCACAGCGCCGCAGAGAGGGCGGGAAGCAACGATTGGTGGCGGGCGCGCATGGAGACATAGTATGCAGCGTTTTGCGTGATCTCTTAATGAGCGTTCATGGGGTGAAGTCGGGGTCGCGTCCCTTGAGACGTGAATTGCAGCGCACTGAGAACCCGGGGCGGCGCGGGGTACCGCTTTGCCCCGGCGTGGGGGTGTTGCGGGGTGGGATGGGGCATTGGTTATCGGCGGGGCAGTGGAATGATTAGCTCATGAATCCGAGATCCTGGGGTGAGAAACGAGTTAAATACGGGAAGATGACGGGCAGGTTCCCGGCATTGACTCCGAACCACTTGGCGAGGGTGGCGGAGTACTGCTCGACCGACGTGGTTGGGATCCATCTTCCGGTGTTGGTGTCGTCGTTGGTATTGAGGGCAAGGGACGGGTATGCGCCGTACATGGCGCCACCCTTGACCGCGCCGCCGAGGACCATGTGATGGTTTCCCCAGCCGTGGTCGGAGCCCATGCCAGTATTGACGGGGAAAGTGCGGCTGAAATCGGAGGCGGTGTATTGAGTGACGCCGGTTCCGACGTTCAGCTGCACGCTGGCTTTATACAGCGAGTTCATGCATTTGCTGAGATCGCCCAGAAGATTGGCATGCGCGCCGGTCTGGTTGCCTTCGCCGCTGTGAAGATCGAAGCCGCCGACGGACGCGAAAAAGATCTGGCGATTGTGGCCCAGGACGGGCGCGGCCTGGATCAGCCGGGCGATCATTCGAAGCTGGTTGCCCAGGCCACTGGTCGGGAAGGGCGTCGTCCAGTAGCTGGCCGCGGAGGTTGGCGCGATGGCGGCATTGAGCGTTTGTGCGTCGGTGATGGCGGTATTCATCGACGTCGAGAAGGCGCTCTCGTACAGATTATTGTGGTTCATCGAGATCAGGTCCTTGAGGGCCTGAAGCTGGGCGGGGCCTGGGTTGCTGCCGGTGATGTTCAGGGAGATTGCACCGCCTGTGGAGACGTTGTATTCGTTAATGACGTTGCCGGTCTCGAAAATATTTGTGCCGGCAAGAGAGATATTCATTGAGACGTTATTGAGCGTATTGGCCGAGTAGAGCAAGTCGGCCGAGCGTCCGCCCCAACCCGTCTTGGCCGGCTGATCTTCGATGGCGGTTTGCCACTCAACCTGCTGGTCATTGTGTGAGAACAGCTGCGGTGGCAGGGCAACGGACCGAGCCAGATATTGCGCGCGGTTGACCGGTGCAAGCAACGTCCCGACGTTGGCAAGAACCGCAAGCTGGCCGGTACCGAAGAGACTTGCCAGTTCGGTGCAATTGGGATGGATTCCATAGGGAATGGGCGAAGCGGGAGCGGGCGGGACCAGGGGAAGAACGCCGCCTGGCGAACCTGCGTTGGGCAGGGCAATGACACCCCGCGAGGGCACATAGTTAGCAGTGTATCGCGAATCGGTCGGAATAATGACGTTGTTTCCGTCATTTCCGCCGAACAGGAAAATGCAGACCAGGGCCTTGTAACCGGGAGGGCCGCCAACCACCTGACCGGAGGCCGCCTTGATGGCGCGCAGATCCCAGATGGAGCTGGCAATTCCGGTTGCGGTCAGCGCGGCGCAGGCTCCCTTCCAGAGGAACTCGCGGCGGGAAGGATCGTTTGGTTGCTGCTGCAGTTTACGTCTACGGCTCATTGTAGCTCCTCACTTCATCGAACAGTTGAGTCAATGCGCGCTGAGGGCCGCGGCTCGTCGGTTGTGTTAACTTATCGCTGGATGGCACAGGCTGGGGAGGTGGAGATCAGGTGGACCGCCGCCCTTGTCTGATTCAGATAGTCGGTGGCGTTGACATTACCCAGGATGAACACCTGAATGCGCGACTTAATTTTGGGGTCCAGCGCTGCTCCGGTCAGCAGCAGGCTCACGCGATCGAGCAGTGGCCCAACGCCCTGGGTTTGGGCGACGTTCATCAAGCCCGAACCGGCCGTTGAGAAATCCAGGTAGACATCGTTGCCGAAGCTATCTCCCCGGAAGCCCGTGCCTGTGATGGGGTTGGTGTTGTAGTTTGAGCCATAGATGCCCGTGTAGATCATGTTCTGGGCGTTGGTGATGGTGGTTTCGTAGATGATATCGAATTCCGGCGCGACGATTCCCGCGCTTTGAACAACGCCTGCGGGCGTAAAGTGCGGATCGAAGAAATTGAAGACCGTCGGGGAGCGGAGAACGGTCTGAGCCAGGGTGTTATCCGTTTTTCCGATCATCCATTTGTTGGTGACGGATATTCCGCCTGTGGAGCGGAGGATGTTGGCCATGCGAATCATCGGTTCACGTGCGCGTCCGTAGCCGGGCTGCGTGCGGAGCGAGGGGCTGCGGGCTTCGTAATCCGTCAGAATGGCGCGAATAACCGCCTGCATGTTTCCGCGTGACTGCGGAAAGGGCAGGCCCAATCCGTCGTTGGCGAATACCTGAGCCACGCGATAGACATACCCAGGGCTCGGGTTGCTGCACACCAGTCGCTGGATGAGCTGCCGGCAGATAAACGGGCCGACGTTGGGATGAAGGAAGATGTCATCAAGGGCAAAGTTGAGCTCATCCTGAGTCGACTGGGCACTGGGCGTGCTCGCCGGGATGAAACTGGGCACGGTAGCGGTGCCGGATGGGTATTTGGGACCGGTATAGGTTGGTGCGCCTGTGTAACTGAGGAGGGTCTTGGTGGTACCCGAGTGGTTGCCGGCAGTCAGCACCATGTGCTTTTGGTAGGAGCTGCCGAATGGTTGCACGGTGGCGACAGTCGCTGGTGGGACGGGGGCAACGAGCACCGGGATATTAACCGAGCCGCTGGTGTTCCAGCCGGTGAAAACCTGGGCGAACTGAGTGATCGTTGTCTGATCGTATGTGGCGATCGGCTGACCGTTCTGATCGAGCACGAGCGTGCCATCGGGCTGAAGCATGTAAAGCCCGATTGTGAAGAGCTGTTGGATTTCGCGAGCGTAGTTTTCGTTCGGCGAGGCGGGGGGCACGGCTTTATTGTTGCCCCTCATGTTGAGGTATTCACCCATGATTGGGTGAAGAGTGACGTCATTGAGAAGGGTTCGAAAATTGACAAAGGCATCGTTGGCGAGCATGTCGTAGTAGCTGGCCAAGCCGGGGATATTGCCATCGAGCGTGTCGTTGACTTCAGAGACGACGAATAGCTCGCTGTAAGCTGTGGCAATGCGCTGGCGCAGTTGGTCCTGACCAGAGACCACGTTCTTCCACCAAGCTTCATGAACGCGATCGTCGCCGAGGGTATCGCCTCCCAGGCTGGGCGGCTGCGGGGTGGTGACCCGGTCATAAATCTGCTTATACATCGATGAGCTGGAATACACCGGGTTGGCCGAGTCATAGGCAGGCGCGATCGGCATGGCGCTGTTGAACTGTTGGGTGAGCCAGTCGTCGATTGCCGTGGAGGCGTTAGGAGCTAGCGGGTTGGCCAGCGCGAAGATTTCCGTGGCCTTACCGCCAAACGCTGCTTGTTGAAGCAATCGTGACGCATCGTACGGCGTAGGCGGGTTGATGGTGATGGCCGGAGGAGGCGGGGGAGGCGTGAAGGTTTGGGAGCCGGTGACCTTCTGAAACGTTCCGCGGAGTTCACCGGCGGGGAAGGCGGCTGATTCGATCGTGATGTAAGACTGATTGGCCTGTATGGCGGCGATGGCCTGGGCGGCTTCAGCGCCAAAGACCCATTTGTACGAGCCATCGGGCTGAACGTCGCCGTGGGCTTTGCCGACTGGGATGTCGTAGAGAACTACGTCGCCGGGGGCGTAAACCGCATCGTCGGAATCGGCGCCGGCGAGATTCGAAAAGCTATACCGCAGTGATGCGAAGGTGAGATCTCCGCTCAGGGAGAGCGTGGCAGTACCGCTTCCGAGGGAATTGACTCCTGCAATGGGCTGAAGCGTGGCAAGGTAAACCGTGGGCGGAGGAACGACGGTCAGGGCGAAGGATGTTGGGGTTTGAGCGACCCCGTCCGAAACGGTTACGGTGATCGTCAGGTTCGTGACCGTGGTGATACCCGAAGCCGGCACGAGGGAGACCGTGCGCGAAGCGCCGCTGCCACCGAAGGTGATGTTTGCGTTGGGGACGGTTGCCTGGTCGCTGGACGTGCCGGTGAGTCCGAGTGTGGCGGGGTCGGATTCGGCGTCACCGACGGTGAACCCGACTGGGGTCATTTGCTGGCCCGAGATGGCTGTTTGAGGACCGATGCTGGTGATGGTGGGCGGCGTATTGGCGCTGGCTCCGCCGGTGACCGATGCCGAGGCCGTGGACTGCGCCTTGATGAGATTGAGATCAGCAGTCGAGAGCAGGCCGTTGTGATCGATGTCGCAGCGGAAGGTGCTTGCGGTGACCGTGGCGGCGCGGGAAATCGCGGACTTGCAGATCGAGACATCTGAGGCGGTGATCGTTCCGCTGGCGTTGACATCTCCGCGGAGAAGACGGAAGCGGACGCGCTTGGCGGACGCGGCTTCGCCCGCGGCGTTGCGCACCTTGGAAATGGCGACCGAAACCGTCTGGGCATCGGCCAGGGAGCCGAGGTGGACCGTCATCGTGTTGTCGAGGAAGGCGGGTGTGCCGGCGAGGGTGGCAGTACCTTCGGCGACTGAAGCGTTGCCCCCTTTGACGGGTTGGTCAAAGGTAAGAACGAGCGTCACTCCTTGGTCGACACTTCGGCACTCGATGCCCGTTCGGCCTTGCAGGGGAAACTGAATATCAAACGTGCCGGCCGACCCATGAGTCATCCTTGAGACGGCCGAGACGAGCGATGGGGATGTGGCACCCGCAAAGCAAGCCGACCAGGCCACGGTGAGAACAAACGCCGCAAGACCGCCGCCCGAAAGACGAAGGGTCATTACAACCTCCCTGTTCCAGTAAGTTGGAGTTCAGGCAAACCAAAAGAGCCAAGGGATGCGATCGCGCCGCCGTACGCTACCAAACTCTAACGCCCGACTGCTCGGGATATTCCCAATAACTTACCTGATGATGTCCCGGAATATCCAGTGGTGACGGAACTTAAAGCATGAGCCAGCCCGCTCATCCAAAGCTCAATCGGCACTGAACGGAAGTTGATCTTAAGAGAATCCAGAACTGCTCTTCCAAACGCCGCCAAACGATGGTGGATCAAGTTGCAATGCGGACAGTACGGTCTTCCATGATGCTCGGTTCGTTTGCCCGGTGGGCGAGAGAACCGGAATGGACGACCGCAACCTCCACAACGCCCCACACGCTACTTCTGAGGCTATGCGACTGTCAACGAAATTCCAAAAGAGATTCGGGTTTTTTGCTGCGTTAATCGGGGTGATGTGGTCGCGGCCACGGGCCTTTTTCATTGAGGGTTTTGCACGGCGCTGGTAGACTGGGTGGGCTTGCCGAGAACTTCACGCATCTGCCAGAATGAATGCCCTGATTCCCGCACAAGTTTCGTTGATAAGCACCGTTGCCCTGACACCCCGTGCAAGCGTCTTGTTTGATCTGCTGTGGCATTCTGGCGCTGACCGAGTGACCCGATGAAGCGATTGTCATTTAGCTGTCGTCGCCCAACGACTCTGAGTTTGCATGCGCTATTGATCGGCATGGCAACCGGCGCGCCTGCGCTTGGCCAGGCGTTAAGAAGTGGGATCGATGCCCCGGCAACGCAACCCGTCACTGGCGGTTCGGATTTGGTGACGATGGATTTTCCGGCCGATGGCGTTGAGGTGACGCTGCTGGCGGAGATCGTGACCAAGCGGCTTCACATTCCCATTCTGTACGATGAGCAGATCCGCGGGAAAAAGGTAATCATTCGGGTGCCGGTGAAAGTTCCCGAATCGGCACTGATGGGGATTCTCCAAAGCGCGCTGCGGCTGAAGCAGATGGCACTGGTGGACGCGGAGTTGCCGGGCTGGAAGCAGATCGTTCTGGCGCCGACTCTGGCCGGTGTGGCGAAGCCGGCCGATGGCGCTAAATCCGATGAAGGACCGGTTGCCCAAGTTTTCGTGTTGCTGCATAACGATCCGACGAAACTGGTCGAAGCCATTCGCCCGTTTCTCACCACACCCGGCGGATATATCCAGGCCGAGACAGGGCAGCGGGTGTTGATCGTGGGTGATTACCCGAGCGTGCTGCGCAGGGTTGAGCCATTGATTCGTAAGCTGGATATGGAAGCGCCGCAGGTGGACGTGAAGTTCGTTGCCCTGCGGCAGGCCGAGGCGGCGCAAATTGCCCCGGCGGTTACGCAACTGCTGGCCAGTCGTGAAACGTATCAATGGGGAAGCGCGAACCTGTCGGGAATTTCATTGTCGGCCGATGAGCGGACAAACCAAATTGCAATCATCGCGCCACCAGGCCGAATGCAGGAAGTGGTCGATCTGATCTTGGCACTCGACAAGGCGCCGGAACTTCAATCGAAGGTTTATCACCTCAAGGCAGTGTCCCCCGATCGGCTTGATCGAGTCGTGAAGGGGCTGATTGGGCCGGCATTGGCCAAGCGCGCGTATCAGTCCGTGGCGGACGCCGATTCGCAGACGCTGGTGGTGGCGGCGACACCCGAGATTCATCGGCAGATCGAGCAGGTTTTGCCGCAGGTGGATACGGCAGCTCCTGAATCGCAAAATCCAATTCAGTTTTACAAGCTGAAGAACACCAAGGCGGCAGATGTATTGGCCACGATCAGCGGGCTGATCGGCGAAAGCCAGACGGGAGATTCGCGCGATCAGACGGGTCCTTCGGATACGGGCAATGGCGCGGCTGGCGGGCGGGGAGGGCGACGCGAGGGGAGTGGCCTTAACAACGGGCAGGCTGACAATTCGATGGGCGCGCCGCGCGATCTGACTTCGCAGACGGCGCGCGACACAACAGTGAACCCCGCAACGGGCAGTTTTGGCGCCAGGGCATTGGGCGGTCAGCGGATCGGAAGTACGTCGGCGACATCAACCGGTACGTCGAACGGCTTGTCCGTGGGCAGCAGTTCGGATGTGCGGTACGCGGCTCCGGGGCTGTCTAAATATCTGGGCGACAATGGCGGGACGGGTGGCGCGGGTGTGCTTTCGGTCCATGGGCGGGATGCGACAGTTGCCGCGGATGCCAATACCAACAGCATCATTGTGGCCGCTCCGCCATCGGTGCAGCAGATGTATGCGGACCTGATTAAAAGGCTGGACCAGCGCCGGCCGCAGGTGCAGATCGAATGCACGATCGTTACGCTGGATACGACCAACGGCTTTACGTTCGGCGTGGACATTGGCCGGATCGGGGGGTTCGACACGAGCCAATTATTGACGCTCAGTTCCTTCGGGGTTAGCACCGCCAATCCCGTGACGGGCCGGCTAACGCCTGTCGCAGCGCCGGGCGGGACATTCGCGCTTTTGAGCCCGCGCATTGCGGATGTCGTTATTCGGGCACTGGCGACCAATTCGCATGCCCGGCTGCTTTCGGCGCCTCAACTATTGGTGAACGACAATGGCAAGGGCAAGTTGGAGAGCGTGGCCCAGGAGCCCTTCGCGGTCATTCTGGATGCCAGCAGCACGCAGTCGCTGACAAGCTTGGGCGGGCAGGCGCAGGCGGGGACTTCGATCTCGGTGGAGCCGCACATTAGCGAGGCGGATTATCTTCAGCTCGCTTACAGCATCGAACTCAGCAACTTCACCGGGCAGGCGCAAAACGGGCTGCCACCGCCGAGCCAGAAGAATGCGGTGGATAGCTCGGTGACGATTCCAGATGGGTACACCATCGTCGTTGGCGGATTGACCACGAAAAACTTCAACACCAGCGCGAATTCGATTCCGATTCTCGGCGATATTCCGTTCCTCCGGCTGCTGTTTGGCTCGCGCACGCGGAACATGGCGGATTCAACGCTCTTTGTATTCATCCGACCGGTGATTTTGCGCGACGATAAATTTGAGGACCTCAAGTACATCTCGGGTAAGAGCGCCAAGTCGGCCGGGATCGGCGGAGATTTTCCGATGAGCCGGCCGATACCGATGAAATGATTCGCGATGCAGTGATTGCCAGGTTTTGATGAAAACCCCGCTCCAAAAACTTCGCCTTGCACTGGATCGCCTGATGCGGGGCGCGGGTCTGGACTCCAACCTGCTGCCCGAGTGTGGCGCCTTGGAAGCGCTATGCGCAGCGGCTCGCCAGGCCGGGCTTCACGAGGTGGATGTGGCGCAGGCTCAGGCCGTTGCGATGGGGATGGGCTTTGCCGACAGCATCAGCGATTACCCGACTTCGAGCGAATTTCTGGCCAGCGTGCCGATCGCTTTCGCCCGGCGATACAAGATGCTGGGGCTGGCGCCGCGGGAGGTGGGCGATCAACGCATGGTCGTCGCGTTGGGAGATATTTCGTGTTGGGAGCAGTTGCAGGTGATCTCGCGACTGCTGAATCGGCCGGTCACGCCATTGCTGGCGCCGTCGTCGGTGGTGCTGGCGGCGATCAACGATGCCTATCAGCAGCGAACCGGCCAGGCGCAGGAGTTTATCAAGACGCTTGAGCGCGATGAAGTGCTCGATGTTCTTCAGCAGCTTTCGGGCCGGGAGGATCTGCTCGATAACGCGGCGCGGGCCCCGGTGATCAAGCTGGTGAATCTGGTTTTGTTTGAGGCCGTGAAGAGCAACGCATCGGATCTGCACGTTCAGCCGCATGAAGATCGCCTGGTGGTGCGGCTGCGCATCGATGGCGTTTTATATGACGCCTATACGCTCCCCAAGAACATTCAGGATGAGGTGATCAGCCGGATCAAGGTGATGGGCCGGATGAACATCGCCGAGAAGCGGCTTGCGCAGGACGGCCGGGCTACGGCACAGATTGGCGATCGCTCAATCGATTTGCGCATTGCAACGCTGCCAACCAGTTATGGTGAGCGCGTGGTGATCCGTCTGCTGGATAAGAGCGCGCGGCTCTACGATATGTCTGAGCTGGGCATGGGAGCGCAGACGCTGACGGCGTTCGAGCGATTGATCGGCGTGGAGCATGGGCTGATTCTTGTGACCGGGCCGACCGGCAGTGGCAAGAGCACCACGCTTTACTCGGCGCTTATGCGGATCAACGGCAAGGAAAAAAACATCCTCACACTCGAAGATCCGATTGAATACCAACTGGAGGGCATCAGCCAGACGCAGGTGAGCGATAAGAAGGGGATGACGTTTGCCAGCGGCCTGCGGCGCGTCCTCCGGCAGGATCCCGACATCATCATGGTCGGCGAAATTCGCGATCTCGAAACCGCGACGATGGCGATTCAGTCTTCCCTGACCGGGCATCTGGTGTTCAGCACGTTGCACACAAACGACGCAGCCAGCGCCGTGACCCGTTTATTGGATCTTGGCATCGAGCCTTACCTTGTGGCCAGCAGCCTGGTGGGCGTGTTGGCGCAGCGGCTCGTGCGGAAAGTGTGCGATCGATGCGCGGTGACGTATCGGCCGCAACCATCAGAGCTGGAATGGCTTGGAGTGGAACGGTCGGCGACTGTTCGCATGCGGCAGGGTTCTGGATGTGCTGCTTGCCGGAACACCGGGTACAGCGGCCGGTTGGGCACGTTCGAATTACTGGCATTAAACGACGACGTAAGGCGGCTCGTGCAAGCGCGGGCGTCGGCCGCGGAGATTAAGGAAGTGGCGATGCACGCCGGTACGCGGACGCTGCGCGATGATGGCATTCACAAAATATTGGCGGGGGCAACCACGATTTCCGAAGTTGAGCGCGTAACGTTGCGCTCCGACGAACAGCAATCGGGCGTCATCGCGTTGCCTGTTCCCGATGGCTCTGATGAGCTGACGGCCTCACCTTGATGCGATTTTAGCTGCGCTAAGGCTGTACCAACCGGCGCAGACAAACGTTTGTGAAATAAAATGGCGGTGTTTCTTTACAAAGCCCTCGACTCGACGACTGAGGACGTCACGGGCACGATTGCCGCGGATACCCCCCGGCAGGCGCGCGAGCTTTTGCGCGACCGGGGGCTGATTGTTCGCGATATTGAGGACTATCAAGCGGCGGGGCCCTCAAAGCAAAGCAGGGGGCGTGTGCGGTTTGGCCGGGGGCGCCGTCGGGGAGGGTCGCGGCACCAGGCTACTACGTTGATTGGTGAGCTGGCTACGCTTCTGGGGGTTGGGGTGCCGTTGCTTGAAGCGCTGGAAACATGCGCTCGGCAGCACACCGGTGGATTTCATGCAGTGATCGTGGTGCTTCGCGATCGTGTGGCCAGCGGCGCGTCGCTCGCGCAGGCGATGGGCGAGCAGCCGCGGGTGTTTGACGATCTGTGCGTGAATATCACCGAAGTTGGTGAGGATGCCGGTACGCTCGATGTATCCCTCGAACGATTGGCCGAGTTTAGAGAGCGATCAGAGCAGTTGAAGGGCCGGGTGGGAACTGCGCTGATCTATCCGGCGATCGTCTCGGCGGTGGCCATCTTTGCCAGTCTTTTCCTCATGACGTTTGTTGTGCCCAAGATTCTCGAACCCCTGATCGAACAGGGACTGCCGCTGCCTTGGCCGACGCGCATCGTGAAGGGCGTAAGCGATTTCGTGCTGGTCTGGTGGTGGGCACTCGCGCTAGCCGCGGCGGCTTTGGCAAGTGGTTTCACGCTTCTTATCCGAAGCCCTGCCGGCCGGTTCAGGTGGCATCGCATACTGCTCAAGACGCCGCTTCTGGGCGATCTGATTCGCAAGCAGGCGATCGTGCATGTGGCCGTAGTTCTTTCCACGCTATTGCGCAGTGGGATCGTTTTCGTGCGGGCACTCCAGATCGCCCAGCGTACGACCGGTAATCTTGTTCTGCGAGATGCGTTGCGACGATGCGAAGTGGCGGTTTCAGCCGGGGAAGACATCGGCGACGCTCTAGAGCGCACGGCAGCGTTCCCGCCGATGGTGGTGCAGATATTCGCACTGGGCCAGCAGTCCGGGCGGCTGGAGGAAATGCTCGATCGCCTGGCAACCGCTTACCAGCAGCAGGTCTCCTCAGCGGCGCAGCGTTTCACGGCAGTCCTCGAGCCCGCGATGATCGTCACGCTGGCCCTGTTTGTTCTCTTCATCGTCATGGCAACGGTGTTGCCCATCCTGGAGGCCGGCAATGCGATCCAGTAGGCGGGCATTTTCGCTTGTGGAAGTGATGATCGTTGTGGTCATCATCGGGCTGATGGCCGGTCTGGTGGCCTATGCCACCACGGGCTATCTGGAGCGCGCCAAGCGCCAACGGGCGCGTTCCGATGTCGCAACTTATTCCGGGGCGGTCGATGCCTACTACATCGCGCACGGCTACTACCCCGACAACCGTGAAGGGCTGAAGGGGCTGGCCCCGGAGTTTATTAAAGTCATTCAAAATGACCCGTGGGGACATCCCTATCAGTATGTGCAGCCCGGTAAGAGCAATGCTTACGATGTGATTTGTTACGGGGCTGATGGCCGCGAAGGCGGCACAGGCGCCGATGCGGATATTACAAACTGGGACGTGGATGTTGTGGAGTTGAAGAAGAAGTGAAGTTCAAATTCCAGACCTTCTCGATGGGTGCGCCGCAGCGAGCTTTCTTGCCCCCTTTCCTTTTGAGTAGGGAGCGGACCCCCGTGTCCGCCCTCTGGCCCCCTCTCCCTCCGG
>DAIRGS010000011.1:17530-30838 GCA_036794395.1 Tepidisphaeraceae bacterium | reverse complement strand
GGAGAAGCGAGCGGAATTGGCGACTGCCCGCGAGCGGGTTGGGGTGAGGGGGAAGGAGAGGAGACTTCAACTGCCCTGCGCTATTGTGATGCCGACTGTCGCAAAGAAGGACCGAGCGGCGTGATGATTCGTTCCACCCGTGCGGTGCAACGAGAATCAGAGAGCATCGGAAATCGTGGCTACGGGTACTGGAATAAGCTTTTCGCCAACGGAAGGCGCCTGGCATTCGCCCTCACCCCAGCCCTCTCCCGGAGGGAGAGGGGGCCGGAGGGCGGACACGGGGGTCCGCTCCCTACATGGAGGGAGAGGGGGCAAGAGGGCGCGCGACGCACCGGAGCAGTGGGAGGTTTCACGCTTATCGAAACGATGCTCGCGGTGTTGATCATGGCATTGCTCGCCTCTGCGGCGGCATTGAGCTTTGCTGCACCGATGCGGGCGGCGCGGGCTCGCGAGGCGTTCGATCAACTGATCTCGGCGGATCGCTCGGCGCGCCAGGCTTCGCGCGATGGAGGCCGTGTTGTTCGATTGAGCTTTGATCCGTCCGATGGCGCGGTCTCGCGTTTTTTGGGAGGAAAAATGCAATTTCGCACCCGCCTGCCATCTTCGTTTCAGATGGATGGTGTGTTAATCGGACGCCGGGCGATTCGGTCGTCGATCGCGGAAGTTGAATTTTCGGCATCCGGTTTCAGTTCGACCTATGCGGTCCATGTGATTGGCCCGGGCGTCGATCGTTGGATTTTGTTTGCGGGGTTAACAGGGCAAGCGAGCGTGGTGGCCGATGAGCAAGCGGTACGGCTGGCGGTCGAAAACGTCGCGCCGTCGCGGCACAACCCTGATTGAGGTTCTTGCCGGGCTGGTGATTCTGGGAACGCTGCTGGTGTCGATCGCCGCGGCGCGCGGACGTTTCCTGCGCCAATGGGCGGCGGCGGATCGCAGGCTCGCGGTGGTTCGGGCGGCCGATGCCCTGATGGCCGAATGGATGTCCGGCGCTGCACAGAATATCCCAACGCGCGCCGAGGGCACTTTTACCGGGCTGCCCAATTGCAGTTGGAAAACACATCTCATTCCGGCGCGCGATGCGGCTGATCTCCGTGCAGTGGTTGTCCGCCTTGAAGTATTTGATCGCGCTCCCGGCGCGGGCCGTGAAGCTCTTTTCAATGTGGATTTTCTTCTGCACGATTTTCGCCAGCCCGCGATTTCGCCCACTCCAGCCAACGGTGGCCGATGAAGCGCCCTGCATTCACGCTCATCGAGCTGATGCTCGCATCGACCTTGTCAGTCGTGCTGATGGCAGGGGTGCTGATGGTGATGGCCGGGCTGTCGCGCGATGCCGGTCGTGCATCAGCGCTGGCTAACCCGGCAGTTGATCTCCAGGGCACGACCGACCTGCTTCAATGGGACTTGTCCAACGCTCAGACAATGTATCCATCCATCGATCGTCGGTCGCTGGTTCTAATCGGACACGGATCGATTGCGCCCGGGACATTGTCCCCGAACGGCCGGCTGGTGCGCGTGACATACGCGTGTCAGTTTCGCGGGAGTGTCTGGCGCCTCATGCGCACCCAGCAATACATTGATGACCCCGCCCGTCCTCAAACCTGGTCTGATCTCGTGGGGCAGGGCGTTAACGCCATCGAAGTGCTGCCGGTGGGTTCGGAGCCGTTTGTGGCTGACACCCGTTCCACCTTTGGGGAGATGGACAAATCAGGTTTTCGAATCCCGGCGTGGGTTCGTTTACGAGTCTATGGGCCGGGGACCGCGATGGAGAAGCAGTTGTGCATCAAGTGAGTTCCCATCACCGCAGATCTCGCGGCTATGTGCTGGTGGTCACACTGGGCCTGCTCGTGCTGGCGGCCACGTTGCTCATCGGAATTGGCAGGGCGTCGGTCAGCCATGCGCTGACCGCGCATCGGGAGCAGGCCGAACTTCAGCGGCGGTGGGGGGTCGTGAGCTGCCGCAATGCGCTGCTTCCGGCTGCTTCTGATATTATCGCCATACAAGAGCGAAAGCAGAGCCGGCCCATTCCGGTGCTTCGCGCGGGCGTTGCGTTGGGTGGGTGCCGGTATACCCTCATTCTTTCCGATGAGCAGGCCAAGGCCAACGTTAACGCCCTGCTCGAACGCACCGACAAGCCCGGCACCGAAGCTCGCATTCGCGACGCCTTAACCGGGTCGGGGATGGGGAACTCGATTCTCCTGCGGGCCGAGCCTATCCAAATTGCTCCAACTCAGTCCACGTCGCGACCGGCCCAGGTGCTGGGTCCGCCTCCGTGGATCACGGGGTTCGGACAGGTATTCAATGACGTTCCGCCGCAGCGCCTGTTGGCTGGTGCTGGTGCAGCGCCCGTCGAGCAACTGACGTGCTGGGGGAACGGGGCGATCAATATCATGCGCATCTCCGACAGGTCGCTCCGACTGGCCACGGCACCCCTGCTCAGCAGCATTGAGACAAGCCGGTTGATCGACGCACGAAATGCCGCCTTTGCCCCGCAGGCCCGCGCGAGAAAATCGATGTTGCTCGGCGTCGGAAACAACGCCGTTACCGCCAACGCCGATGCCGTGACGAACCTTCTAGCCGAGGCCCGCGTTGATCCAAAAGTCCGCCGGACGATCGCTTTTACCTCCATATCCACCTGCTTTTCGCTCTGGGTGGTTACCCAGGATGCCCAGCGGACCTGGTACCGTTTTTATGTGACCGACGATTCGAATCCGCGGAATCCCCGCGTGGATGCTTTTGCGTGGTAAAATGAATGGGTTGATATGACAGTGAAAGCAATCAATTCGCTGCTGATGGCCGGTGCGGGCGCGTGTGGCGCCGTCGCGCTGCTGGCGGTGGTAGGGGGGCTATTTGTCCAATTGGATACGGAAGTGAGTCGCGAGGATGCCGGCAATGGGCGACTCTCGCCTGCGGTTCATTCGGCGACAACGATTCCAACTACCACCCCGGGCGACGCAGTGTGGTCGCGCGTGTTTCGCGGATCTTTGAATGATGCTGCGTTCAACGGCACGCCAGCCGCTTCCCCGGCCGCGACTTCGAACATCTCAGGATCGCTCAGCCTTGTCGGAACAATCGGGGATGCTCTGGCCCTCATTCGTCTCGCGGATGGTTCAGTGGTCGCGCGTGGCGTGGGAGATGATGTGGGTGACGGCGCTTCAAGCGTTGTAACGATCGGGCCGAAGGGCGTTGAGCTTTCCGTAAATGGCCAACGGGTGCTTCTGGCCAAACCTCAACCAGCGACTTCAACTGGCGTGGTTGTAGAGCGGGCGTCTTAATTCAAAACGATCATCCAATGGCCGATCCCACCTGCATTCTCCTGGCAACCTCCACCGGCTGGCGCCTCGCCGGTCGGCTGGGCGATGAATCGGCCAGGGTGTTTACCGCTGATTTGCACGCCCCCCTCAACTCCCCCGCTGCCCAGATTGCCGCCAAAGCCGCGGCGGCTTTGCACGAAAATCAGTATGCCGGGCAGGGCCTGGTGCTGGCCATTGCCTCAGAGTGGTGTTTCTCGGCCACCATCCAGACGACCGATCTTCCGCGGAACGATCGCAAGGCGATGATATACCGCCTCGAGGAAAAGCTGCCTCTGGCCGCCGAGGCGATGGTCGCGGATTTTGTAATACATCATGATGGATCGGCACTGGGCGTGTGTACCCGCCATAAGACCCTCAGTGAGTTGATCGATGCCCTTGAGGGCCAGAACATCGCCGTTCAATCGATCGCGCCTCTCGCGCTGTTGGCCGGGGAAGGCATGTCATCGCCAGGGCACAATGCGCCGATGGTCGTTTTCATGGCAGACGAGGTATTCGGCGAAGGCGTGATTGAGGTGCTTGCTTTCGAAGGCAATTCGCTGGTCAACTGGGCTGCGGTTCCGGCGCGGGTGGGCGATGTTCAACTTCATTTGGACATGATCTCGATGTTGCTTTCGGCCCCGCCGGTTTTTGCAACCTGTGGTCTGGATAGCACTCTGAACGGATTTTTGCAGAAGGGGTTGGCGGTCGCAGTCAAAAAGCTCGAGCCAACGCCGATTGCCGCCGCGTTGGAAGCAAGTCAGAGAGTCTTGGCCGGTCGATCCCGGCCATGGGTTGAGTTTCGGCGCGGGCCGCTCGCGATTGCCGATCGGCTCCGCCTGCATCGCAAGCCGCTCAATGCTGCTTTGGCGGCGGCGGTGGTCCTGATGATGGCCGTGGCGCTGACGCTATTCTTTCGCGCACATCGATATGCCTTACTAGAGGCGTCAGCGGATCAGCAGGTTGCCGACGGGTTTCGCGAGCAATTTCCAGGATGGGATCTTCCGGCTAACATGTCCGCGGTGATTGAAAGCGAGCATCGCAAGGCAGCCGCAACGGCCGCGCTGGGCACATCGGCCGGGCAAAATGCACGCTCGGCCTTTCAAACCTTCAAAGACGTCTTGTCCCGTTTACCTTCTGAAGGTCGCATTTCGATCCGAAAGATGTCATTTGAGGGATCGTCTTTTGATCTGGAGGGACAGATTCGGTCCTACGAACAACTTGATGGGATTGCCGCCGCGGCGCGCAAGGCCGGGATGGAAGTCGCCACGCCCGAGTCGCGGAAAAACGCCGAAGGCAACTGGGATTTCACGCTCCATGGGGCGGTGCCGGCCTCGCCCGGTAGCAAGTCAACCGATGACGTGGCCAGGGGGGCAGGATGACAGCCGTAACATCCCGCCAGATTGAGCGGCCTGTCGCGGCCGCACCGATGGCCGAGCCGGGCGCTCGCGCCTCGGGGGAACGCATTACTCTGCTTTTATCCCTATTGCTTCTGGCCTCGACAATCGTGGCTGGATATGCAGGGCTGCGGCTCAATCAGTCGCACGAAGCCGCGTTGCTGGCCCAGCGGGATATGCGCGCTAGCCAGGGTAAATTGGCCGATCTGGCAGTCTGGCGAGCCGGTCGAACAACCGGCGTTCCACTCAATGCGCAGGATCCCGAGCTCAATCGCCGGCTCAGTGCCGCAGCTCAGGCCGCGGGAATCTCGACCGAGCTGGCGAGCATTGAGCCTGGTTCGCCCGCCCGCGTCAAAGATGCAGATTACACGACAACGCCGGTATTCGTCCGGTTTGGGGCGGTTACGCTGCATGAATTGGCGACTTTCCTCAACGATCTTTCCGCTACCGATGCTGCCGTAAAGCCAAAATCAATCGAACTGCAACCTCCGGAAACCCCCAGCCAGCGTCCCGGTGAAATGTGGACGTGTGATGTGGCATTGGCTTATCTCACCTACGCGCCTCGCGGCCGGGAGGGTCGTTGAGGGTGCTGTTTGGCTTCTGGCCGCAGGATCGGGCGTCGTCCAGCCGATATGTGTTTGTGTACATGACCGTTGCGCGCACGATTATCGTCCTGATTGGCGGGCTATTCCTGACGGCGTGTCATCGCGCCGCCCCCGAAACATCCTCGGCCGCGCCGCTGCGCGAGAATGTGACCCGCGACGCCGCGACCGCTCGCGCCGATACCGAACGCGGGTACCAGCTGATTCAATCAGGACATTACACGGACGCTGGGACAATTCTCAAGCGTGCAATTGAAGAAGATCCATCGTATGGCCCCGCCCACAACGACCTGGGCATCGTTCACTACCAGGCCGAACGGCTCTACGATGCCGCGTGGGAATTTCAGAACGCAATTAAACTGATGCCTCGCCAGCCGCAGCCACACAATAATTTGGGGCTGGTTCTGGAGAGCGCGATTCGATTTAAGGAAGCCGAGCAATCGTTCACCCAGGCCCACGAACTGGACCCTCAAAATCCCGAATATGCCGGCAATCTCGCCCGGCTTCGACTCCGACTTGGCAAGCGCGATGAAGAGACGAGGAAATTGCTCGAGATCGTCGTGCTGTCCGATTCCCGCGCCGATTGGATCGACTGGGCGCGATTCAATCTTTCCCGATTGCAAACCCTACCCGAGGGCTCGGGCCCGAGCGTTCCCGCGACCCGTCCCGCGGCCATGCCTGATTTACGATGATCGGTAGTGCCGCTTCAGGCTGGTGTTGCTTCAACCAGCATGGCTGAGTGCGCTGCCAGAGTGGCGATTTTGAATTGTCCTTCGTGTACGCCCAAATCCTCGCCCGTCCAGTAGTTTTTAAACCGGGTCGGTTTCGCAAGTGAGATAAACCGGTCGGCAGGCGCTTCGGCCCAGTTGAAGACGCAGTACATCAATCGGTTCTGCAGCCGCGTCACTCCAACTTCCAATTTCTCATCGTCAAACTGAGCCGCCACCGCTGCCGGTGGCAGCAACTTTTCCAACATTGCTCGACGCGGAGCGGTGATTTTCGGCAGGTCGTCACCATCCAGGATAAGACCCCCTGATGCGTAAACGGCGGTTGCGTGAAAGAGGTATTCCGCCTCGGTCAGCGCCGCGGCATTCCTCCGCCCGCCCGCGGCCTTATCGACAAGTACCACGCAGTCGGGATCGTTCCACCACAGCTTGCCGTTTTGCCAGCCGCGTAGCAGGTTCTGGCGGGCGGTGGATGAAACGGTTGCCCACGAACGATTGATATCTCCCGAACTTCGCGATCCGTGGATCACGCCCAGCGAAGGCCATATCGGATGATTGCATCCCAGGATAAACGAATCTCCCGCGCCTTTTAAGACCGCTTCCATCCCGCGCCGGTACGCCTGGACGCGCGTGGCGGCTGCGTCGTGATGCACGCCGCCGTGGATCGCGCCCCAGTAGTTGGCGTCGAGCTTGAAATACGTGCATCCCCATTCATTTCGCATGGTGTGGAATAGGTTCTCCAGATGCCGCCGCGCCTCCGGATGGGTGCCGTCCAGGCAGTACCACGGCCCCTGGCGCCATCCGCCAAACCCCATCCGATCCGAGCGCATCGGCTTGCCGGTTTCATCTTTTACGAACCAGTCCGGATGCTGCTGGAATACGTGTGACGATTCAGACGCGATAAACGGCGCCACCCAAATCGCCGGCTCAAATCCCTTTTCGCGAATCTGGCGCAGCACGCCGCGCACGTCGCCGCCAAATGCTTTGCCGGTTTCCAGCCAGTCGCCCATGATCGGCTGATATCCATCATCGATCTGGATGTATTTCATCTGCGGAACATTCTTCGCGATCCAATCGAGGTTCGCGGTGATGTCCTCAGCCTTCACCCGCGCCCCGAACCAGTACCACGAACACCAACCCGCCGGGGGCGGGTCGTGACGGAGCCGGGGGTGATGGGCCTCGATGGAAGCAGCCAATTCCGCCAGTAGTTTCTCTCGGCCTTCACCCGATTCGATCAGGATCTCTTCCAGTTCCCACGTTTGCCCGGGGTTGAGTTGAAGATTCTCAGTGTCGATCGAAATCCGCAGGCGGGTCCCATCAAATCCGAACCGCCCAACGAATTTCGCGCAGGAAGTAAACCCAAGCAGCGTTCGCCCCGGCCCGGTTCCAATCATCATCATGCCGTACGCGGTTCGCAGGCCTTCGGGCTCGGGAATTTTGTAGTGCTTTCGATCGGGGTAAGCCAGATCAACCGGCTTTTCGAGCGTGCCCGCCGTCTGCGAGAGCATCGTAAAGCCCTCAGCATAAATGGCGGTGTCAGGGTTCAACTGGTGATGCACGTCAAACAACACAACCTCGCGGATTGCCAGCGGCTGCTTCGAGATGTTTGTCAACGTCGATCGGAACCGGTTCCCGGTGCGTTTGCGGTCAACATGCACCGTCTCAGCCGGTGCGTCGCTCTGATCTTTCAGAACCACGCGCGAAGAACCGCCGGCCAGCAGATCGGTCAACTTACTGGAGGCGACATCGGCTGCCCGGGCGCTCGTACCGAATCGGGCCGCAATCGCGCCCGCTGCGACGGCTGCGAGGAACTCTCGTCGTTGCATGGTGGTCCTTTGTTTGAAGTGCATAGACACTACGCCGGGGCTTTTAGCGCAGGGCGATCGCATATGCGCATAGCGGGAGTGCGAGGCTCCTGCCGAGCTGCGTTTTTCGATCGAGCATAAGCTCGACAGGAGCCTCGCACTCCCACATTTTGCGTCGGGGGGCTATATGCGATAGTCCTGAGCTTTTAGCGAGTTGTAACGCCGCCCAGCCCATTTTGTAAACGTTGGGCCGGTTTTCGACCGATAACCATTGTGATGCCTCGCATCCTCAACTGGTTTCGCTCCGCGCGTGCTTCGCAGACCGTTGATCTTGCGCGCAAGCCCCTGCAACTGACCGACCTCCTTGGCCGTGAAGCCATCAACCTGGATACGCCCGAACTCCAGCGGTTTTTGGCCGGCAAACGTGTTTTGGTGACCGGCGCCGGCGGGAGCATCGGCTCGGAAATCTGCCGGCAGGCCATGCGGTTCTGCCCGCAGCGCCTGCTGATGCTTGAGCGCGCCGAAAGCAATCTTTTCGAAATCGACCGGGAGCTTCGCCACAACTGGGTAGGGGCGGATATCCGCCCGTATATCGCCGACGTTTGCGAGGCGCGCCGCATCCGCCAGATCTTCGAAGCCGAACGGCCCCACGTGGTCTTTCATTGCGCCGCCCACAAGCACGTGCCGATGATGGAATCCAATCCGTGTGAAGCCATCAAGAACAATGTCTTCGGGACCCGGCTTGTCGCCGATATTTCCGCGGCGTCCGATGTAGCGGCGTTCGTGCTGGTCAGCACCGACAAGGCCGTGAATCCAACGAGCGTGATGGGAGCCACCAAACGCTTTGCCGAGCTATACGTGCAATCGCTGAATGGCTCCTCATCGCAATCCACCCGTTTCCTGGCGGTGCGCTTCGGTAATGTTCTGGGAAGCAGCGGCAGTGTGGTACCCATCTTCCAGCGCCAGATCGACGCCGGTGGTCCGGTCACTGTTACCCACCCCGACATGAAGCGGTACTTCATGCTGATCCCCGAAGCCAGCCAGCTTGTCATGCAGGCGGGCGCAATCGGGCAGGGCGGGGAAATCTTTGTTCTCGACATGGGCTCGCAGGTTCGCATCCTCGATCTCGCCCACGAGCTGATCCGCCGCAATGGGCTCACACCCGGCGATGATATCGAAATCACCTTCAGCGGCATCCGCCCCGGCGAGAAACTCTACGAAGAACTGGCCAACGACGACGACCAGACCCGGCCCACCGCTCATCCCAAAATTCGAGTCTGGCAACTCCCCACCGCGTCGCCAGAGCAGGTTCAGCACGGGCTGAAAACGCTTTGGGAAGCCGCGTCATCCGGCGTCGCCCACAACGCAGTGACAGCGCTTGCCGCCTGCGTTCCTGAATATCGACCCGAACTCATAGGCATCCGGTCCCAGCCGCAAACGGCTCCTCAATCAATGCTCCGGCTTGTGGCTGATGCCGAAGCCGCTTGATTCTGCTCGTGGCGTGGCGGGTCCTCCCCGACTACCTTCCTACCCATGAGAATCCAATTCTGCGGCGCGGATCGTACCGTAACCGGCTCCAGCCATCTCCTGGAAATCAACGGCCTGCGAATCTTTCTGGATATGGGCCTGTACCAGGGTTCGCGGGACGAAGCCCTGCGGATCAATCAATATCTCCCGGCTGATGTGAAATCCGCGGATGCCATCATTCTCTCGCACGGCCACCTTGATCATTGCGGCAAACTTCCCGTGGCGGTGAATGCCGGGTTCTCCGGTCCGATTTACGTGACGCCGGCAAGTGCTGAAGTGGCGCGAATCGTCCTCAATGATTCGGCAAAGATTCAGGAGGAAGACATTGCTCACCTCAATCAGCGCGCCCGCGGCCCGCAGGATCCGGCCCTCGATCCTCTGTATCGCCAGGCGGATATCCCCGCGGTCTATCGCCTGTTCAAACGGGTCAATTACGGACAGAAGACGCAGTTGGGCAAGGACGTTTCATTTACGTTCTTCGATGCCGGCCACATTCTTGGGTCCGCATACGTTGTTCTTGAATGGACAGAGGCGGGTAAAAACCACAACCTTCTGTTCACCGCTGATGTAGGCCGATACGACACGCCGATCCTCCGCGATCCCCAGCCGCCCCCGTTTGTCGTCGAACAATTCATTACCGAAAGCACGTACGGCAATGCCTCGCACGGCTCCATCGCCGATGTCGAGCCCCAGCTACTTGATGCTGTGAAAACCGTAATTGCCAAAAAGAGCCGGCTCATCATCCCGGCCTTCGCCATCGGCCGAACCCAGACGATTTTGTGGTACCTGCAGAAGTTCGAGCGGGAGAAACAGATCCCGTCCATCCCGTTCTTTGTCGACAGCCCCATGGGTGTGGAGGCGTCGAAGGCCTACGCCCAGTTCGCCGACACCTACGATGATCAGACCAAGGCCCTGATTGGAACGAACGGCCTGTTCGGCCTGTCTCAAATCACCTTCGCCTCAGCCATCCAGGACAGCAAGCAAATCAATCGCCAGGCCGGCCCCTGTGTGATCGTGGCCTCGAGCCCCACATGCGAGTTCGGCCGCGTCCTGCATCACCTCGAGCATAGCGTCGAAAACCCTTCAGACATGGTCGTTTTCTGCGGCTTCATTCCCCCCAACACCCTGGGCCGCCGGCTCCAGGAAGGCCAGAAACGCGTCCGCATTTATGATCGATGGTACGATGTGCGATGCGAGGTCCGCACCATTCACGGCCTCAGCGCCCACGCCGACGCCGATGAACTTCTGCGTTTCCTCAAGCCTGCGATCGGCCCCCAAACCGAAGCATACGTAGTTCACGGAGAAGTGCCCCAAGCCGAAGCCTTCGCCCGCAAACTGATCGCCGCGGGTGTTCGACGGGCGACGATCCCGGCTATGGAAACTTCGCTGGATGCGTTTGTGGTCGCCGAGCCGCCGCAGAATTCCGCGCCGACGCGGACGGATCAAGAGTAGGGTGTCCCTGTGGATCGCGCCATTGAAATTGATGTTTCTGGTCCAATTAGGCTTTGTTCAATAAAATGATCGTATGGCCACCGCGCAGTTGCCGCTCATTTTCTTCGCGCCTGTTCCGGGTACTGATATGTTCTCCGTGGGGAAGTCTCTCGCGGATGGTTCTCCGGCCGCGCACGTCAACACGATTGATTCCGGTCGCATTCTGAAATCGTTGAAAGCCACCCGGGGTTTTACTCGGCTGCAACTCGCTCTCCCCGCTTTTCACTTCAATAATGCTCGAGCCGAAGCTGCGTTCGACGGCATAGCGCACGAAACTCATCTTGCGGTGCACTTTTACGGAAACTTCAGCAAGCTTGCGGCCTCGCTATTCAGGGCGCTCGATGCAAAAGGCCTCGCTTGTTATTCCATATGGGATAAGAATCTGCTTAGCACCTGGCCGGAAGTTGAAGAGCTGAATATCGATAAGGGCTTTGCATCGCGTATGTCACGAATTGTAAAACGCGAAACCCTAAAGCTCTGCGAAATCGAGCCCGATCCGCGCAAACGGGCAAGAGTTCTCAACGCATTTGTGAAGAGCCCGGATTTCCGTGCGGAGATGGCGAAGGAAGCGCGGCTGGAGAGTCCCGATAAAGTGCGCAAGAAGAAGGCGTATTCGGATTTTGTGAACTGCTACGCCTGTTGGAAGACTGGCCATCCCTCGGCGCTGGAACTAGCAGCCGTTCGCAAAATCATTCCCGAGTATGCACTCATTGGGATCACCGGGCTTCGCAGCATGATTGGGGATTCTCCACAATTCATTTTGCTAAAGGGCGTAAGTCCGCGCCGCGCGACGATGCTCACGAACGTTGCGCTGCAACATGGTTTGCACGTCGTCGTCGAACCGCCATGAAACAATTGAGGTTGTGGAATCGTCTCTTCCTCTCTATCCCGGCACCGTTCCATCGCATTTCCTCATACCGTCATCCCCGCCTCCTGATCCGTCTGCATCTGCGCCTGCATCGCATCCCATTGCTCGACCGTGATATTGGCCTCGCGCGCCTGCGATCCCTTGTAATCGCCAACGATCCCCGCCGCCGCCATCGCCTCAATCAGCCGCGAAGCCCGGCTGTATCCAATCGTCAATCGCCGCTGAAGCAGGCTCACGCTGCCGCGCTTTGTCTCCAGTACGACGCGCACCGCCTGGTCAAACAGCTCATCGCGTACCTGGGCGACGGAGGCTTCGCCAAGACGATAAAGGATCTCGACGATCTGCCGTTCCCGGCGGCCGAGTTCGAGGGTGGCGCTGGTGGGTTTGGACGCGGCCAAGGAGGGCTCCCGCTTTAAAGCGATATGCTAATTCATTAGCATATGCTAACAGGTTAGCACTTGTAGTTGCGTCCGTCAAGTCACAAATTGGTATCGTGAAGGCACTGATCAAGTGCAGCGAGGATAAAAGTCCAGATCGCCGCGCCGGGCAAGAGGAATGAGGTGTAAGGAATTTTCGTTCACTTCGCCCGCTCCAGGTCTTATTCGATCTCTACTTTGGTATTCGGTTGTGAGGCGAGGAGCTCGTCGAGGGTGAATTTGCTGCCGCATTCGGGGCAGCGGGATTCGGACAGTCCAGTGAGGTTGTATCCGCAGGTGGGGCAGGCGATGGCGGAGGCGTTTGAGCCGGCAATGCGCTGGGCGCGTTCGGCAGGGGTTTCGCGCCAGATGAAGACGGTGAAGATAAGCCAGAGAACAATGGCGAGGACTCCGCCAATGAACGCCGCGAATCCGCCGGCATCGGGTCTGCCCATGGCAGAGCCAGCGGCAAGCCCGGCGAAAGTGGCGATGATGACGGCGGCGAAGGCGGCGAGGACGGTATAGGCGCGGCGGTCGGAATTCCATTTGACGCTGGATTTCCAGAGGAGGCACCAGTAGATGGCGACAAGGATCCAGGTGGACAGGCCGGACGTGGCAGAAAGGTATGTTTCGCTGGGTGAGTAATAGAAGGGAGAGTTTCGGCGAAGGTTTGCGCAGAGCATGAATACAAAGATGTAGAAGATTGCGGCCAGGGGGAACATGAGGATGGAGAGGAGGATTCGGGAGACGAGGTGGGACATGAGATTCAGATCATAGATTGTGGAGGGGGAGAGGGAAATTCGAATGACGGAATTCGAATGACGAATCAATGACCAATGTCCGAATGATCGAATGACGAAACAATCTGCTGTTATTGCGTCATGGGTCATCCCGGGAGTCGCATAAGCACCGGCAGGGGGCTTATCGTAGTGCGTCGTTTAGCGTGGTGATTGCCGTTTGGACATCCTTGAGCCGTTGATCTCCGGCTTCGCGTTCGATGGCAATGGGGCCTGTGTATTCCACGTCGTGGAGGGCTTTGAGGAAGCCTGTTGCGTTTACTTTGCCGGTGCCGAAGGGGACTTCTTCGCCCCAGTCGACTCCGGGTTTGGCGGAGGGGACGGCGTCTTTTGCGTGGACGTGGCGAATGTGTTTGCCGAGGGTCTTGATGGCGGGGAGGGGGTCGCCGGCGC
>DAIRGS010000011.1:0-17520 GCA_036794395.1 Tepidisphaeraceae bacterium | reverse complement strand
AAGTGCCTCCAGTGGATCGCCCGTGCCATACAGAATCATGTTGGCGGGGTCGAAGTTAATGGCGATGTTGGGTGTGGAAAGATCGTTGAGAAAAGCCAGGAGGGCATCGGCGCGCTCCTGGCCGGTTTCCATGAGCAGATCGAGATCATGGTCGGCGAAGATTTTGGCGATCTCGCGGACACGGGACATCATGACCGGATATTTGGGATCGGCGGGCGAGGGGACAAAGCCGACGTGGGTGCCGATGGATTTCATTTCCAGTTCGCGGGCGAGCTTTGCGCCGGCCAGGCAGAGGGATTTACGGATGGGCCAAAGGTCGTCGGGGAGGAAGCCGCCGGTGTGATGGATGGCTTCGATGGTTGAATAGTCTTCGCCAGGGAAGGACATCATGCCGCCGGTGTATTTGAGGCCGGCGGCGCGGAGGTGGCCGAGTTCCTGGTGCTTGCGCTTGTCGTCGAGCTGGATTAACCCCAGGAGCATCAATTGCACGTGATCCAATCCCAGCGATTTCACCATGCCGGTCAGGTCCTGCATGTCTTTGGGCTTCAGAGACCAGCTACAGACGGCGATGGTGTGGGAGTGGAGGATCATAGAGGGCTCCGTGGTTGTCGAATGACCGCTAGGGTGAAAGAAACGTGAAACGTGAAGACGTGAAACGCGATGAAATGCCTGACGGGGGACACAATATTACATTCGCCCTCACCCCGGCCCTCTCCCGGGGGGAGAGGGGGAAGGGAAAACATTTCGGATTTCACATTTGAGATTTCAGAATTCACACTTCAGATCTCGGATCTCTGACGCTTGAGTTTTACATATTTGGGTGCTATTCGCGCCAGCGGACGAAGCCTTCGATGGCTTCGTACTCGGCAAGGCCCAACTTATCGTAGAGTGCGGCGGTGTTGCGGTTGCGGTCTTCGGCGCGTTGCCAGAATTCGCGGGTGTCGCTGGGGCCGGGGAAGAGGGCTTTGTCTTTCTGAGATTCATGCTTGAAGATGGCCATGCGTTTTCGCATCACCTCGTCGGGGCTGAGGGGCACGGCCATTTCGATGTCGTTCACGCCCCATTCCTGCCAGGCGCCGCGATACAGCCAGACTTCGGAATTCTTCATCCACTCGCTGTCCTTGAGGCGATGAAGCGCTTCGATAATGGCCGCGAGGCAGACACGGTGCGTTCCGTGCGGGTCGGACAAATCGCCGGCGGCATAGATCTGGTGGGGCTGCACCTTTTCCAGCAGGTCAATCACGATCTGAATATCCGCGTCGCTGATCGGCTTTTTGCGGACGCGACCGGTTTCGTAGAATGGCATATCCAGGAAATGAATGTTCTGCGGTTTCACTCCTGAAAACCGCGCTCCCGCCCGGGCCTCGGTTCGACGAATCAATGATTTGATTTGCTGAAGCTCGGGGCAATCGACTTCGCCCGGTTTCTTGCGGCGAATGAATCCCTCCACCTGCTGCTCGATGGTTTGCACGCGGTCCTGTCCAACGCTAAACGCTCTGGAGAATTCGGCGACAAAATCCGCATGACGCAGGGCCGCGTCGTCAAACACGGCAATGTTGCCGGACGTCTGATAGGCGACGTGTACCTCGTGACCCTGCTCGCATAAGCGGATGAATGTGCCGCCCATTGAGATCACGTCATCGTCGGGATGGGGGCTGAAGACCACGACGCGTTTGGGGAAAATATGCCCGCCGCGGCTGTCTTCAATGCGGTCTGATGCGATGGCTTCGGGGCGCGCGGGTGCGAAGGGATTGAAAGAATCGTGCACTTTGGGACGGATCGAACCCGAGGCCGGCTTCCCACCCGGCCAGCCGGTGATGGTCGATTGCATCGCCTTGAATACTTCAATGTTGATGTCGTACGACGAGCCGCGATGGCTCAACAGCTCCTGAAGACCATGCTCGTTGTAATCCTCGTCGGTCAGCTTCAGAAGCGGTTTCTTTACGGTCGTCGCCAGCCATGTCGCGGCGGTGCGGGTAGTGCGGGCATCCCACTTCAGATCAAACATTTCCAGCGGTCCAAGCAGCCATGGGGTCTTAAAGCGCGTGAGCTCCGAAGCCGCGGCGGTATCGAGCACGATGCGCGCGGACGGATGTTGCTGTAGATAACTGGCCGCGACGCTTGAGCTGACTTCGCCCTCGACAGCGCGACGGATCACCGGCGCCTTGTGCTCACCAAACGCCAGCAGCACCACGGTTTTGGCGGACAGAATGGTTTCCACGCCCATCGTGATGGCCTTGCGTGGGACATTCCATTCTCCGAAGAAATCGCTGGCCGCGTCCATGCGCGTAACGCGATCGAGGGTGATCAATCGGGTGCGGCTGTCGCGCGGCGAGCCGGGCTCGTTAAAGCCGACGTGGCCTGTTCGGCCAATGCCCAGGATCTGATAATCCAAGCCACCGGCTTCTTTGATCTTCCGCTCATAGTCCTGGCAATACTCAGTCACCTTCTCGAGCGGGAGCGTGCCATCGGGCACGTGAACGTTTTTCGCGGTCATGTCGACGTGATCGAACAGATGCTCGCGCATGAATCTGCGGTAGCTCTGCAGCTCCTCGGGCGCCATGATCCAGTATTCGTCGAGGTTGAAGGTGATCACATTCGCGAAGCTCAATTCCTCTTCACGATGCAGCCGGATAAGTTCGTCGTAAACGCTGGTCGGTGTTGAACCCGTGGCCAGCCCCAGAACCGTATGCTCACCCCGCGCATGCTTCAGTTGAATGAGGGCCGCGATCTCCTGCGCCACCGCCTTGCTGGCCGAAGAGCTAGACGCATAAACGGTTACCGGAATATGCTCCACCGCCGCTGCCAGTGCATGCGGGCCATGGGCTGGGGTGACGGCTTGGTTGGATCCAATCATGAAGCTCCTTTACGAGGGAATGATAAGCCAACAATAATAAAACCTCCGCGGGGCAAAACAACGTATGCACCCTGCGGAGGTTTGTTGAAAATCTGAAACGGGCCTCTGGTTCGGCCGAAAAGCAATTACCTGGCCACTGGCGGGCCGGTGCTGCTACCCGGAGAAAATGGCGGTGGAGTTGGCGCTGCTGCGGGGGACACCGTGGCCGCGGGATACGGCGGCAACTGCGATCCGCCCGCGCCCGAGGCGGGTGTTGCCGGGGAGCCCGGCAGGCTCGTGTCCGGCGCACTTGCCTGGGGGCCAAGGAATGGGAAGGCCATCACCGGTGGCGTCTTCACGCCGCCCAGCGGAGGCAGTGGTGGCTGCGCTGTGTACGTTGGGGGCAGTTGTTCCCCATGCCATATCTGTTCTTTGAATGGCGGATAGGCAATCAACTCCACCGGCAAAAACAGCACCTGGGCAATAAACATCACCGGCTGGAGCACGATATCCCCCTGATTCGGACGCGTCGCGTTCGCGTCATAAGGGAACCGCGTTGAATACGCCGAGACATTTCCGCTCGCATAATAACTGACCGATTTGGGCCAATCGCTGCGCAGGGCGATCGCCTCGTCGCCGATGATCGGCGCGTTATTGATCGGCGCGGAACCGTATTTCTGCTCGGTCGAGCATCCCACCGTCATGACTGTGCCCAGGCTAAGGGCCAAGGCCATCGGGGCCTTACGGATTAATGACATGATCGAAGTCCCTTTTAAGTTCCTGATGGGTCGTATCGCCATGACCGCTCACGCTCATATCGGAATTCTTCAGGTCCGGCGAATAGCCGAACGGATCTTTCAGCGCTTTGTCCTGGCGATCGACCGCAGTGGGCTGATTAGACGAACCACAGCCGCAAAGTACAAATACCAGCGCCATCGCGCCAGCACCGCCTCGGCGCGGCGTGATAATGATGCTCGATATGACCCTCGACATTCTGGGCATTCTACTGCTCCGCCGCGAAATCTACACTGTAGTTGGGCGACTCTTTTGTGATTGCAATGTCGTGCGGATGGCTCTCGGCCACGCTGGCAGACGATACGCGGCAAAATCGTGCATTCTTTCGAAGTTGCTCGATGTTCCGCGTTCCGCAATATCCCATCCCTGCCCGCACACCGCCCACCAGTTGATAAACGAAATCACCCAGCGGCCCGCGATAAGGCACCCGGCCTTCCACGCCTTCGGGCACCAATTTGCTGCTCTCTTTCACGCCGCCCTGGCCATACCGATCTTTCGAGCCCTGGATCATCGCACCCATCGAGCCCATGCCGCGATAGGTCTTATATCGCCGGCCCTGGTGAATGATCATTTCGCCGGGTGATTCATCCAGACCGGCAAAGAGGCTGCCCATCATCACCGCGCTGGCGCCGGCGGCGATGGCCTTTGTGATATCGCCGCTGTGTCGAATGCCACCATCGGCGATGATCGGAATGCCGGCGCTCTCGCCGATGCTTACCGCATTCAAAATGGCCGTTACCTGCGGAACGCCAACACCGCTGATGATGCGTGTGGTACAGATTGCACCGGGCCCAATGCCCACCTTTACGGCATCCACGCCTGCATCGATCAGATCCTTCGCCCCTTCGGCGGTGGCGACGTTTCCCGCGATGACCTGAATGTTGTAGTTCTTCTTGATCTCACGAACCGTATCTAAAACGTTCTTGCTATGCCCGTGAGCCGTATCGACAACCACTACATCCACATCTGCTTTAATGAGTGCTTCGACACGGGCGAAGTCTTTCACGCCTGTTGCCGCTCCCACCCGCAGCCGCCCCCGACGATCTTTGCACGCGTGCGGGAATTGGTGCAGCTTGTCGATGTCCCGCATCGTGATCAAGCCCGCCAAACGATTTTCCTTGTCGATCAACAGAAGCTTCTCGACCTTCGCCCGGTAAAGAATTCGCTCGGCTTCATCAAGGGTTGTATTCTCCGGCGCGGTGACCAGATTTTCGTGCGTCATTACGTCGCCGATCTTCCGGCTGTCGTCTTCCTGAAACTTCAGGTCGCGCCGCGTCATGATCCCCAGCAGCCGGGGCGGTTTGCCGTTGCTCCGCATCCGCTCGACCTTGATGGATGAGTCGCCGGGCAGGGTGGGGTCTTCGACAATTGGGATTCCGCTGACGTTGTACTCGCGCATCATCCGCCGGGCCTGGGCGATCGTTGCGGTGGGGGGGAGCGTGATTGGATCGACAATCACACCATTCTCGCTCCGCTTCACCTTCTCCACTTCGCGGGCCTGGTTCTCGATCGAGAGGTTCTTGTGGATAATTCCAATTCCGCCTTCCTGCGCCAGCGCGATCGCCAGTGCCGCTTCGGTAACCGTATCCATGGGCGCGGAAATCAAGGGAATGTTCAACTCGATGCTCCGCGTGAGCTTCGTGTGCGTATCGGCGTCTGAAGGGACAAAGTCGCTGCGGGCGGGAATCAACAGCACGTCGTCAAACGTGATGCCATCATGCAGGATTTTCGGGTGCTCCATGGGGTACTGTTAAGGCGGATGCGCGGCGGTGTCAAGTCAGAGAAAGGGCCGGACACCGACTTTCTTGCTTGCTATGCGAGGTCCTTTGGCGGGAGCACCGCAAACAAGATACGAGGCCGCCATGAACAGAGGCTTTGCATGTTCAACGCCATCATGCGTGAGCAAATCGTCGTTCGTGCCCGAGGAACTGCCGGTTGTGGCTACGGTTGCCCAACAGGAGGATTGGGGCAAGAGGAAAGGAAGACAGTTCGGTCAGCTCGGACCTCAATGCGTGAATTGCCGAATGGCCTCCAGAATCTTCGCCGCCGTAACGGTCGACGCCCGGATTCTCATCCGTGTCGTTTTGGGATTGCTCGACGACTCCATGCTGTGAAGAAGCTCGCTTTCAATAACCCGGCACCCCCTAGACTCGCAAAAGGCGCGAAACTCGCGTCGCGTGGAGAACGCCACAGTGCAATCGAATGTGTAGACCGCCATGCTGATCCTTTCAGTAAACTTTTTATAGGATCATGGTCGTCAGGATTTGGGTGAAGGATTAGAACTTTTATGGGAATTTGTGTTCGCGGATGTGGCGGCTACCGACGCGCGCCCGCCGACCCGAATCGCGCCGATTGCACTCACGGGCGTCCCATCAAGCTCAATGCCGCTCTTCCCGCCGCATCGTCGGTGAAGCTCTCGCCTGGGGCAAGTACGGACTTGTAAACACCGGCTCCGCTTTTCGTTCCGTCAAAAAACCAAGGGACTTCACGCCCTGTGCGGCCAGCCCTGAATAGGACCCACGGCCACAGGGACAGGAACTCATCCGGCTCGGCATAATGCAAGTACACTTCCTTTTCGTCCAAGCCATCAATTGCGGTGCCTTTGGCGCGCATTAATTCATTTCGCGGGAACAGCGGGTTGTCATGCACCAGCATGCGCAGTGCGCATATTGTCCCGGTCCTGGAGATCGTGCGGGACTCCAGAAAGACGAGCATGCGCGTGTTCAGATAAATCAGCAGATCGACAAACTTTTCGACTTTCGGCACAAGAGCTTCTGAGACAGAGCGCTCAACCGCTGGCGGGGATTGAAATCCATGTCCTATATTCTCGTTACGGAACTGGACAATTTCGTCGGCGAGCTTGTTCCATGTTTTCAGGTCGATCTCGCACGCGCCGGTCGCCAGTTGAGACAGCAGTCGATCGATCTTCCCCTGTCCCACCGCAGACGCAAGCGCCCGACGGGCCTCCTGCGCCAGCTGCTTCTTGTGGCCAAGCGATAGAAGGGCATTCCCGGGCTTGGACGAGACTTTGGTCCAGACATCAGAAACATAGGAAGGGTTAACTCGGTGCAGTAATGACAGTAGAATCGCCGCATCCAGCTCCAGGGTGACCTGGGCAAGTTCCAGGGCCGCGCGAATCCGCCTGCTCGGGGCCTGCTCGTTCGACAGCTCCCGCCGAAGAATCGCGATGGGGGCGGGTGGGTAGACCTGGGCGGGCGGAGCTTCTGGTTTGCCCGGTCGTGGTGCAGGCGGCTTACCGCTTACTTCCAACTGCTCCAAGCTTTTGAGCAATTCACGAGCCTCCTCGATCATGTAGGTCCATGCATCGCCTAGATCGCGAGCACCCACCTTGCAGAAATTGTGAGGGGCGAAATTGTGTTCCATCGACTCCCATGAATACTTCAATTCCTGAATTAACTCACCGGCGTCGCCTTTTTCGACGAGCTGGGCTGAATCGCGAAAGAGCTTCACAAGCCTCTTCCGCTCTGTTTCCGAAGGCCATGGGACGAGCGTTTCGCCAAGCACCGCCGCTGACACTGACGGCGCCCAGTAACTCTTGGCCGAACGGCAACGCAGATTCTCGAAAAGCACGTCATCGCTCATGGCGAGCCAAAGGTAATCCGCGTCCTCGCAGTCACTGATCGCGAGCAGGCGAATGTCTTTCCGATGCGCGTGCCAGGCATCCAACTGCCGTGGGTACTCCTCATCCATCCTTCTTTGGTACTCCTCACCCAGGAAGAACTGCTGCCTTTCGGGTGCAACGGGTGCCGTCCTCAGGCAGCGCAATACGTCAGTTCCTTCGGCCACGAACCAGAGTGTGCTCGGGTGCCTTTCCCCGGGGGACCAATCGTCAATCGGCTTGATGTGGGCCAGGCTCTCGACGCGCCGAAGTTCATGTCCTTGGGTCGCGGTGATCCCCCGAAACCCCGCCAAATCTCGATCTATCTCGCCTCCCGCGGCCCAAATCCCTGAGGGACCCAGCTCCCATCTTGGTACAAAGCGGTCGTCATCAGCCCTCTCCATCTGTCCGAGCGCGACTCGAGCCAGCCGTTCGATCGCCGCTTGGTCCGATTGCAGATCGCGGACCATGGCGCTGCCGAGCCGTCGCAGATGAGTCGCGAGGGGAGCTTTCGGTATCTGGGGGTCTTCGGACATGCCGCTACAGATATGGTCGTCCTCCCTGCTGCTAAGGTGGACAACCGATACAGCCTCTTCGCACCCCTCGACTTCATGTGCCCATACAAATCGCGGACAAAGGCCGCTTCCGTATTCGCGATTCGTCCAAACCTTGTGTAAATTAGGATAAGATGGACGCGGATGAGAACTTTCGGGCGATTGAAGGTATTTGTCGTAACCTGTCAAACGTTCAGGCAGATTTCCGGAAAGCAGGTCGTCACGACCGCCACCCAGGAAGATAGCCTGCGCCATCATACTTCGCTGGATTCGGCCGCGATTGTCGAGCAGTGCGCTGTCGGGTATTGCAGCGATGAAGCCGGGGCTGGCGTTTTGCAGCAGATCGGCCAAGAGAAGTGTAGGGTGCAAGCACTGGAGCATTTCCGGAGCAAACACACGCTGTCCCTCCGGCCAATCTGCTACGACGCCTTCGGGAAGCAGGATGCATAGTCCCCAGGGAATCGAATAGCCTCCGAACCAGTCCGAAAAAGCTTCGGCGACGTCGCGCAGCGAACCTCCAGCGTGAACGGGTAGGTGCAAACCGGGGGGATGTTCTTCCGAAAACCGCTCGTCCAGAAATTGAAGAACTGTCGGCGCCAGTGCGGCAAGTTCATCCCGTGTCGGCCCAATAACGCAGAACGAACATGGTCCTCGCGCGTGCACGGGGAAGAGCTCCCCATACGCGGCATACAGCCCTTCGATGGTGGGAAGGGCCGTGTTCATCAACTGGGCGCGCGTCATTCCGATCCAGTCTATCGGTTCTATTGGTGGTTTGACACCGGCACGGCCCCACGCGCGGGGCGTGCCTGTTTGCGCCGCTACCCGCCGCCGTATCCGTGGCCGGTCGCGTGCAGGGCGATCCTCAGGATCTCGACGTAGGCGTTGCCCCAGGCCTCGCGGCGGAAGAAGGTGACGGGGCTGGCGGGGTCGCCGACGAAGGGGCGGAGCACCCAGGCCATCTGAATGGCGACGAAGGAATAAATAACCACCCAGATCCGCAACAGGCTGCGATGCCGTGGATTCCGCGCGACCAGCGGTCGGTATGCCCGGCGAAGAATCCATTGAGCAGCCAGCGTGGCGATTGCGAACATCACGCCGTTAAACAGCAGCGCGACGCTGTAGTCTGAAAAGGAGACATACCACAGCGCTGTGAATGGAGAGAGCGAGGCCAGAACAATGGTTAGTCCCGCCTGCATGGACAACAGGGCGTGCAACACTTCCCGCGCATCCGATCGAACGCCCATCAGGGTATTCAAAACCATGAAGCTCGGCAGGCTCAGGCAAAAGCTCACGCCGAGCAGCATCGGCACCTTGATCGCGCCGAAAATGATCTGCACCGCATGGCCCGGCTCCAGCACCCCGAACCCGCCCATGACCGCGCCGTACGCGCCGCCGAAGATCACCAGGATTATAACCAGCAACGGAAGTTGCCGGGCGGGCGAGCGGTCCTCGAGCCCGGATATTGAGCCGGTGCCGCGCAGAAGATCATCAATGCTGCCCAGCAGTCGGGAGACGGTGCGGGATTGCGCGGGCAAGTGAGTCATCGCCAATTCGTCGACCGAGTGTGGGGGTTATTGCCATTGGCCAGGTCTTCAACTTTGTCGAAAACGGCCTGGAAAAAACTCCCCTCGCGCGACCGGAAGAACGAAACCGGCGCATCGGGGGCGCCGATGAAGGGCCGGAGGATCCAGCCCATCTGCGACCCAACCAACCCAAACACAATTACCCAGATCGCAAACACCATCCGTACCTGAGGCCCGATGCCCGTGGTTGTTATCCGATCGAGCGCGCCAGGCACCCCGGGTGGGGTCGCCTGGCGTATTGGTGGAGGGGTGGCTAAGCCCGGCGCAAGCGGCTGCGATTCTCCCACCTGCGGCGGCGGCGCTGCGTTTTCGGCGGCGCTGCTTGCAACTTCTGGCATGGGTGTCTGCGCCACCGCGAACCGATGCAACGTCTGAAGCAAAAAGTTCATTCCCAGCAGCCCGGCCAGCGCAAACGTCGCCACGTTCAGCAGCACCATGAATGGGTAACTCGTCGTGCACAACGAGAAGAAAGCGATAATGGTTCCAAACGAAGCCAGCACCGCCAGCGTCACCCCCAGCGCTGCCACCAGCAGCCGCACGACCACTGAAAAAAGCAGCCGGCATCCCACCAGCGCGTTGAACACGTAGAGCGATGGCAGCGTGACCGCCAGCGTAAAAACAAACAGCATCGGCACTTTCACCGCGCTGTATCCCATCTGAAGAAACCCCAGGCGTGCCTCGCCCGCTCCCCACCGCATCGCCACGGCGAAGGTTCCCATGCATATGCCGTAAATGGCTCCCAGCAGAACAAGCAACCCCGCCAATCCGCGAACCGAAACGTCGATTGTTCCGGCGCGGAGTGTGCGTACGTCCGTGGCTTGACCTTTGAGAACCCGATCGAGCGATCCAAGTGCTTTAATCATGATTCGTTCTTAGGAAAAATATGCGACCCATCCCGCATTCATCGCGCTGGCGATGACCCATCCGGGATCGAACTCACGTTCGAATTGCCCGCTCCGGGCGATGAACGGCCAGATAGTCGATTCGCGTTTTGCGAAATTGCCGGAATTTCAGCAAAAATCGCTCTTCTCGAAGCAGATGAACAGAATCAGTCGATAAACACGTCGTCCTCGCGGCCGAATTCTAACGTCATGTGGTCTATGAAGATTGCGGTGATGTCTTGCTCCCCAAATACCTAAGAGTTGTCATCCTGGAGCGGAGCGAAGGATCTGACTCCGGTGAACCGTTCGATTTTCAGATCCTTCGCTGCGCTCCAGGATGACAAGGTTATCACTCGTTGAATTTATTTCAGCTATTTTGATTCATTGTGCCGCCGGAGGTGCTCCCTGCTCAAGCCGGACATAGTCGTATTCAATCCCATTCATCGCATTCCCCGGCGGGATGATCAGCTTTAACTCATTGTCCCCCTTCTTCAATAGCGAGCCGTCGAACACCACGTCCCGTTCATACCAATACCCCCGAATGCCATCGCGCCGAATCGTGGCCGTGTCGATCAGCCCTGTGGCCGCGCCGGCGGCTGTGCCGTTGACCGAAACATCGACTCTCCGCGCACTGGTCGCCGCGAAAGCCAGCCGCAGACTTACCTTTCCGGAGGGAATCTCCGGCATCTCAAATCGAATCGTCCAGGGCGTCCCCGTGGGCCGGTCTCCGCGCGGGCATTGGCAATAATTCCAGTCCGTTCGCAACGCGCTCTTGCCGATCGTGAAATTGACGTCGTCGGGGAAATCCCTGGGATACTCGTTATACAAACCCCACTGCCAATAATGGTCCCCATGTTTAAACTCCGATGCCGTTCGATCCGCGACGCCGATCTCCCAGACCTGCTTCCCAAACCGCACCGGCGTCCATTTTAACTCCCCTAAATTCAGTGCTTCGCCAGCACCGACTGCGACGTCCGCTTTTGAATACTGTCCCAACACTCCCGTCGCAATTGCATACAACGTGTACTTGCCCGGCCGAACATTTGGCACTGTAAACTTTCCATCCGCCGCCGCTCGCACCCAGAACTCGTAGTGCTTGGCGTCGAGCTGCCAGTCGACGGTTGTCGTTCCCCCGCGGCCGCCCTGCGTCTTATACTCGGGAGCGGCCAGCCCCACGAGAATGTTTGATATTTTCACATTGGGCGCCTGCGGATCGTCCAGCACCAGCTTGCCGCTCACCGCCGCGCGCTGAGCCTTGTGCGGATAGTCGATTCCATTCACCCAAGCATAGGGCCAGGCGCGTGCCTCTTTGTCGGCTGCCGCGAGTGCATCTTTCCACATCGCGTCCCGGGTTTCACCGGAGTTGCAATAAATGGCGAACGGCCCGATGACTTTCGTCCAATTCTCATTGGCCGCGACGTTGCACACACTCCCGCCGTAATGGCTGCCGCGCCAGTAGTTCAGCAGGCAGGGCGGGGCCGGCGCGGTCAGGTCTCCTTCCTTAAACGTCGCATCGCGATGCACGCACAGCTCCACTTTGGTCGGGCCGCCGCTTAAGTATTCGATGGTCGGATTGATGAAGAACAACCCCACGTGCTTCTTCGTGCTCGACCACCCAAAAGCCGGGGTATCAAACTGCCCGGCGGTGTAGTCGTACTTATGTTCGGCATGCCCCTTAAACGCCCCGGTGTTCATCCGCCGAACTTCCTTCATGTTCAGCACCGTTCCGCGATTCCAATCCTCGGCGGTGATCGCCATCTGATTCCGATTCGCATCAACGCTCATCCAGTCAAATACAGCATCGCTCAGCTTCGCGCAATAACGCGCTTCGCCCACGGAAGTAGGGGGGTAAGCCGCCGGGTGATCGAAGATGCTGTACGTGTATAACCCGCTCTCCCCGCGTCCCAGCGAATACCGAATCTCAATATCCGCGATGGTGCTCCCGCCAGGGCCCGAGCCCATGCGCTGGCCGCCGGAGATCCCTTTGATGGAAACTTCCGCCCGCGCGCCGTCGTTGGTTTTCGGATCGATCGTGATCGCATCGATCACCTTCGGCCCCGCCGCCGAGTGCGACCAATACCCACCTTGACGATCGAGGGTCTCCATCCCTTTGTACCTGAGCGATGCCAGCTTCCCCGAGTGTTTATCAATCCGCGCAACCAGGATGCCATTGTCCAACGTATACGCATCTCCCGTCTCAGAAACCCCCACCCCATCCGTGCCCGCGACCGGCACAACGCACATCATCAAAATCCAAAACCCCGCACTAAAGAGAATCGTCTTCATGTACGAACCTCCTCAATCGCGATCACCTGTGGCGCACGCTTCCAGCCTGTGACTGCGATCGACAACTCACAACGATTCCATCGCCATCAAATTAGACCATCCAACCCGCAGGTTGTTGTCTAAATGACCGTGCGCGATTCCCCGCCATTGCTGTTTCGTGGCACGGGCTTTGTAAGCCGTGGGATGAGGACGCGTCGGGTCCGGCGACGGGTGAGATGTGGGAAAACCAACTCACCGGAACGGGGCATTTTCTTCAAGCAAATTCAGAAGGTTGTCCTTGCTTCGAAACTTGGTTTTCCCAAATCGCACCCGTCGCTGATGGTCATCCCCCTGAATCATGGCTTAAAAAGCCATGTCACGAAAAGGCGCGGAATCGCGCACGGTCATTTAGCACATGCCGATGAATTGAAGCGCTCTTGATCGGCGTGAAATGGAAAGGGGCTACCCTTCCGGCAGCGGCCCAGCCAGGGCATCGTTAGGTTGCTTCAACCAGAATCTTCTCCGCCGCGGCGTTCCCCAAGGTTACGCTTTGCCCGCCGCGTGGGCGCACACGGACGGAATCGGCCAACTCTTCCCGCCCCTCCAGCGCGACCGTTACCCCCGGCACCAGCCCGCACCGATCGACGAACTGAAGGAATGCCGGCCCCTGGTCCACTACCCGCGCGACGCGATATGACTTGCCCGGCTCACAAACCGCCAAACTCTCATGTGTTTTATCAATTTTCGGCCGGCCCTTGGCGGGGGGGATCGGATCGCCATGCGGGTCCACGCGTGGCCGACCCAGCAACTCGTCGATCTTTTCCAAAACCTTATCCGAAACCGCGTGCTCCAGTTCCTCCGCTTCAACGTGCACTTCCGACCAATCCAACCCAAGCACCTTCACCAGAAACAGCTCAATCAATCGATGCCGTCGCAACACATGGAGTGCCAATTGCTCCCCCGCGCGCGTCAGTCTCACCCCGCCGCGCGGCTCATAACTGACCAGCCCGGAGTCGGCCAGCGCCTTGACCATCGTCGTTGCCGTCCCCGGCACCACGCCCATGGCCCCGGCCAGTTTCCCCATCGCCACGAGCTTGTCGGGCTCATCCTGCTGGCTCAGGTAAAGCTGCTTCAGATAGTTCTCAACTGTGCTGCTTGGCAACGGAATCTCCTTATGCCTCACCACCCCGCGGTCCCTATTTTGAACATCATATAACAGCTCTTTGACTAATCAAAGAGATTCTGCTACCATTTTCTGATGCGGAAAACTCGGCGCAATTCCAGTATGGTTGCTGTATGGCTGCGGCTCGGTTTGTGGGGGGCGGTGTTAGTTGCCGGCGCCTCATCCGCCCGCGCACAAGATTCCGGGGCCGACAATCAGCCCCCGCCCAACCCCATTGTCTCCAAGCCAGGTCCTGAATCTCGTCCCCAAAAAGAGGGCTACACGCTCTTCAATCCCACTCCCGAACCCCTTCTTCGCGGCTTCAATACCGATCGTCCCAGCGTCACCGAAAGCCCCTTCACAGTGGACGCCGGTCATTTTCAGGCCGAGCTCAGCTTCGTCGAATACACATATGACTACGATCACGGCTCCCGCACGGATGGCTTCTCCGTTGCGCCATGGAATGTCCGCGTCGGCCTGCTCAATGATCTTGAACTTGATCTGATGCTCAACCCATACGTTAACACCCTTACACGCGATCGATTCTCCCGTTCGCACCTTGCGGGCATCGGCGATGCCCAAATCCGGATGAAGCTAAATATCTGGGGCAATGATGGTGGCCCGACCGCATTCGGTCTGCTTCCTTACATCAATCTTCCCACGGCATCCAATGGTTTGAGCAATCATCACATTGAAGGTGGATTGATCCTTCCGTTCGCAATGGATCTTCCAGCGGGTTTCGATCTCGGCACGATGATCGACTTCGGGGTTCATCGCACCGCCGTCAATGATGGCTACGGCCTGGACCTTCTCCATACCGTCACAATCGGCCACGAGCTGACCGACGGGCTCACTGCCTACATTGAGTATGCCGGCATCGCGCCCGTGAAAACCGGCCACACCTATCTCGCATACTTTGATACAGGCATCACCTGCGCGATCTCCAAAAACATTCAGATCGATATCGGCATCAACATCGGTCTCTCCCGTCATGCCAGCGATTTCACCGCATTCAGCGGTCTTTCTTTTCGAATCTAATGGACGCACGCGTAGATAAACCCGAGCCCACTCCCCCCGCTGATGACGGCATTCCCGTGCGCGCTCCCGCGGCCGCCGTCCGGCAGCTTTCCCTCGAAGGCATGCATGGAACGGTCGTCGTACCGGGTCGCACCGCGGGTTTCTGGCGAAACTACTGGGCCTTCGTCGGCCCCGCACTGCTGATCAGTGTGGGATATATGGACCCGGGCAACTGGGGCACCGATCTTGAGGCGGGGGCCCGGTTCAAATTTGATCTGCTTTGGGTCGTTGCGCTCGCCAGCCTGATGGCCATCTTCATGCAGGTCGCCTCGGCCCGGCTCGGCGTCGTGACGGGTAAAGACCTCGCCCAGTTTTGTCGCGATCATTTCCCCGCATGGACGCGTTGGCCCAACTGGATCGCCGCCGAATTCGCCATCGGCGCCTGCGATTTGGCCGAGGTGCTTGGCAGCGCCGTGGCGCTCAATCTGCTCTTTCATATCCCGCTGCTTTGGGCAGTTCTTCTTACCGCGGCCGATGTCCTGCTCCTTCTGGCGCTTCAAGGGCTGGGCATGCGCTTCATCGAGGCGATTGTTCTCGTGCTCGTCTCCACGATCGCCACCTGTTATTTCATTGAGATCTTCGTCCTTCCACAAACCCGTCCTCCGCTCCGCGAGATGGTTGACGCGCTCATCGTGCCCGGCCTTCGCAAGGAAGGCATGCTCTATGTCGCTATCGGCATCATCGGCGCGACGGTGATGCCCCACAACCTCTACCTTCATTCGGCACTCGTGCAGTCCCGCCGACTCCAGCGCGATGAGGAATCGATCCGCCGGGCAATTCGTTTCAACACTCTCGATTCAACCGTGGCCCTCACCCTCGCGTTCCTTATAAACGCCGCGATCCTTGTTCTGGCGGGGATGGTGTTCTACGAAAAGGCCTCAGTCACGTTGGCGGGGGGGCATACTGTCCTTCTCGGCAAGGACACCGACTGGATCCAAAGCGCATACCTCACGCTCGCGCCCCTGCTGGGCATCGCGGCCGCCAGCCCGCTGTTTGCAATCGCGCTTCTGGCCAGCGGACAAAGCAGCACCATCACCGGCACCTTGGCCGGCCAGGTGGTGATGGAAGGGTTCATGCACTGGCGCATGCGGCCATGGGTGCGGCGGATGCTCACTCGCGCATTGGCAATTATTCCCGCGATCATCATCATTGCCATTCATGGCAATGGTGGCGTTACCGAGCTGCTCACACTCAGCCAGGTGGCGCTCGCCCTTCAGTTGCCCCTGGCGATGATCCCGTTGCTTTATTTCACCAGCCGCGAAAGATATATGGGCAAGCATCGCAATGGCTGGTTTCTCCTGGTTGCGGGCTGGAGCTCGTGCTTGTTGATCACTGTGATGGATCTCCTGGGTCTACCCGAATCGCTGCGAGCCACATTCCACGTCATCACCGGCAGGTGAACCGATGTACGATAAGATCCTTCTAACTCTGGACGCCACCCGCACTGATCGCGCGATCATCGATCACGTTAAACCTCTGGCAAAGATCATGAACAGCCGCATAGTGGTCCTGCACGTCGCCACGGGCTGGGCCGCCCGCGCCTACGGCCCGGATGCCGTCAGTCCCGAAATTGAGGAAGATCTGGATTACCTCAGTAAGGTTTGCACCGAACTCCACGCCGCGGGCATAACCTGCGAGCTTGAGCTCGCTTACGGCGACCCCGCCTGCGAAATTGTCCGGTGGGTGAAGGACAAGGGCTGCGACCTGGTCGCCATGAGCACGCACGGCCACCGTTTGCTTGCCGACCTGTTCCTGGGCACCACCGCGAACCGCGTCCAGCACCGGATAAACGTTCCGGTTCTCCTACTCCGCGCGGAATAGCGAACCGCCCCTGACTGAACTGTAATGTGGGGAATTGCCGACACTTGAATGTTTCCAGAAATCTGAGATTCTGCCACGGAATGGATCCTGATATGGCCAACACGTCTAAGCTTCGATTCGGAATTATGGGTTGCGGGGGAGTCGGCCCAACACATGCCGGCGCTCTGCTTCGTATCGAGGAAGCTCAAATTGTCGCTACGGCTGACGTGATCCCCCAGCGCGCCGGGGATTTGGCTGCCAAGCTCAATCTCACGAAAATTTACGACAGCGATCAGGCGATGTTGGCTGATCCGGAGATTGACGTCGTGTGTATCTGCACGCCCTCGGGCATGCACGCCGATCACTCGGTTCGCGCCATGCGCGCCGGTAAGCACGTCGTCGTCGAAAAGCCAATGGAAATCGCGCTCGATGCCTGCGATCGAATGATCGCCGCGGCGCGCGAAACCGGCAAGAAACTCACTGTCATTTCCCAGCACCGTTTCGATCCGGCAACGATCCTTGTTAAAGAAGCCGTCGACTCCGGCAAATTGGGCAAAATCATCCTTGCCACAGCCTCCGTGAAATGGTGGCGCAAGCAGCATTATTACGACGTCGCCAACTGGCGCGGCACCTGGGCCGGTGATGGCGGCGGCTCGCTCATGAACCAGGGCGTTCACACCGTTGACATCCTCCAATGGTTGACCGGCGGCATCGAATCCGTGTTCGGCCACACCATGACCGCCGCCCACACCATCGAAACCGAGGACATTGCCGTCGCCGCCTTGAAGTTCAATTGCGGCGCGGTCGGTACGCTCACCGCCAGCACCGCGGCTTTTCCCGGCTCGCCCGCCCGCATCGAAATCTTCGGCACCGAAGGCTCCGCCATCATCGAGGGCGACCGCCTTAAGCAAATGACCTTCAAGAACGGCGAAACCTTTACCCCAGAAG
>DAIRGS010000475.1:0-3339 GCA_036794395.1 Tepidisphaeraceae bacterium | reverse complement strand
TCGGAGTCACAAAAAACCCCGGAAAACAGTGCCTTTCGAGCGCTATTCAATTACGCAAACTTTTACGTAATACTTCAGCCGCATGCAGTGACCCCGGCTCGGGTGTTGCTGTTGTCCTTGTGACCGGTCAAGCGGACTCTCTTTCGAGTGACTAAATGAAGATCGTTGCAGACGGCTGAAGTGTTACACTTTTACCTGTGCGGCATGCGGTCCCGCGACCCCACCTCCCTCCCCAAACCCTGATTCGTCCCACAATCCACGCCCATGCCACCATCCCTTCTCGCGCCCCGATGTCGCAAAAAATGCGGCACGTGTCGTATTTTTTGTGACATGTGTCGCGCGCCAAACCCAAAACGTCGCATTTTCGACTCTCTTCCCGAAAATCAAGTAAATCTCTAAATATTTGCACCATCGATAGTTACGAACATATCAAGCAAAACCAATGCGACATGTGCGACAATGCGATGTTTTCAGGCCTTTCACCCAAATGTCGCATACCCCGGCACCGGCCCATTATAAATTGCCGGACTTGGGCGCCATCATCGACGCGGTTACCATCCCGTGATCGGATCACATCGATCGTGGGATGCGAGCTGAATGACCATCACAAAAAGCGACGGGTTTTTCCCCAGAATTCTGTTTTGGGCGGTTATTGCCGGTGGATTCACGGCGATGGTCGTTCAGTATTCTTTTGCGCACGGCAAGCTTCTATGCCCGCCATTTTATGATGATGTGTCTTATTTTGAAGACGCCCTGCACCGGCTCGATGTCTACTACACCAGCGGCGCGGGGGCATTGATCAAAGATTATGTGGCATCGCCGCCGCACTCGTTCTTTTCAAGCACGCTGGCGATGGGTGCCTTTGCAACGCTCGGCACCCACGATTGGGCGCCCTACGTATTCAACGGCCTTGCGATTCTCGGGCTTCTGATCTTTATCGATTATTTACTGTCGGATCTGGCGCTTGCGCTGCGCGTTTGCGTGATGGCTGTGGTCTTATGCGTGCCGATCTGCATGCAGGCGGTGTATCAATTCCGGCCGGATGTGCCCAGCGCCATGTGTGCCGCGATGGGCGTCGCGCTGTTATTTCGTCAGCCGCTGACACGCGCCTCCCGGGCTTCGGTTGGAGCCGCCGGCGCGCTGCTGGGGCTTGCGTTGCTCTTCAAGCCGCCCACGTGCCCGCTGACTGGCGCGGTCTTACTTGTATCCCTCGCGCTGGCGACTCTGATGGATTGGATCCTTGCCCGGCCATCATGGCGGGCGATTGGCCGGGCGTGGCTGGCGTTTCTTGTGCCCGCGATCCTGATTCCGCTGCCGCACTATCTGCTCACGTGGCGCGAGACATACGCTTATATCTATCAACCTGTTTTCGGTCAGACCCATGACCTTTGGGCACGGCAGGGCTCAATAGGCTGGCACCTGCTCTATTACGTTAATGGCGAAGGCGGCCGGGCGATGCTGGGCCGAATGCTTTGGATTCTGGTAACGGTCAATCTCACGGGAATGGTGGTGCTGGCTTTATATAAGGAGCGCGAGGCCTTGGCGCAATTGTTGGGGCTTCTGGCCGTGGCGGCGGTGGCTTGGGCGGGGCCAACCAAGATCGACGTGAAGCAGGAATACTTCGGCACCACGTTTCAATGGCTGCTGGTATTTGCCGCCGTGCATGCGCTGCACATGCTTTTGCGGAATCGGGGCCCCGTGCCGCTGGTGGTGCTCGCGGCAGTCATGTTCGTCAGCTTCAGGGCGTTTCGATTTACCCCGCACGAATACGATCGCGGCAGCGAAATCGTCGTTAGCCGCAATCGGCTGATCAACGATGTTTACGCGTCCCTTGCCGCCCAACATTTTCCGTCTTATGCGCGCATCTACCTCGCCAGCACGGGTTCGCTAAATGCGGGGGTACTGGATTACTACTCCCGCCGAGACACGCTCCACGCCCTCAACGCCGGCGATACCACCTTCAGCGATGATCTCAAATTGCACGCCGAGGGCATCAATTGCGCCGACTACGTCATCGCCTCCGAAAGCGATAATGGCGAAGCCTGGACGGGCTTCGTTCGCAGCGGCAACGTCCAGGATCAAACCCTCGCCCTGGTCCGCTCCAACCCTGATTTCCGGCAACTCGCCAGCTTCCCCACCCGAAAAGGAAAACACTACTACCTGTTTGCGCGAACCAAACCGTTCTTCGGCTGGCTCCGCGCTCAAGGCCTCGTCGAATCCCCCGCGCCACACCATCCCGGCCTGCCCTTCGCGTACGAGGCAACATCCCCATCTTCCACACTGATCATTTCTGGCGACGGCTCGTACGACAAACTCAGACTCGTCATCCGCGCCAACTCCCATGGCACCCCGCGGAGCCTGACGGTCCGATACCGCGGCAGAAAAATCGCCAAGTGGAAGCTGACGGCCTCCGGCCAGTTCGAAGCTTTCAGCGTCCCATTCACGCTGAAAGAGGGCGGCGAACATCGCATCGAACTGACCTACGACCCCGCCCCGGATGCGACCCATCCGATCGTCTTTGGCCAACTGGAGTTTCCGCCGGATGATTTGAGATGATGGGTTGCGGACGGTATTGGGTTTTACTTTTTACGTTTGGATCGGCGGGAGACGGCGGGACTGTTGGCGTCGTAAAATCTCAGCGGCCTTTCGACCCATTCTTTTGCGTAATCGATTCCGATCCGTGGGGATGTGGCAATTGTAGGGCGGTGGTGGGTGTCTAGCAGGTACAACCGGTTGGCGGTGAGGTCCAAGCCATTATCGGAGCGTTGGATTTCAAATCGCGTGGCGAGTTTGCCGGGGCCGGAGAGGTCGATTTGCCAGTTATCGAGGGGCTCGGCGGCGCGGATCAGGACGGCGTGTGCCTGACCGGTTTTGCCGGCGACGATGTTGAACATTTCGTACATGCCATAGATGAAATAAACATAGGCATGGCCGGCTGGGCCGAACATCACTTCGTTGCGTTTGGTGCGGCCCTTGGAGGAGTGGGAGGCCAGGTCCGTGGGGCCAAGATACGCCTCTGTTTCGACGATCCGGGCGCGAAGCTCCCGGCCTTCAACGCGATGGACAAGGACTTTGCCGATCAGCGCTCGGGCCACCGCTTCCCCAGGTCGTTGATAGAAAGAGCGGTCAAGTTTGTGGGGTGCCTTTTTCTTCGCAACGCTCAAGAGCGATTCTCCGGAAACGGTATGAGTGAAACCGGCACAAACTTCAATGCGGAAAGTTTTCCTGCTGTGCCCGCGGGTCCGTGACACTTTAGGCGACCTACTTCTCCCTCCACCGGTACGGGGGGCTGTCGATTTATTTGGCACGGAATTTGGGTTACTGGACTTACGACAAACG
>DAIRGS010000171.1:0-15296 GCA_036794395.1 Tepidisphaeraceae bacterium | reverse complement strand
TACCCTCCCCCGGCGTACCGGGAGAGGGAAAAAGGGCGGCCGCCAAATCTGTCACGCACCCACCAACTATACCCTTGGCGATGTCGCGCAGTGTAATCGGCCACTATTTGTTAAACTCTCCCCATGCAAGGCGTCACTACCGCAATCGTCGCGTTCATTTTCGCGTGCCTCGTGTGGCCTCATATTGTGAAGGTCAGGGCGCAGTTTTACTCGGCCATCGCCCTGGTGATGCTGATCCTCCTGTTCGATGCGATTGGCCACATGTCCTCCACCGGCGACTCGCCATTGCCGCACGTGATGTATGTCCTTTCCGCGATTCTCCAGATGCTGGCGATCCTAATCCTGGTCATGTGCGTCGGCGGCCTTTCCGCGCGCGACCTGGCCGGCGAGTTCGCCGAGTCGATCGACACCATCCGGCACGGCGATCAAAAATCCGTCCTCGTCCCGCTCAAAGGCGAGCAGCCCATGCCCCGCGAACCCCGCGCTACCCCCCGGCAAACCATCACGCTTAACGAAGACGACGACGCCATCCCCCTGGAGTAACCCCCGATCTACATTGGGAGCTCGAGGCTCCGGTCGAGGCATTTTTTCCCACTGTCCCGCCTTCCGCGCGAAGTAAAAACCTCGATGGGGGCCCCCCCAAATATTCGATTCACCCCGGTTACAACAACTTCGCCGAAACTAAAGTTTCCCAATCCCCACTTGATGCCGTAAAATGTCTGGTCGGGTGGGGCGGAGAGCGAGTCCTGTAGGAGATCTGATGGGAGTTCATTTCGTGCTGGCCGCGGCTCAGATGAATGGAGGCGGCTACGTCAGCATTCTAAAAATCCTGCCTGCTGTTCTGTTGCTATTGCTGTGGGCCAAGTTGCTGACCTGGGCCGACAAGGACGCCGTCGCCGCCCACCTTCCCCGCGTTCACCTTAACTTGGGCATGCTCATTGGATTGGGGGGGGCATACCTCCTGTTCTTCCTCGTTCCGTTCTATTTTGTGGCCCTCCCGCTCCTGGTCGTGGTATTTGGCGTTGAAGCCGGCATCTATCTGGTCATCCGCCAGAAAAAAGTGGGTCTTGGCGACCTTCGCGGTCAGTTCGATAAGTGGGTCCACAGCCTCGGGGGCGAAAAGGAAGTCAAAGCCCCGCCCGGGCAGGTCACGCTCTCGACCAAGGGGGGCTATGCCATGCAGCCCCCCGCAACCGATGCCCCGGATCGAATGGGCTACGATGCCACCCAGGCCGCGCTGACCGACCCACTCAAAAAGGGCGCCGAGCAAGTTGATATTGACTCCCGCAGCGACTCCAACACCCTTCGCTACACCGTCGATTGCGTCAATTACAGCGCCACCGGCCTCGATCGCACAACCGCCGCCGCCGCGATCAGCTATGTTAAAACTGTGGCCGGGATGGACACCGAGGATCGCCGCAAGCCTCAGACCGGCATGATGCGGGTTGCGATTGATGGAAAGAAACGCGAAGTTCGCGTCCAAAGCGCCGGCAGCACGGCCGGCGAAGCCATGCGGATGGAGTTCGATCCGAAGAAAAAGCACGAGTATCAACTGGCCGAACTGGGCTTCAGCGAAGCCCAACTCGAGACCATTCGCGAAAGCATCGCCGACAATACGGGCGTCGTTCTGCTCTCCGCCCCAAAGGGCTTTGGCCTCACCAGCCTCATGTATGGCATCCTCCGCGGCCACGATGCCTTCCTCAAGCACATTCAAACCGTCGAACGCGATCCCCAGCAGGATCTCGACGGCATCACTCAGAACAAGCTCGCCGCCAATGCATCGGCCGCCGAGGAATTTAAGAGTGTGGACTGGGTGATCAGCCAGGAACCCGACGTCATTCTCGTCAATAAGATTGAGGATCCGCGTTCGGCCACGGAGCTGATCAAGTTTTCCAAGGTCGAAGGTGGCCGCCGGGTATACGTCGGCCTTCGTGCCCTCAATACATTCGAGGCACTCGAACAATGGCGCAAGCTGATCGGCGACGACAGCCTTGCCGCCGAATCGCTGAAAATGATCATCAATGGCCGGGTTCTGCGAAAGCTTTGTCTCAACTGCAAGGTGGAGTTCGCCCCCGATCAGGTCATGCTCAAAAAGCTGGGCATGAACCCGGAAATGGTCACCAAGCTTTACCAGGCCCGCACCGAGCCGCTCCGCGATCCAAAGGGCCACCCGATCCCCTGCGATTTCTGCTTCGATCTGCGCTACAAAGGCCGCCAAGGCGTCTACGAGATCATGACGATTGACGACGAAATGCGTGCCGCCATCACCGGTGGCAAGCCGATCGAGCCGATCTTCCGCCGCCAACGCGGTCGCTTTCTCCAGGATGAGGCCCTTGCACTGGTCGAAGCCGGGGAAACCAGCGTTCAGGAAATCAAGCGGGTCATGAAGCCCGGCTCGGCCAGCGCGGATGCCCCGGCTCCCGAACCCGGCCCTGAGGGAGGGACCGGAGTTGCCGCTGCGAAAACCAAGCCCAAGCCCGGAGCGCCCCCGAAGGCCGCCGTCAAACCGAGTGCGGCGGCCCCCAAACGATAGTCTTACTTCCGCTTACTCACGCGAAAGCTCGCCATGACCTTCTCCATTCTCATCCTCATATTCCTGGGCGCGGTCGCCTTCTTTCACTACATCCAGGGCTTTTTCAGCGCCACCCTCTCTGCAATCCTGACCGTCTTCGCGGCCGTCATCGCGTTTTCCTATCACGAGTCTCTGGCGCCGTACCTTGTCGGGAAAATGCCCGACTACGCCGCACCCATCTGTCTACTTGCCCTGTTCGGGATCTCCTACCTCATCATGCGAATCCCGTTCGATAAGGCCATTCCGGGCACCCTCCGGCTGCCTCTCATGGTCGACAAAGTAGGAGCCGTGGTGATGGGGCTGATCGCCGGCGTTTTCGCCACGGGGATCATGGCCATCGCCGCCGCCGAAATGCCTTTTGGCGCAGACATCGCCGGCTTCACCCGTTTCGATACCGAGGCAACCCGGGATGTGAAGGTCGAAACCAAAGGCAAATCCTTTTACAGCAAAACCTACTCCGAGCTGATGACCGACAAAGCCGGGGAATTTGGCGCCGATTCGCACGGCGTCTCAATCGCCCCGGTTGATAATGCGGTGGTTTCCTTCATCTTAAAGCTCAGCAGCGAAACCGGCTCCCTCCAGAACGGCAAACCGCTTGAATCCGTTCACCCCGATTTTCTCACCGAAACCTTCGGCCAGCGCCTTGGCATCGAGCCCACCGCATCCCGCGTCGCCATCAATCTTGGCGCGATTCAGATGGTTAAGGTTCTGGGTCTCTACGATATCGATTCCACTATTCCCAAGACCGACGACGACAACGTTCATAAAGCCCCAATCACACTGGCTCCGCCCCTGCCTGGTACCAAGCTCGTCGCCGTGCGCGTGATGTTTAGCCAGCAGGCCTCCGACTCCGACACCAACGTTCGCTTCAGCACCGGCTCCGTCCGTCTGATGCTCCATGACCCCTCGTCCTCAGCCGAAGAACCCTACCGCAACTATTTCCCCGTCGGCACGATGGAAGGCACCGGCCGGCTGATGCTCGCCAAGCTCGACGACTACCTCTTCTGCAAGCAGGGCAATGGCGCGGACTTCGTATTTTCCCTGCCTAAAGCACTGATCGACAAAGGCATCCCCGATGGCTCCTTCCTTGAAGTAAAGCGAAACGCCCGAGTTGACGTTGGCGGGAAGAAGGTGGAACCCAGCCTTACGCCCAACGCCGACGTCGCGGTCATCCGCAAAGAACTCGTGATGCATCCAGAGCAAAATGGCGGCGCGCCATTAGGGAACACGCCCGCCCCCACTGCCGCCCAGGCAAATGGCACAGCAAAACCCACGACGCCCGCCGCCTCTACCGGCGCTAAACCCGCCGCGACCGCTCTTACTGTCGATACCATCGCCGCATCCAACGCCGTTCCAGTCAACATCTCCCTGCCCCCGGGCGCGGATAACAATGCCCTGCTCTCCGCCCCTGGTGGAGGCACCGCCAAGCTCGAGCGCGGCAAGCTCAAAAACATCAACATGGACGCCTCCACGCTGGAGTTAAAAACCGGCGATAAGATGACTGAGTTTGCCGTGCCTGCCGGGCAGGTCATGATCCAGGTGAAGGTGGTCCCCGTTGGCTCCCCGGGCGATGCCTGGGCATTTGCCACTGACCCCGAGCAATACGAAATCGTCGACTCCACAGCCAAGCACTACCCGCCGAACGGCATCGTTGCGGTCTACCGTGGCCTCACGGGCGAACGCGTCAAGATGGGCTACATCGATACCAAGTCCATCGGCGGCGCCGCAGCTCCCGCTGGTGCAGAGGCTCCCTCGCAGGTCTTCATCCTCTACAATGTCCCCACAAATACCACGATCACCGACTTCGATGATCATGGGCAAAAAGTCAAAACCACCAACGTGGTTGCGAAATAGCCGTCCGCGCCCAATTCTGTTGCGCTTTGGCGTGGTCGCTTCAGCGACCATGTTCTTTTCGAATGTCCCCGGTCTATTTCGCTTTGAGCCGCCTGTTTTAAAAGAAGACATGGTCGCTGAAGCGACCACGCCGCTGGCATCCTTCAACACTCGCGCCCTTCGGACATTACAACTGCCCATAAGGAGATCCCCATGCCCCCGCTCATCGTCGCTCTCATTATTCTTCCATTGCTTCTTCCCGCTCTCCCAGCCCGCGCCCAGCGCGCCGTTGCTGTTGACGACCGCAAACCCGATCAGGTGATTCGTCTCTGGGAATCCGATGCTCCCGGCTCCCTTGGCAATGCCGATGCCGATATCCCCACGCTCTCGATCTTCCGCCCGGACCCGGCCAAATCCAACGGCGCATCTGTCGTCGTCTGCCCTGGTGGAGGCTATGGCGGCTTGGCGGCCCATGAAGGCAAGCCGGTGGCGGAGTGGCTCAACTCGATCGGCGTGACTGGCTTGGTCCTCAAATACCGGCTCGGTCCCAAATACCATCATCCGGTCATGCAAAATGACGTTAATCGGGCGGTGCGAATGGTTCGCGTTCATGCCGCGGAGTGGAAGCTTGATGGGAAACGCATTGGCGTTCTGGGATTTTCGGCCGGTGGGCATCTCACCTCTACTGCCGTCACGCATTTTGATGCTGGCGCCGAGAGTGCGTCCGATCCCGTCGATCGCGTCAGCTCGCGGCCTGATTTTGGCGTTCTGGTCTATCCGGTCATCACGCTTGAAGGGCCTTACGCCCACGTCGGCTCCCGCCGGAATCTTCTTGGCAATGAGCCCTCCAAAGAACTGGTCGAGTCCCTCTCCAACGAAAAACAGGTCACCGACAAAACCCCTCCATGCTTTCTCGTGCATTCGTCCACGGACACCGGCGTCCCCTTCCAGAACAGCCTGCTCTTTGCCGAGGCCCTCCGCGCCCACAAAGTCCCGGTCGAACTCCACGTCTTCGATCATGGGCCCCACGGATTTGGCCTCGGCCAAAACGATCCGGGTCTGAAGCAGTGGCCCGCCCTCTGTGAGTCGTGGATGGCCGGGCATGGCTGGCTGAAAAAGAGCGGGGAGGGGATTGATCCGGTGCCTTCGCCGGGCGATGTCCCCAGCAAGCTATTGGTTGTGCCGGTGAAGCCTAAGCTCGTGCCTATTCGTTGAGGATTCATAGCCAAGGGTTTGTCTCACTTGCACGTTCGGGCATAGAGTGGCGTACGATGGAAACGCCACCACCGGCCAGATCGGGTCAAACCGCAGCTTCCTCGGGTGATTCTGCCCAAGCCGTTCGTGTTCTTCGCCGCAACTGGCTGGCCGAAAAAGACTCTGCTCGCGTTTACCGCGAGCTGGCCGAGGCTGAAAAAAGTGAAAAGCGCCGCGACATTCTGATCCGCATGGCCGAGGCGGAGGAGCGTCATGCCGATCGCTGGGCGACCAAACTTGCGGAACTGGGGTCCGCGCCGCCCGCGTTTGGCGACGGCGCATCCCACCGCTTTCGCCGATTCCTCAATCATCTGCTCGGCACCGAAACCACCATCCGGCGGATGGAAGCCGCCGAGGATCGCCACACCGCCGAATACAATGCCCAGCAGCACGTGCTCGGCCACGACGCCGACGCCGCTCAGATCCTTCGCGAAATTGCCGTCGAGGAAAAAGCCCACGCCAAGATGCTCAAAACGATGGTCCCGCAACTGGGTCCGCAGAATGTGCTCCAGGCCATCCTCGGCCGCGAGCGCTGGCACGGTCGCGGCGGGGGGGGGGTCAGCGATGCCATCTACGGCGCCAACGATGGCCTGGGCGCCGTCTTTGGCATCGTGTCCGGCGTCGCAGGGGCTACCTCTAATGAGCAGCGATACATTCTCATTGCCGGGCTGTCGGGGATGCTCGCTTCAGCCCTTTCCATGGGCGCGGGTGCTTACCTGGCTGTCAAAAGCGAACGCGAAGTTCACGAAGCGGAAATTGCCCGGGAGCGCGCCGAGATCGAAGAAAATCCCGAGGAAGAAAAAGAAGAAATGTCCCTCTTCTATCAGCTACAGGGATTCACCGAAGAAGAAGGCGATCGCATGGCCGCCCGGCTCGCCGAGGATCCCGAGCAGATGGTCCGCGCGATGTCGCAAAGCGAGCTGGGTTTGTCTGAAGAACACTTTCGCAGTCCATGGGTGTCGGCGTCTTCCGCGGCGTTGTCAACGGCGGTAGGGGCCTTCATTCCCATCATCCCGTTCTTTTTTATGCACGGCTTCCACGCGGTTATTGCCGCTTTCGTCGTCAGCTTGCTTGCCCACTTCGCTATTGGCGCCGCCAAATCGGTCATTACCATCCGCTCGTGGTGGGCTTCTGGTTTTGAAATGACAATGGTGGGCGTGATCGAAGCCGTCGTCACCTACGGCTTAGGCGTCGCGTTCGGTAAGCTAAGCTGACCAATGCGTAGTCCGATCCGGCCCCTCTTCTGCCATGCCCTCATCTTTGCCGTACTGTTTCTTATCCCATCGCTGCGCGCCGATGTGACCGCCTCGCTCCCGCTGGAAGGCTATTATCACCCTGGCCGTTTCATTCCCGTCCGCATTGTCTGCAAATCGCCTCCGCCGATCCTCCAGCTTTCCGCTGACGGGGCTGTCCCCACTACAATCGAGAATCCCCACGAAGGCGAAACGATCATTCCCTTCTTGCCCGTGTCCGGATCCATTCACGCCCTTCAAATCCCAGGGGCCCCATCGATTGAACTTAAACCCGTCACTGACTATCAACGTCTCATTGCTTTCGCGGACGCCGACGCAAATTCCGCCCAAGCCATTTTCCCCTCCGACACGCTGTTCCCCATTGCCCTGGAACTCACCCGCCCGCTGTTCGATCCCCCGCTCGCGTGGACCGGCCTCGACGCCGCGGTCCTAAGTCCCGCCGCCCGTGCCCGCCTGTCTGATGCTCAAATCTCAACGCTCCTCTCCGCCGGAGTCGCGTTGATCGTCAACGACGCCCAGCCCCCCGACCTCCACTGGCCCTGGCAACACCTCGGCAACCTCTGGGTCCTGCGCCACAACGTGGCCGGCCCGCAGGACGCCGTCCGTGCCGAAGCGTACACGCCCACCTACGCGTGGGATCGCGGCCTGCCCGCATCCACACGCCGCCAGATCGTCCTCGTGGCTGTGATCTTCAGCATCCTCGCAATCGGACTCTCGTTGTGGCGCTTCCGATACTCCACACTCGCCTTTTTACTTGTTTGCGCTGTCACGATTGCTTTGGTCTGGCTTGTATATCTTCGCCGACCAACGGAATTAGTTATGGCGAAAACCATCGCCGTTCACGATTCGAAGTTCACTCAGTTTGATCACTGGACCTGGCGGGCCACCCTGCGCGAATCCCACTTCACCCAACCCGTCCTCCAATACACGGTTCCCGTCTTCGCCTCGTTCCGTCAGATCGACACATCCGAACTGCATCTCAGCTGCGACTACCAGGGCCATCCGCTTTCCTACGATTTCCGCCTTGCCCCCGATCAATCTCTTGCGTTCGTAAGCCGCGATATTCTCGGATCTATTCCCACGCCGGGATCGTATGGACCGGTAGAATCCCGCTGGCGAGATTTCGCGATCGACCTTTACATGACCCAGGCCGATCAACTTGCCGGTGAAGCCCAAATCACCCCCGACATTTCTGCCACCATCATCAAACGCACGGGCGGTTCAGAAAAGTCCGATTGACGCAAATTAGCTGTTTTCCGACAGGACGTGGAAGATCGATCGACTCAAATGCGAAGAGATTTAACCACAGATTGCGCAGATGGCCGCAGATGAAGAGGGCATTGGCTTGTCTTTTATCTGCGAGCATCTGCGCAATCTGCGGTTAGGTTTTGCTCCTGCTCTCGGTGTTTTCCGTGGTTTCAATGGTTGAATGCGCTCGAAGATTTGAAGCCACCAGCCGATCGGGGTTAGCCCCCAACCGTTTCGTCCGATACACTCGCCATTGAAGGAGACTCACTTGCCTCAATCGGTTCTCGCAGTCGTCAGCGTGTTGGGAAAAGACCAGAAAGGCGTCGTTGCGCAGTTCGCCACCTATCTGGCTGAACGCGGCGTCAACATCGAAGATATCGAACAGCGCGTGGTCCACGGTTTCTTCCTCATGGACATGCTCGTCGATCTCAAAGATCTGACGATCGACCTGTCCGCCCTGATCACCGGCCTACTCGAGCTCGGCCGGCGCATCGACATGGAGGTCCGTGTTCATCTCCATAGCGAACGCCGGAAGAAAAAAGTCGCCCTTCTGGTCAGCAAGGAACCCCACTGCCTTCGCCAGCTCATCGATGACTTCCGCGACGCAAAGCTTCGCGGCCAGATCGTCGGCGTCTTCGCCAACCATCCCGATCTCGAACCCCTCGCCCGCCAGGCCAATCTCCCCTTCGCCTGGCATCCCACCACCGAGCCGGAAAAGCATTTTCAGTGGCTCAGCGGGGCGATCAAACAACATTCCCCGGACTTGGTCGTCCTCGCGCGCTACATGAGGATTCTGCCCACTGATTTCGTCACCTCGCTGCCCAATAAAATCATTAACATTCACCCCTCCCTTCTCCCCTATTTCCCCGGCGCTGCCCCCTACAAACAAGCCTACGAATCCGGCGTCCGCGTTCACGGCTGCACGGCGCACTTCGTAACCGCTCAGCTCGACGAAGGCCCCGTGATCTTTCAGGATGTTTTCCACATCAACGTCGGCGCTGACTCCGTCGATGACGTCAAAGCCAAAGGAATCGACCTCGAAGCCAAAACTCTCTCCAGGGCCGTCAAACTTTTCCTGGATGAAGAGCTCGTCGTCGTAGAAGGCAAAGTCATCTTCAAGCCGGGAATCAGCCGGTTCCTCAAAGCTGACTGATCGTCGAAATGCGAAAGAGAAAGTGCCACAGATGGACACGGATGAACACAGATAAAATGCAAAAAAAGAAGTCTCAAGTGGCACGGGCTTCCAGCCCGTGTTTTTTTCAGACGGAATCGAAAAAAACCACGGATTACACGGATGCCACGGATATGAGGAAGAACTCAGGGATCCAGTTCCTCGGACTTGTCATCCTGGAGCGAAGCGAAGGATCTGAAATTCGAGCAACTCACCGGCTACCAGATCCTTCGCTTCGCTCCAGGATGACACTGGTCGGCTTATCCAAATAGAGGATTTCAACCGAGCAAGATGAACGCAGATAAAATGCTGAATAGAACTCGCAAGTGGCACGGGCTTCCAGGTCGTGTGTTTCCAGACAGAATCGAAAAGACCACGGATTACACGGATATAAGAAAGACTAAGCCCGACTTTCTTATCCGTGTAATCCGTGCCATCCGTGGTTTAATCTCTCCCGCGTCTAGTCTGTGTGCATCTGTGGCGATAATGCATTTCATCAAACCCGCCCATACACATAATCATTCAGATAATTCAGAGCCGCGTCGCGATGGCTGGCATGCACGGCGTTCACATCGCCGATCGAGATCATCCCCAGCAGATTCCCATCCGAATCGCACACCGGCACGTGGCGGATCCGCCGGTCCTTCATCAGCGCGCTGACCTCATCCAGATCCGTGTCCGGGCTGACACACACCACTTTCGCGCTCATCACCTCGCTCACGGCTGTCGCGCTGGGCCGTCGCATTTCACCGATGACGCGCTGAAGCACGTCGCGCTCCGTGAATATCCCCGCCACGCGCCCTTCCTCCGTCACCAGCAAGGCGCCGATCTTACGACTATTCATCGCCTCGACCGCATCCAACACGGTCGCTCCGGGTGAAATCGTATGAACCTTGGGAGAACCCTTCGACGCAAGCAGATCTTGAACGGTGGGCATAACCTGATCTCCAAACACGCGTGCGGGGAGCACGCAAAATCAAAAGAAGTGAACGACTGCGTATATGTTACACATGGACCCATTCCTAACACAACATTGTGAAAATTATCCCACAGTTGCGATTCCTGACCCATGCTGAATATTCAAAAAACGCCTGGAAGGATTCGTTATGAGCAAAACCCTTAACCGACCGATGTCCGACAACTATTTTGCCTTGGTGAAACGATTTCCGCTTCGGCCCATCCGCAATGCGCGTGAGTATGACGCCGCGGTCGAATTGATGAACACGCTGGCCGTGCGCGATGAGGGCATGCTCGATCCCGGCCAGCAGGATTATCTTGATACCCTTACGCTGCTGGTCGAGTCTTACGACAAGCACAATGTCCGAATCGATACCTCGGATGTAACGCCGCTGGAGGTACTCAAAGCATCTAATGGAAAACCGCGCGATGACCATCTCAGACCTCGGAGAAGTGATCGGCAGCCAACCTCTCGCCTCAATGATCCTGGCTGGCAAGCGACAAATCAGCCGTGAAAAGGCCAAGCTGTTGGCGGTGCATTTCGGTTTAGAAGCTGGCGCGTTCTTTTAACCCGGACATGACGGGACCTCGGATCGTCATGCCGCACTCGGGACATACGCCGCTTGTGTTACCCATGAGGTTGTACGAGCACGTGGGACAAAGTCCCGGCGGCTTCCGTCTCATTCTGTACAGTGCCCACATTCCTGGCACCATCGTCCAGAAGAGTGCGATGGCCCAAAACGGTGCGCCAACGATCCAGCCGTCCAGCCAGACGTAACCGGAATAGAAGCCATATCTGCCTCGAGTGATATCAGGGTGCGCCGGGCTGGATGACACGGAGATTTCCCTGGGCATCAAGATGTCTGGGTAAGTGAGAACCGCGAAAATCCCGGGACTGACTCGGAACTCAATGCACTTGTTCGAAGCGCATGCCGTCAGATCGTACGACACGGCATAGCTCCTTACCCAAAGCACAACCGTTGCCAGGCACATAAGCAGCGACAGAACCGTGGCGATTGCAAATAAGCGACGTCGCATGTTGTGATTGTAAACAATCGGCGCGGCGGAAAGCGCCCCTCCGCGAACGCCGGGGGCTTTGGTGGGTATATTCGTGTGCGATCCATACGCGTGCTGTTCGAAAAGACCAAGGTATTGCCTCATATGAATCCGACTCAATTGATCCGTCGTTCGCTCTTCGCCTCGGCGTTCGCAGCTTGCACGGCGATGACGTGTTCCGCCGTCTCCGCCCAAACCCCCACGACGCGCCAGGCGCGCGCATCGACGCGCCGTGCCGCCAACCCGGTAGTGGTCACGCCCGCCCGGCCTGATGAGCTCGAGGCCTCGCGGATGCGCTCTCCTCAGGACACCATCGCGGCCATCAAGTTGCCCGAGGGCTATCATCTGGAACTCGTTGCCTCCGAGCCGGACATCATGTCTCCCGTCCTCTGCAATTGGGACGGCAACGGCCGCATGTATGTGGCCGAGTTGCGCAGCTACATGCTCGATATCAATGGGTCGAAGGAAAAGCAGAAGGTCAGCCGCGTGATCCGGCTCGAAGATACCAAGGGTAATGGCAGTTACGATAAGCTCACCGTTCTGGCCGACAACCTCATGCTTCCGCGCATGGTTCTGCCGCTCGATGATCGCATTCTCGTTCGCGAGACCGACACCAAGGACATCTACGCGTATCGCGACGTCAAAGGCGACGGCAAAGACATCGAAAAGACCCTGTTCTTCCAAGGCGGCCCCGTCGGGGGAAATCTCGAGCACCAGGCTTCGGGCCTGATGTGGAACATCGACAACTGGATCTACACCACGGTCGAGCCGACCCGCTATCGCTACACACGCGGCAAGGTTGAAACTGAAAAGCTCAATGCCCACATGGGCCAGTGGGGCCTCGCCTTCGACGATACGGGCCGGACGTTTTTCAACACCGCCGGCGGTGAAGACCCCGGCTTTGGCTTTCAGGTCAATCCTGTTTACGCCGATGTCCGCGTTAAAGGCGAACAGGCCGACGGCTTTGTCCGCGTCTTTCCGCTTCTCAAGTTCACCGATGTTCAGGGTGGTCCCCAGCGCCTCTCACCCGGTGGAGGGCTTAATCACTTCACCGGTTGCGCGGGCGGCTCCATCTATCGCGGCGATGCATTGCCCGCCGATCTGGAAGGCGACTACATTCTCCCCGAGCCTGTCGGCCGGCTGATTCGTCGTGCCAAAGTCGTCAACGAAGGCGGCAAGCTCGTTCTCAAAAACGCCTACGAAAACAGCGAATTCTTCCTGTCCGCCGACGCCAACTTTCGCCCCGTCTGGACCGCCACCGGCCCCGATGGATGCCTCTACATCTGCGATATGTATCACGGCATCATTCAGGAATCCGAGTGGACCAAGGAAGGCTCCTACCTCCGCCCCAATATTCAAAAGTACGGCCTCGATAAGCACATCAACGCCGGCCGCATCTACCGTCTGGTTTACGATGGCATGAAGCGCCGCGAGCAGCCGCACATGCTCGATGAAACGCCCACGCAGCTGGTTAAGCATCTGTCTGACGCGAATGGCTGGTGGCGCGACACCGCGCAGAAGCTCATTATTCTCCGACACGATCGCTCAGTGGTTCCGGCGATTCTTGCCCTGGCCCGTACCAGTGACAATGCCTTAGCCCGCCTGCATGCGCTCTGGACGCTCGAAGGCCTCGACGCCATCGAGCCGGCCTTCCTGGCCGAGAAGCTTCAGGACGCCGATCCGCGCGTCCGTGCCGCGGCGGTGCGCATCGCCGAGCCGCTCTTCCGAAGCAACGACGCCTCTCTTGCGGCCGCGTTCAAATCCATCAACCACGACCCCGATCCCAACGTCGCGATCCAATACTGTGTTTCACTCCTGCACGCCTCCGCCCCCCAGGCCGGCGAACTGGTGAAGACAACCCTGGCCTCCCATTCATCGGATAATGCTCCGGTGGTCGTGACGGCCTATCGCAACGCGATGGACCGCGCCCAGCTTGAGCAGAGCCTCGGCCGGCAGATGATGCAGCGCGATCCGAAGCTGGCGGCGGTGTGGCTCAAGGGCCGCGAGAACTTCCTCCAGACCTGCATCGCCTGTCACGGCGTTGATGGCAAAGGCGCCCAGGTCCCCGGCGCCGCCGAGGGCCTCACCCTCGCCCCGCCCCTCAAAGGCTCCAAGCGGCTGATGGGCGACAACGCCACCACCTGCCGCATCGTCCTCCATGGCCTGACCGGCCCTAACGATGGCGGCAAAGTTTATCCCGGCGAAATGGCCGGCTTCCCCTGGGCCGACGACGAATGGCTCTCCAGCATCGTCACCTACGCGCGCAACGCCTTCGGCAACCACGGCCCGGCGATAACGCCAAAGGAGCTGGCCGCAGTGCGTGGGGAGACCGCCACGCGAAATAAACCCTATACACTCGAAGAATTGAAGACCGTTCAAGCTCCGGCGGCAGATCAGAAATAGGTTTGATTTATCGTTCCCGCAAGTCGGGTTCACGCGATGGCATTCATGCATCGTTACCTGAGTTCTATCACTCTCGCTTTCGTTTTGGCGGGGTGCTCGGCTCAGATGGTCGAGGTAGTCGATGTCAGTGGCCGTGCGGTGCCCGGCGCGAACGTGGCCGCCGTGTCACTCTCAATGGCCCTGAGCCGCGGAACCGGTGCCGATGGAAAGGCGGAGCTTCCGTCAAATCCACAGGGAGCGCGATGGGTCGAGGTGACCAAGACCGGTTATCAACGGGTGGAAACCGATCTGCCGGCGACGTGGCCCCTCCAAATTACGTTCCATCGAATCGGCGATGCCACATCTCGCCCGTAGTGAGGGGCACAATTCGACAGATATTGAAATTGAAAAAGAGCGGGACAGAACCGTTTCCGTCGTCGAACAACCAACATCGCGCCAATCGAAAATAGGCCAAACCGCCCCGCGCACGATCCCCATTTCAAACATATCATCCTCTCCATCAACCCTCTCCACGATTCAATCTCCACAATCCCTCCCGGCCCCTGGGCCGTGGCCGTCAGCGGCGGCGCAGACTCCGTCGCTCTCCTCACACTCCTGCACAATAATCGCCCCGAAATCTCACCTCACATCGTCCACCTCAACCACCAAACCCGCGGCCACGATTCCGATGCCGACGCCGCGTTCGTCCGTGCGCTCGCGCAAAAATTTTCCCTCCCCCACACCATCGCGCAGCTCAGCGACATCCAGCCCAACCTCGTCCGCCCACCCGCCAATGCATCGTCCCGCTACCGCGCCGCCCGCATCGAGCTCTTCCGTCAGACCGTCATCCGCCACAACCTGCTCGGCGTCATCGTCGCCCATCACGCCAACGATCAGGCCGAAACCGTCCTCCTCCGCCTGCTCCGCGGCTCCGCACCCGCCGGCCTTACCGGCATGGCTCCCAAGGCCCACCTCGGTTCCCTCCTCATCCTCCGCCCCTTGCTCGCTGTCGATTCCCAACAGCTTCGCGCCTACCTCCGCACTCAGAACCAACCCTGGCGCGAAGATGCCAGCAACGCTTCCCCCAAATACCTCCGCAACCGCCTCCGCCCACTGCTTCAAAAGGATCCCGCCCTTCGCGGTGCGCTGCGCGCGCTGGCCGACGCCTGTGCAAATCTCAAAGATTGGATGATTGCAAATGCTCCCGCGCTCCCCCCCGAGTTTCCCACGGCCGCCCTGGCCACGCTCCCCCCAACCCTGGCCCGCGAATCCGCCCGCCGCTGGCTTATCTCAATCGGCTCGCCTCCCGGAAAACTCTCCGAGCACGTCCTCACCCGCCTCGTCCAGATGGCCAGTGATGCTGCCACTCCATCCCGCCAACATTTCCCCGCCCGTCTTCAAATCGTCCGCCGGGGCGGCATGATTTTCCCCGTAGCTGAACATAAGCCAAGTCATGATGAATCAAATTAGCTTAATAGCCGCGGGCGGAAGCCCGGGGCTTCCGCCCGCGGCTGTTAACACTACAGCGCCACTTCACTCCAACTGACAGCACCGAAGTGCGGCGAGTGTG